>JBELHA010000030.1:0-37962 GCA_042091695.1 Flavicella sp.
TTGGATACTATTATACATTTTCTAGCTTGTATTGTCTTTCTAGTGGCTTACGAATGATTTATTGAGTTAACTATTTAGTGTGTTGTAGGCTCTCTACTTGAGAGATATAGCAATAAAAAAAGCCTTGCAGATGCAAGGCTTTTGTCGGGGTGGCAGGATTCGAACCTGCGACCTCCTCGTCCCAAACGAGGCGCGATGACCGGGCTACGCTACACCCCGAGAGTGTTGTCGAAATTAAGTGCCCGATTTCGAGCTGCAAATATACAGCTAATTCTTAGTTTCCCAATTATTATTAGCACTATTTTTTGTTTTTTTAGCCTTGTATGTTTGCTACAATGGTTTTTAGTGAATTTTATATCAGTTTTCCTTATTCCTTTATTTGAAATACTTATGAAAAAGAAACTTGAGAACCTTTGAAATGTAGTATTTTTGTTTTGGAAAAATAAAAACAACACATTATGTCAGATACAATAGAAAGAATTAAATGTTTGATTATAGGTTCAGGACCTGCTGGATATACTGCAGCTATTTATGCGGCTAGAGCAGACATGCAACCTGTCATGTATACAGGAATGCAAATGGGAGGGCAATTGACGACTACTACAGAAGTAGACAATTTTCCTGGGTATCCAAATGGTACGGATGGAACTGCTATGATGGAAGATTTAAAAAATCAAGCGGAGCGCTTTGGAACAGAAGTGCGTTTTGGATTGGCAACGGAAGTTGATTTCTCTAAAGAAGTAGGCGGAATTCACAATATTACAATTGATGGAGAGAAAAAAGTTGAAGCAGAAACGGTGATTATTACAACAGGTGCTACTGCCAAATATTTAGGTTTGGAAAGTGAAGAACGTCTAAAAGGTGGAGGTGTATCTGCATGTGCTACCTGTGATGGTTTCTTTTACAAAGGACAAGATGTTGTGGTTGTAGGAGCTGGAGATACAGCTGCTGAAGAAGCAACTTATTTGGCAAATATTTGTAATAAGGTTACATTATTGGTGCGTAAAGATTATATGCGTGCTTCGAAGGCGATGCAACACCGAGTTGAAAAAACAGAAAATATCGAAGTATTGTTCAATACAGAGATAGATGAGGTGTTAGGAGATACTGTTGTGGAAGGCGTAAGAGCTGTAAACAATATCACAAAAGAAACACACGACGTTCCTGTAACAGGAGTATTCATTGCAATTGGACACACACCAAATACAACGGTATTCAATAATATATTGGATATGGATGACGCGGGTTACTTAATTACGGAAGGAAAAACAACCAAGACAAACCTACCAGGAGTTTTCGCCGCGGGTGATGTACAAGACAAAGAATACAGGCAAGCAGTAACTGCTGCAGGTACTGGATGTATGGCTGCATTAGATGCAGAGCGTTACCTCGGTACTTTAGCTTAATTTCAGTACTACTAATAGTATACCCCAATTTGTAGCTTACAAATTGGGGTTTTTTATGAAAACACCACACTTTACATCAATTAATTTAGTAGTTTTAGCTTGGACAAATCGTACGGGATTGATTGATCTAAAAAAGAAATAATTCTAGTAGCCTATCATGACTATAATTCCTTTTTAATCTTGTGATTCTGTTGCTATTTGTCACCTTAATTTGAATAAAGATTTATGATGTCATTACAAAAACGAATACTTTATATTTTTGGTATACTACTCATGCTTTTATTGTTAGCATGTGTTGTTTTCGCAATTTTTCAACAACCCACCTATAGCGGAACAAAACAAATTGAAGGAGTCGACTCTCAAACAACTGTTTATTTTGATAATGTTGGTGTCCCACATATTGAGGCTTCTTCTGAAAAAGACGTCTATACTGTTTTAGGGTATGTTCATGCCCAAGATCGTTTGTGGCAAATGGAATTGCTTCGAAGGATTGCTTCCGGAAGACTTTCGGAACTTTTTGGAGATAAAACCATTGAGGTAGATCGTTTCTTTAAAACACTCTGTATTGACGAAAGTATCGAATCTACATTACAAAATATAGATACGACCACGACCTCATTTCAGATGACCAAAGCTTATTTACGAGGAGTCAACCAGTTTATTGAAAAAGGAACAACTCCTGTCGAGTTTCATTTACTAGGACTGGAAAAAGAATATTATACAGTCAAAGATGTGTACAACGTTTTTGCCTATATGGCTGTTAGTTTTGCGATGGCGCACAAGACTGATCCAATGATGTCTGCATTGCAAAATAAACTTGGAACTGCTTATGTAC
This sequence comes from Flavicella sp., assembly GCA_042091695.1. GTDB lineage: Bacteria > Bacteroidota > Bacteroidia > Flavobacteriales > Flavobacteriaceae > Flavicella. Next base: position 2,242 of record JBELHA010000030.1, read on the forward strand.
GTGATTTACATGTGGAGATAGATAGTCTACATACAAGCATTCATGGGAATACTCCTGCTTTTGAAACCAATGCAGTGGCAGCAAACTTTCAATCCGTCTTGTCACAGCTACCAGTACCAGAATTTATAGGGTCTAACGGTTGGGTACTTGGCCCAGAAAAAGCAAAAAATGGCAAAGTATTGTTTGCCAATGACCCTCACATTGGCTACGCACAACCTTCTGTTTGGTACCAAGCGCATTTGAAAACACCAACTTTTGAAAGTTATGGGTTTCACCTAGGTTTGATTCCCTTTGCTATGTTGGCACACAACAGAGACTATGCGTTTGGGATTACCATGTTTGAAAATGATGATATTGATTTTTATGCAGAAAAGTATGGAGATACAAATGGTAGCTCTTATCTGTATAAAGGGGATACACTAGCTTTTGAGCTTCGAAATAAAAAAATATTTGTAAAAGGTGGAGAATCGGTTGATTTTCAAGTCAAAAAAACCATTCATGGCCCTGTCGTTAATGAGGTGGTAGCTGCTACAGACAGTGTACACCCTATATCCATAGACTGGGTGTTTACTAGAGAAAAAAATGAATTACTTGAAGCATCTTACGGAATGTCTCATGCTAGTTCTATCGAGGATTTTCAAAAGTCAGTAGCTTTGATTCATGCTCCAGGATTGAATGTCATGTATGGTGATGCCAAAGGAAATGTAGCTTGGTGGGCAGTGGCAAAATTATTTGAACATCAAAATAAGGTAAATCCCAAATTTGTATTAGAGGGAAGTAAAGGTGAAGACGATCAATTACTAGCAATAGACTTTACTGAAAATCCACAAGCTATAAATCCTGAATCTAAATATGTGTATTCGGCAAACAATCAATCTTTTGCTCATTATAAAAAAGAAGGTAAAGAGGTAAAAAAAGGCTATCATGGTTATTACTTACCTGAAGACAGAGCAAAACAGATTACATATCTTTTAGAGAAGAAAGAACTGTATGACAAGGAAGATATGAAAGCAACAATTTTAAATGTTACCTCAAGTACGGCGCTCGATTTTTTAAGTTATTTTCCTTTGGAGTCTCTAGAGAGGTCTTCATCTGAGAACACGGCTATGGCTATTTCTTATCTGAAAAAATGGGATGGTGCTTTCGAAACGGAAGCAATCGCTCCAACCATTTATACAAAACTGATGTATGTGTATTTGGAAGAAGTTTTTAAGGATGAAATGGGGGACGAATTATTCCAGCTCTTTTTAAATTCTCACGTGCAGAGACGCACGACAAATTATTTATTAAAAAATAAAACATCTCTTTGGTGGGACAATATCGATACAAAAGAGGTTGTTGAAAGTCGTGAAACTATTCTTTTGAGAGTTTTTGAAAAAACAATAGCCGCTTTAGAAGTACAGCTAGGTACCGATATAGAAGATTGGCAATGGGGAGAGGTACATCAGGTGCTTTATAAACACCCTTTTGGTGAAATCCCTGTATTGAAATATTTTTTAAACGTAGGTCCCTATAAAACACATGGAGGCAATGAAGTCATAAATAATATTATGTACAAGTTAGACAGTACAGGTGTTTACAATGTCACTGCAGGTCCATCAACTAGAAGGATTGTAGATTTTTCAAATATTGACGAAAGCAAGGCAATAATTCCTACAGGTCAGTCTGGAAACCCTTTTAGCAAACATTACAAGGATCAAACCCAAAAGTATTTAAAAGGTGCTTTTTTCCCAATGCTACTAGACCCTAACTTGATACATCAAAGCAAAGATAAGCTATATATACTACCAGAAAAGTAAGAGTCTGTATTCTAAAAACCTATTCTTCGAATAAATTGGAGGATAGGTAACGGTCTCCTCGGTCACAAATGATAGCTACAACCGTGCCAGCTTCAAGTTCATTTGCAACTTTCAAAGCAGTTGCGACAGACCCGCCACTGCTCATTCCTGCAAAGATACCTTCTTCAGTAGCGAGTCTTTTAGTCATAGCTCTAGCTTCTGCTTCGCTAACTTCCAACACGCGGTCTACTCTTGAGGCATCGTATATTTTTGGTAGGTATTCTTCTGGCCATTTTCGGATACCAGGGATTTTTGATCCATCACTAGGATGGGCACCGATGATTTGAATATCAGGATTCTTTTCTTTTAAAAAAGTAGAAGTACCCATAATAGTTCCAGTTGTACCCATAGCAGCTACGAAATGAGTTACACTTCCTTCTGTGTCTCTCCATATTTCTGGACCAGTTGTTTTGTAATGTGCTTTCCAATTATTCTGGTTTGCAAACTGATTGAGCATTACATAGCCTCCTTGTGCTACTTTTTTATCAGCGTAGTCTCTAGATCCAATAATGCCTTTATCTGCAGGTGTTAATATAACAGTTGCACCATAAGCTCTCATAGTCTGTGTGCGTTCTTTGGTTGAGTTTTCAGGCAATACTAGTTCTATTTCAATACCAAAAAGTTGCGCAATCATCGCCAGCGCAATTCCAGTATTTCCACTAGTGGCTTCAATAAGTTTCTCTCCTTTTTTCAGGTCTCCATTTTCGATAGCAGAGGAAATCATATTGTAGGCCGCTCTGTCTTTAACACTTCCTCCAGGGTTGTTGCCCTCGAGTTTAAGAAGGAGTTTTACATTTTTATTTTGAACTAAGTTTTGTGAAATTACTAACGGAGTATTTCCGATTAGATCCACCAATTTAGATGCTTTCATTAGATGTAGTATAAGGTACTTTTATTTCTTTGCTTTGATTTTCACTTCCGTTGTGGTTGTATTGGACACTATTGATTTTTCGGGAGTCGATTTGGTGACCCACGCGTTTCCTCCAATAATACTATTTCTACCAATGATTGTTGACCCACCGAGTATAGTGGCATTGGCATAAATACAAACATTTGCTTCAACAGTTGGGTGTCTTTTGCTATTTTGAAGTTCTTTACTCACGCTCAAGGCTCCTAAAGTAACTCCCTGATAAATTTTGACGTGTTTTTCAATAACTGTAGTTTCTCCAATAACAATTCCTGTCGCGTGGTCAATAAAAAATGGAGAAGCGATTTCAGCACCAGCGTGTATGTCTGTACCCGTAATTCTATGTGCATACTCACTCATTAGTCGAGAAAATAATTTCATGTTCAATAAATACAATTCGTGGCTCAAGCGGTAAATAGCGATTGCGTAGAAACCTGGGTAAGCAAGGTATACCTCTTCTAAATCGTTGGATGCAGGGTCGTTTTCTAAAATATAGGCAGCGTCAAGTGATAGTTTTTCTAGTACTTCAGGTAGTTTGCTAACAAATTTATCCCATACTGAATCGCACAACGCTTCTGGTTTTTTGCAGGCAATTACTGAAATTTCTTTGAAAAGAACTTCCAAAGCATCGATACTTTGCTCTAAATCGGCATTTTTGTCAAAAAGAGTATAGAAAATCTTTTCGGTAAAGGCTTCTGTCATTGTTTTGATTCCATAGTTGATGGAACTTTGACTTTTTAAAGCCTCAATTTTTTTGACAATTGTTTGTTTTGTCATGACTGCTGGTTTTTTTCTAAGCATCAAAAATAAGCTATTTTTAGCTATAATAGACTTGTTTGATATGTGAATCTATAGTGTGATTGGTATGAATTGTTTTCTTACAATTGATTTGTTCACGACAACTAACAAAAAAAGCCGATTCATAGTATGAACCGGCTTTTGATTAATTGATAATGCTATTAAGCTTGAAGCTTGCATCGATCCATTAGGATGTGTAAGTCTTCGTCGTTAATTTCTTTTTTAGTGTCGGCAAATTTCAAAAATTCTGGATACGCAGCGTCTAATTCAATTTTAGTCAATTCATATCCGTTGTTTTTAAGTCTGTAAGCAAGTGCAGCTCTTCCGCTTCTAGCTGTTAATACAATAGAAGACTCATTGACCCCTACATCTGCTGGGTCCATAATCTCGTAAGTTTCACGATTTTTGATGACTCCATCTTGGTGTATTCCTGAACTGTGTGCAAAGGCATTGTCTCCAACAACTGCCTTGTTGGGTTGTACATACATTCCCATATGTTCTTGTACCAATTGACTTGTACTATGTAATAGTTTGCTATTGATATTTGTATACAAATCAAGTGTTGGATGTTGCTTGAAAATCATTGCTACTTCTTCAAGTGCTGTGTTTCCTGCGCGTTCACCAATACCATTTATAGTACATTCTATTTGTCTAGCACCATTGATTGCTCCAGCTACTGCATTGGCTGTTGCCAATCCTAAATCGTTATGACAATGACAAGAAAGAATTACATTTTCAATTCCTTTTACATTTTCTTTGAGGTATTTTATTTTTGCTCCGTACTCTTCTGGCAAACAATATCCAGTAGTGTCAGGTATGTTCAATACAGTAGCGCCAGATTTGATTACTGCTTCACAAACCCTTGCAAGGTATTCATTGTCAGTTCTTCCTGCGTCTTCAGCGTAAAATTCGATATCTTCCACAAACCCTTTCGCGTATTTAACCGCTGCTTGTGCGCGTTCTATGATACGTTCTGGTGTACTGTTAAATTTATATTTGATATGAGATTCAGAAGTACCTATACCCGTATGGATTCTTGGTCTTTTTGCATGTTGCAGTGCTTCTGCAGCAACTTTGATATCATTTTCATGTGCTCTTGTTAGTCCACATACTGTTGCATTCTTGACTAGTTTTGCAATTTCTTCAACAGACTTAAAGTCACCAGGACTCGATACTGGGAATCCAGCCTCAATTACATCAACTCCCAATAAATCTAGCCTTTCAGCAATAATTAGTTTTTGAGAAGTATTCAGTTTGCATCCTGGTACTTGTTCTCCATCTCTTAGGGTTGTGTCAAAAATTTGAACATGATTATCACTCATTCTGTTGGCTTTTGTTAATTACGTAATTTCAAAAATACCTCTATTTTTATCTTTTTTTGATGATAGCTTCTTGTTTTTTACTGTGTTCAATACTTTTTATTTAAAGCATAACTCTTTGTAGTACAGTGACTTGTGTTCTTTTATTTTACAATGTCTAATTGTTTTTTGTTTGGAGTGTTTCTCCTAGTTTTCATGAATATGATATTATAGAATATTTAATTTTTTTGAATGGTTTTTTGGTTTTTTAACAAACTTTTCAAAATTGTTTTGCAATATCTTATTATATCTTTCTTTTTTATAGCTTATTCAGAAAAATGCAAAAATTGTAGTATTTTTGATTTTCAATTTATTTAATAGATTTCTAATTCATTCTGAATGGCCATAGATCGAAAAGATTCACTTTTTTTATTGGTAAAGTCACTATCAAAATCAGAAAAGAGACAATTTAAATTATACGCAGGAAGGTTAGGAGGTAACTCGGATGCTAACTTTATGGCTTTATTTTCTGTGTTGGATAAAATGGAAGGCTATGACGAGCAAGTTATATTGAAGAAAACCAATATCAAGAAGCAACAGATTTCTAACTCAAAAGCACATTTATACAAGCAGATTCTTATAAGTTTACGTTTGAGTCCAATCCATCAAAACACGCGAACTCAGATTCGTGAGCAATTAGATTTTGCTACCATTTTGTATAACAAAGGGCTTTACAAGCAAAGTTTGAAAGTACTCGAAAAGGCCAAAAATATTGCCATCAGTAAAGAAGAGAATACACTTGCATACGAATTGGTGGAGCTTGAAAAAGTGATAGAGTCTCAGTACATTACTAGGTCTATGACAGATCGCGCAGATATTTTGGCGGTGGAGGCAAAAACAATAAGTTCAAAAAATGTCATTGTATCAAAACTGTCAAACTTATCCTTACAATTATATAGTTGGTTTTTAAAGTATGGCTATGTAAGAAGTGATGCAGACTTTAAAATTGTAAATGACTATTACGAAGCTCGCTATCCGAAATATGTGTTTTCTGAATTAGGGTTTACGGGAAAAATGTTTCTATACCAATCCAATTTATGGTATGGATTTATCACACAAGATTTTCTGTCCTGTTACCGGTATTCACAAAAGTTAGTAGCTATTTTTGATGAGTATCCTGATATGAAACAGTTACACCCTGTCTTTTATTTAAAAGCTGTTAATTATTCGCTAGAGTCACTGTTTTATTTACAGCAAACCTATAAGTTCAACGAAACACTTATTGCATTAGAACATTCGATAGAGTACCAACGATTCTTTGTAAATGAAAATACACAGCTACTTTCAAACTTGTATTTGTACCAACACAAAATCAATCTGTATTATTTGGAGGGAGAATTTAAGAAAGGTACAGCGTTTGTTCCTGAGGTTCTAAGTCAGCTGAAAAGTTTTGGTAAAAAAATTGACGCCCACCACGTAATGTTGTTTTATTACAAAATAGCATGTATGTACTTCGGTGCTGGTGATTATGCAAATTGTATCTTATACCTTTCCAAGATAAAAGACAACAAGGATTTAAAAATGCGAGAAGACTTACTCTGTTACAGTCGCGTTCTTGACTTGGTAGCCCACTACGAGTCAGGGAAAGACCAAAACATTGATGAGTTGATAAAGGCAACCTATAAGTTTTTGCTAAAGATGGATAACTTGTATGAGGTACAACGAAAAATGATCAAATTCTTGAGGAACCTTACATCTTTGTACCCTAATGAGTTAAAAGATGCTTTTAGGAGTTTGCACAAAGAATTGAAAGTTTTTGAGAATCACCCTTATGAGAAAAGAGCTTTTCTATATTTAGATATTATTTCTTGGCTAGAGTCTAATATAGACGGTATACCAGTGGAAGAAGTTATCAAGAGAAAGCTTCGTGAACAACACTAGTTACATAAAATCCATACAGTATTTTTAACTCTTAGTAGATGCAACAAAAAAAATATTATTATTTGCTTCGTTTTCAGTATTTAGGGTTTCGTTATCATGGATGGCAGCGGCAACCCAAAGTAAAAACAGTGCAGCTTATGGTGGAAAAAACCTTGAATTTTGTTTTGCAACATGGTGATTTCAAGGTGTTAGCAGCTAGCCGAACAGACATGATGGTTTCTGCAAACGAAGCTGCTCTTGAGCTTTTTGTAAAAGAACCACTAGATATTTCATACTTACAAGATAAGTTGAATATTAGTTTGCCTAGCGATCTTCGCATTTTGAGTATAGTAGAGGTGAACGCCACTTTTAATATCTTACAAGATTCTAAGCAAAAAGAATATGTGTATTTGTTTTCAGCGGGAGAGAAAATACATCCTTTTTGTGCTCCTTTTATGCAGGGGTACAAAGAAAATTTAGACATTCATTTAATGCAGGAAGGAGCTCTGTTATTTGAGGGCAAGCACAATTTTCAGCGCTATGCATACAAGCCATCAGAAAGCACGAATTTTGTTAGAGAAATAATACTCAGTGAAGTGGTTTCGAATGATCTGTATACTGCAAATTTCTTTCCTAAAAACAGTTATATTTTTCGTGTAAAAGGAAGTGGATTTATGCGCTACCAAGTCCGACTGATGATGGGAGTTTTATATCAATTAGGGCTAGGTTTAGTCGATCTTTCTTTTGTGAAAGATACTTTAGAAAATCCATCCTCAGAAACGTTAAAAGAGTTAGCTCCTGCTTCTGGATTGCAATTGTATGCCATTGATTTTGATGTTTAATTTTTTTCAAAGTAGTCTATGCATCAAGTGTTTCCATAGAGGGGGAAACAATGCACATAGCATCATAGCAGGATAGCTACTTGGCAGGGTTTTGCACTTGTTTAAAGAAAGTAATAAATGGTAGCCTTTACTACTGTTTTTATGATGGTCTGAATGTCTTGGCCTATTTAGAAGTAACAATAAACTAATGGGGTGGTTTGCATTCCAAGAATGTTCTGTACTAGGTCTATCAAAGGTGTTGTTGGTTTTTTTTCTAAGCAAACCATAATGAGAAACGTAAGTAAAAGTGTCTGTAAATAGCATGCCAAATACTGCGGCAAGCACAAACGCAAAAAGTGTACCACTGCCAAATTGAATCCAAACAAAAAGAAGTGCTACGACGTAATAAATAGCGTAGACAATCATACGGTTTGACAGCGAAACTCTCGACTTCTCTAAGCGTTTCATATGGCTTATCTCTGTGTTCCATGAGGCAATGAAACTCATGTATTGAAATCGCATCCAAAAAGCGTATACGGATTCATTCTTAAGTGCTGTTCCTGGATCATTGTGTGTCGCAAATGTGTAATGATGTACTTGATTGTGATAGGGGAGACAATGACAACGCAAAGAAGTCAATAGTGACAATTCACCAAGTAATTGAAAGAAACGAGAGTTGCGATGTCCCAATTCGTGTCCAATGTTGATACCAAGTATTCCACAACTTAATCCCATTGCGCTTATCTTTCCAAAATAGTCAACACTCAAAAATGCTGTGCTAGAGATGTTGTAAAGAAAATAAAATAGCAAAGAGTATTGAAGAACAACACCGATAATAAGCAAAATACTATAACTAAATTTTCTCTTTTCTTGAAGTGCTGTCTTTCTATCAAAACCACTGTTATTGGGCGTTGTGAAAAGTTCGATAAACGGAATTAGAATAAAAAAAATGAATACAGCCATAAATGTAACAATTCCATGTGTCTTCATTGAAAGTAAACTCAAGAGTGGGATGAGAAGAAGTACATAATATTTTAGTTGCTTTTTCATGAGTTTTATTAGGTTGTAAATCAATTGTTTAAATTTATAAAAAAGTATTGATATGGTGTTTTTTTATTCCTATTATCATTTTGAGTATGGTAAAGAGTATTGCTTAGAGAAGCACCTTTGAATGTCAAATTATATATATTAAGTTTTTTTTGGTTTAAAAAAATAAGTTTTCTTTTTTGTTCTTTATCATTGTAAAAATGAAGACGTAAAACACTAACAATCAGTCATTAAGGGTGTTTTTGGTGTGGTTGAGTAGCGTAGAGAATTATTGAAGTATTTCTTTGCATACATAGACGAAACGTTATATTTGCTTTTGAAATAAAAAAAACGAAGATCGAATTCTTCGTTAGCGTAATAAAAAAACATACAATGGCATTAAACAAACACAGTAGTAGACTGACTCAAGACGAATCCCAACCAGCATCACAAGCGATGTTGTATGCCGTCGGATTGACTGATGAAGACATGAATAAACCGCAGATTGGTATTGCTAGTACCGGATATGACGGAAACCCATGTAACATGCACTTGAATAATTTGGCAGCAGAAATAAAAAAAGAAGCGAACAATTCAGGACAAGTCGGTTTGGTGTTTAATACTATTGGTGTGAGTGATGGAATTTCTATGGGAACTTCTGGAATGAACTATTCGTTGACTTCAAGAGATATTATTGCAGACTCTATGGAAACTGTGATGAACGCTCAAAGTTACGATGCAATGGTGCCAGTGGTAGGATGTGATAAAAATATGCCAGGAGCTATCATAGCAATGTTACGTGTCAACAGACCATCCATCATGATGTATGGAGGGACTATTGCTTCTGGGAAATACAAAGGAAGAAAATTAAACATCGTATCTGCTTTTGAAGCTTTAGGGCAAAAAGTAGCAGGAGAAATTGATGAAAAAGAATACCGTGATGTAATCAAAAGAGCGATTCCAGGTGCAGGAGCTTGTGGAGGTATGTATACAGCCAATACTATGGCTTCAGCTATTGAAGCAATGGGATTTGCATTGCCATACAATTCATCGATACCTGCAGAGAATCCAAATAAATTAACAGAAAGTGAGCGTACTGCTTTGGCAATTAAAAACTTGCTAGAACTGGATTTGAAACCTTTGGATATCATTACAAAAAAATCCATTGAAAATGCTGTAGCCATCGTAAATGCGTTGGGTGGATCTACAAATGCAGTATTACACTTTTTAGCCATTGCTCATGCGGCAGATATCAAATTTACCTTAGAAGATTTCCAAGCTGTAAGTGATAGAACACCTTTGATTGCAGATTTAAAGCCTTCAGGAAAATATCTGATGGAGGATGTTCACGGAGTAGGAGGAACGCCTGCTGTGATGAAATATTTGCTTGATAGTGGTTATTTACATGGAGATTGTATGACAGTTACAGGGAAAACATTGGCAGAAAATTTAGCAGATGTTACACCTTTGGCTTTTGAAGATGACCAGGATATTATATTTCCTAAAGAGCAAGCGCTTAAGTCATCTGGTAATTTGCAAATTTTGTATGGAAACCTTGCAGAAGAAGGTGCTGTGGCAAAAATATCCGGAAACGAAGGATTGTTTTTTGAAGGAAAAGCAGTTGTTTACGATGGAGAGCAAGCAGCGAATACTGGAATTGGAAATGGAGAAGTAGAACGCGGAGATGTTGTTGTGATTCGTTATGTAGGTCCTAGAGGAGGCCCAGGAATGCCTGAAATGCTAAAGCCTACTTCTATGATTATGGGAGCAGGTCTTGGGAAGTCTGTGGCTTTGATTACAGATGGACGTTTCTCTGGAGGAACACATGGTTTTGTTGTGGGGCATATTACGCCAGAAGCACAAAGTGGTGGAGCTATTGGTATTCTGAAAACAGGAGATATGATACGTATCAGCGCTGAAGACAACTCAATCAATGTATTATTGTCAGAGGAAGAGTTGGCAGCAAGAAAAGCAGCTTGGATTGCACCACCATTAAAACACACAAAAGGAATTTTATACAAATATGCAAATACCGTAGCAACTGCATCTGAAGGATGTGTTACGGATAAATTCTAACATATATAAATCACAAAAGAACTACGTTTCTTTTGATCTTAAAGTTGACATGTACATGGAAACAAAAAATATAAATACTGAAAGAATATCTGGGTCTGAAGCAGTGGTTCGAGCACTTTTAGAGGAAGGGGCCAATTTGGCTTATGGGTATCCAGGTGGGGCTATCATGCCTATTTACGATGAGTTGTATAAGTACCAAGAGCAGCTGCAGCACGTATTGACACGCCACGAACAAGGGGCGATTCATGCAGCACAAGGTTTTGCCAGAGTTACTGGTAAAGTTGGTGTTTGTTTGGCTACTTCTGGACCGGGTGCTACTAATTTGGTAACAGGAATTGCCGATGCGCAGATTGACTCTACACCTTTGGTGTGTATTACGGGGCAAGTAGCTTCTCATTTGCTAGGGACAGATGCTTTCCAAGAGACGGACGTGATTAGTATTTCTGCTCCAGTTACAAAATGGAACATACAGGTAACCAAATCTGAAGACATTCCTGCTGCGATTGCAAAGGCATTTTATATTGCAAAGTCAGGGCGTCCAGGACCTGTATTGATAGATATTACCAAAGATGCTCAATTGGGTATGTTGGACTATGCCTATGAAAAATGTACGGGTGTTCGTAGTTATACGCCATCACCTACCGTTTCTGAAGACGAAGTTATAAAGGCAGCTGAAATTATAAACGAAGCAAAAAAACCTTTTATAATTTTTGGACAAGGGGTAATTTTAGGAGAAGCAGAAGCAGAGTTTAAAGCAGTCGTTGAAAAGTCAGGAGTTCCAGCAGCATGGACTATATTAGGATTGTCGGCTTTGGCAACAGACCACCCTTTGAATGTTGGAATGGTTGGTATGCATGGACATTATGGACCTAATAAATTGACCAACGAATGCGATGTTTTGATTGCGATTGGAATGCGATTTGACGACCGTGTTACAGGTGATTTATCACGATATGCCAAACAAGCTAAAATAGTTCATTTCGAGATTGATCCTGCTGAGGTGGATAAAAATGTGAAAACAGATGTGGCCGTCTTGGGTGATGCTAAAGAATCTTTGGCGCTACTTTTACCACATTTGAATGAAAACAAGCACGATGCTTGGCACGATGAATTCAAAGCATATGACAAAGAAGAACTAGAAGAAGTAATCTATCCACAGTTAAACCCAACAAAAGAAGGGTTGACAATGGGTGAAGTAATCAATCAAGTAAATAAAGAAACACTTGGAGATGCGGTGATCGTATCAGATGTTGGTCAACATCAGATGTTTACCGTGCGTTATGCAAACTTCATCAAATCGAGAAGTAACGTAACTTCAGGAGGTTTGGGAACTATGGGCTTTGCCTTGCCTGCTGCTATTGGAGCTAAAATGGGTGCACCAGAACGTGAAGTTGTCGCTTATATTGGAGATGGAGGTTATCAAATGACATGTCAAGAGCTAGGAACTATCTTGCAAACAAAAGCTGCGGTTAAAATTGTAGTATTGAATAATGAGTTCTTAGGGATGGTACGTCAATGGCAGCAATTGTTCTTTGACAAACGTTATGCTTCGACGCATATGGTAAATCCTGATTTTATCAAATTAGCTGAAGCCTACGATATAAAAGCTACAAAAGTGGTAAAAAGGGAAGACTTAGCTGGGGCTGTAAAGGAGATGATTGCTTCAAAAGAATCTTATTTCTTGGAGGTGATGATTGAAAAGGAAGACAATGTTTTTCCGATGGTGCCAACAGGAGCAAGTGTAGCTGAAGTAAGATTAAAATAAAAGAAAATGGAAAAACAAACCTATACAATTTCTGTGTATACAGAAAACAATCCAGGCTTATTAAATAGAATTGCAACAATTTTCTTGAAGCGACATATCAATATTGAGAGCTTGAATGTTTCGGGTTCTGAAATTGAAAATGTGAGTCGTTTTACAATTGTAGCCAATATGACAGAAGTGGCTGTAAAAAAACTGGTAGGACAAATTGAAAAACAAATTGAAGTTATCAAAGCGTATTACCACACAGATGATGAAATTATTTACCTTGAAACAGCACTTTATAAAATAGCATCTAGCTTACTGTTTGATAAGCGCGAGATTCAAAATAGTATCAAAAATAGTCATGCTTCAATAGTGACTGTAAGTCCTGATTATTTTGTAATTGAAAAGACAGGTTTTAGACACGAAACAGAAGCTTTGTACAACGAGTTGTTGCCTTATGGGATCATGCAATTCGTCAGAACTGGAAGAGTTTCAGTTTCTAAAACAGAAATGAAAATATCAGATCAGTTAAAGAATTTTAAGTAATCAAGTTTTGCAAGTTGCAACAGAAAAAACATTTGTTTGAATACTATTAACCTTGATTTAAGTGTTTGATTAGAGGTTCGCTAAGTTGGTGTTTTTACATATTTTGATGATTTTTCAATAAATATCAATTTTAGTACTTGACATTGTTAATTGTTTGTTAGAATGTTCTAATTATTCACAATAATCATCTCCTGTTTGTGGGGAAATAAAAAAAGGTTTTCATATTTTTGACAACTTGAAATTAAAATTTTAAAAGAAATACCAGTTCATTAAAAAGTATCTTTGGTGCTGAAAATGAAACTATTACATAAAACAAAAATTAATAAACAATAGAAAAAATGGCAAATTATTTCAACACACTTTCATTGCGCGAACAATTGGAGCAATTGGGACAATGTGAATTCATGGACAGATCTGAATTCGATGGAGGTGTTGCAGCATTGAAAGGAAAAAAAATAGTTATAATCGGGTGTGGTGCACAAGGACTGAACCAAGGTTTGAATATGAAAGATTCAGGTTTGGACGTTTCTTATACATTGAGACCAGCAGCAATCGCTGAAAAAAGACAATCTTTCTTAAATGCAAGCGAGAATGGTTTTGCTGTTGGGACGTATGAAGAAATGATTCCTACGGCAGATTTATTGATCAACTTGACACCGGACAAACAACATACTGCTGTAGTAACTGCAGTGATGCCTTTGATGAAAAAAGGAGCTGCTTTGTCTTATTCTCACGGTTTTAATATTGTAGAAGAAGGAATGCAGGTGAGAGAAGATATCACGGTAATTATGGTAGCACCAAAGTCACCAGGTTCTGAGGTACGTGAAGAGTTTAAAAGAGGTTTCGGTGTTCCTACATTGATTGCTGTACACCCTGAAAATGATCCAGAAGGAAAAGGATGGGACTACGCTAAAGCATATGCTGTTGGAACAGGTGGTCATACCGCTGGTGTGTTGCGTTCTTCATTTGTTGCAGAGGTAAAATCTGACTTAATGGGAGAGCAAACAATTTTATGTGGTTTGTTGCAGACAGGTTCTATCTTATGTTTTGACAAGATGGTTGCTGAAGGAATTGAAGCAGGATATGCTTCAAAATTGATTCAGTACGGATGGGAAACTATTACTGAAGCTTTGAAATACGGAGGTATCACAAATATGATGGACAGATTGTCTAATCCTGCAAAAATAGCTGCTTTTAAGGCTTCTGAAGAGTTGAAAGACTTGATGCGTCCTTTGTTCCAAAAACATATGGACGATATTATTTCTGGTCATTTCTCAAAAACAATGATGGAAGATTGGTCAAATGATGATATTAACTTATTGACTTGGAGAGCTGCAACTGCAGAGACTAATTTTGAAAAAACTCCAGCTGCTGCTGTTGAGATTTCTGAGCAAGAATACTTCGATAATGGTGTCTTGATGGTTGCCATGGTAAAAGCAGGTGTAGAATTGGCATTCGAGGCAATGACTGAATCTGGTGTGATCGATGAATCAGCTTACTATGAGTCTTTACACGAAACTCCATTGATTGCAAATACAATCGCTAGAAAGAAATTGTACGAGATGAACAGTGTGATTTCTGATACTGCTGAGTACGGATGTTACTTGTTTGACCATGCTGCAAAGCCTTTGATTGAAGAATATGTGAAAAATGCGCCAAGTAACTTAGTAGGACGTCCATTTAATGAGGGTGCTACAGGTGTAGATAATAAAGAGTTGATTGAAGTAAACGCTGCAATCCGCAACCATGGTGTTGAGGAAATCGGAGAATATTTGAGAGAATCTATGACAGCGATGAAGAAAATCGTAATCTAAGATTGTAAATTACATATTTCCTAAAAAGCCTGGCCTCTGCCAGGCTTTTTCTTTGTTTGCTGTTGTCTATTCGATAGATACGTTATCTTTGTAATCTAATTAAAGCGTTTTTATCTCACAAATTGTATGATACGTTTAGACAAAATAGTAAAGGCTCAAGCAGCTATAAAGTCGGTGGTACTCAAGACATCTTTGGATTATATGCCAAACTATTCAGACCGATTTGAAGCCAATATTTCTTTCAAGCGAGAAGATTTGCAAACAGTGCGTTCTTATAAAATTCGAGGCGCCTATAATTGTATTCAGAATTTAACTTCAGAGGCTCTTGAAAATGGAGTTGTATGTGCCAGTGCTGGAAACCATGCTCAAGGTGTTGCTATGGCATGCCAGCGTTTAAAGGTAAAGGGCACTATTTTTATGCCTACGACAACCCCACAACAGAAGATTGGTCAGGTACGTAGATTCGGTGAGAACTTTGTCGAAGTTGTGTTAATCGGAGATACTTATGATGAAAGTTATGAGGCTGCTGCTGATTTTTGTACTACGCATGCTGCTACTTTTGTGCATCCTTTTGACAATGCTGATGTCATGGCAGGTCAAGGTACTGTTGCTTTAGAAATTCTTGAACAAGCAAACGAACCCATAGATTATTTATTTTTACCTGTTGGTGGTGGAGGGCTAGCAGCCGGGGTTTGTAGTGTATTTAAAGTGTTGAGTCCAGATACAAAAATTATAGGCATAGAGCCTTCAGGGGCTCCTTCTTTAAGTACCTCTATAAAATTAGGGGAAAACACGACCCTGACAGCTATCGAAAAGTTCATAGATGGTGCTGCTGTCAAGCGAATGGGGAATTCTACTTTCAAAATTTGTAAAGCTTTACTAGCAGACGTCAATACAGTTTCTGAAGGGGCTGTTTGTTCAGCCTTGTTAAAAGTGTACAACGAAAACGCATTGGTTGTTGAGCCTGCAGGCGCACTTTCTATAGCTGCACTTGATCTCTATACAGATGAAATTAAAGGTAAAAATGTTGTTTGTATTGTAAGCGGTGGAAACAATGATATCACTCGCATGGAAGAAATGAAAGAACGTTCCATGCTATATGAGGGTCTTAAACACTATTTCATCATACAATTTCCGCAGCGCGCAGGTGCTCTTAAAGAATTTGTTGTAGATGTTTTGGGGCCTCAAGATGATATTGCTTATTTTGAATATACTAAAAAGACCAGTAGGGAAAATGGACCAGCTGTTGTAGGGATTGAGTTGAAGTCAAAAAGTGATTTTAATCCTTTGCTAGAGCGTATGAAGTCAAAAGGTTTTTTAGGTAAATACTTAAATGACAGTCCTGAATTGTTCCAATTCTTAGTCTAAATACAAGCCTCCCAAATAGGGTCTTTTGGTGTTGGAGCTTCTATCTTTATAGTTTCTTTTGAAACAGGGTGGGTAAACTGAATCCTCCTTGCGTGAAGGTGTATTCCTGCATCTTTGTTTGAACGGGGGAATCCATATTTTAAATCCCC
Source organism: Flavicella sp. (assembly GCA_042091695.1). Lineage (GTDB taxonomy): Bacteria > Bacteroidota > Bacteroidia > Flavobacteriales > Flavobacteriaceae > Flavicella. The sequence goes on from JBELHA010000030.1 coordinate 18,550, forward strand.
TTTAATAGGACATTTTATATGTGACAATTGTGCTCTGATTTGATGGTGTCTACCAGTTTCTAAATCAATTTCTAAGAGGTGGTAGTTGTCTAGAGATTTTAGGGTCTTGTAGTGTAATATCGCCTTTTTACTATCTTTAGTCTCCTTGTTGAAAACAGTTGCTTTGTTGTTTTTAGGGTTTTTTCTCAGGTAGTTGATCAACGTGTCTTTACCTTTACTTGGTTTGTTTTTTACGACTGCCCAGTAGGTTTTGTCGATCTCTTTGTCTCGCAACATTTTATTTAGACGTTCTAGTGCTTTGGATGTCTTGGCAAAAATTACAATTCCTGTTGTGGGTCTGTCCAATCGATGAACAACACCTAGGTATACATTTCCAGGTTTGTTGTATTTTACTTTTATAAACTCTTTTAAAATGTCGCTCAAAGGAGCATCTCCTGTTTTGTCTCCTTGTACTAGATCTCCAGATCTTTTGTTTACAACAATGATGTGGTTGTCTTCAAAAAGTATCTCTATATTTTTTACAGTAGACTTCAAAATAGGTGGGTTTAGGACGAAGTGATTACGCTTCTTTTAAGTTGTCGTTTACTTTCTGAATAAATTCTAAAACCTCCTCTTTACCATCTCTGGAAGACGAAGAAGTTACAAAGTAATCCGGAAAAATATCCCAGGAATCTTCCAGTAATTTCTCTTTGTAAACACGAATGTTTTTCTCCAATACTCTTTGAGTTAGTTTGTCTGATTTTGTAAATATAATACAGAATGGAATCTGACTTTCGCCCAAAAACTGCATGAATTCCATGTCTATCTTTTGTGGCTCATGACGAGAGTCTATCAGTACAAACGAGCAAATCAATTGCTCTCGTTGCATGAAATATTTTTTTATAAAAGATTGGAATGTTCTTTTTGTTTTTTTAGAAACTCTTGCATATCCGTATCCTGGTAAGTCGACTAAAAACCAATTATCATTGATTCTAAAGTGATTTATCAATTGAGTTTTTCCTGGAGTCCCCGATGTTTTTGCCAACTTGTTGTTGTTGGTCAACATATTGATCAACGATGACTTTCCAACATTAGACCTTCCTATGAATGCGTATTCGGGTATGCGATCTTTTGGACATTTGGCTACATCGCTATTGCTTACTTCAAATACCGCTTTTTTTATTTTCATAAGAATGTAAAAAAATAAAATCCAATTTTTAATGTAAAAATTGGATTTTGAATGTTATATATTGTTTTTTATAAACCAATCATGAACTATTTTGTTAAAGGTGACAGGATGTTCTGTCATGGGGGCATGACCACATTTGTCTATCCAAAACAATTCTGAGTTAGGCATTAGCTTTTCGAAGTCAACCGCTACCTCTGGTGGTGTAACGTTGTCTTGTTTTCCCCATACCAAGCAGGTTTTGAGATCCATGTTTGGAAGGTCGTTCGCCATGTTGTGACGAATTGCACTTTTTGCAAGAGAAAGTATTCTCAATACGCTTCCTCTGTCGTTTACAACTCTGAATAAATCATCAATCATCTCTTCAGTAGCATTCGCTGGGTCGTAAAAAACAGATTGTGTTTTTTTAGTGATATAATCTCTATCGCCTCTTTTAGGGTAACTATCTCCCATCGCATTTTCGTAGAGACCCGAACTTCCTGTCAAGACAAGATTGTCAACCAATTCAGGGTAATGCTTTGTCAAATACAACGCGATATGACCTCCTAAAGAGTTTCCAATCAAGGTAACGCTTTCCAGGTTTTTATGCTCAATAAATCTCTTGATGAATAAAGAAAAATGTTTCACATTCGTCTTTAGCATCGGTAAGCTATATATAGGTAATTCAGGTACTAAAACTCTGTAGTTTTTACTGGCAAAATATTCAAGTATCTCATCAAACATACTTGCGGTTCCCATCAAACCATGTAAAAGAATAATGGCTTTTCCTTCGCCTGCTTCTTTGTATTTGAATTCTCCTTCGGTAATAATATTGTCGATCATTTAAAATCTTTTTTCAATTGACAAATGTACTCTTTTTTTTGTAAAAATACACCTTTCCTGAATTCCTTATATTTTTTTAATGTGAAGTTTTTAACAACCCTGTTGCAACTAGTTTAGGAACCGTGGTGGTTGGGGGGAATACTTATTAACAATGTGGGTAAAAGTGGTAAATAGTGGTATAATTTTGTTATTTTTGAATATTACAACAACGATTGTGTCACGTGGATAATATAATAGGAACATACGAGTGTAAAGCAGATGCCAAAGGTAGAATGCTTATTTCATCAGCGCTGAAAAAGCAGTTGGAGCCTGTGTTGTTCGATGGTTTTGTATTGAAGCGCTCGGTGTTTCAGCCTTGTTTGGAATTATATCCTATTGCCGAATGGAACGCTGTGATGGGGCAATTGAAGACTTTGAATCGATTTGTAAAAAAGAACAACGATTTTATACGAAGTTTTACTGCGGGAGTTAAAAAAGTAGAATTAGATGCTTCCGGGAGGTTGTTGATTCCAAAAGATTTGTTGGCCTATTCGGGTATTACCAAAGAGGTGGTGATGTCTTCTGCTGTTACAATTATTGAAATTTGGGACAAAGACAAGTATGAAAACGCAATAGGTGATAGTGCTGATGATTTTGCAAGCCTTGCTGAAGAGGTAATGGGAACTTTAAATAATAATGAGTATGGAGGAGTATCATAATCCAGTTCTTTTAAAAGAGAGTGTCGATGCATTGGACATCGTTGTTGACGGTGTATATGTAGATGTTACTTTTGGAGGAGGTGGTCATTCAAGGGAGATTTTAAGTAGGCTAGGTCCAGAAGGGCGTTTGTTTGCTTTTGATCAAGATCCGGATGCCGTAAGGAATAGTATTGATGATGCTCGCTTTGTTTTAATAGAAGAGAATTTTAGAAACATATCGCGTTTTTTGCGTTTTTATGGTGTAAAAAAAGTAGACGGTGTTTTGGGTGATCTCGGTGTGTCCTCACATCAGTTTAATGAAGCTGACCGTGGTTTTTCTACACGTTTTGACGCGGATTTAGATATGAGAATGAATCAAGTGGACGAGTTATCCGGATATGTAGTGGTCAATAACTATGAGGAGGAGAAGTTGGGTAATGTACTTTTTCAATATGGAGAGCTGCGCAATGCGCGTGCCATGGCCTCTGTGATTGTTGAGGCCCGTCAAGAAGAAAAGATAGTTACAAGTTTCCGTTTGAAAGAAGTGTTGCAGCGTTTTTTGCCAAAGGCTAAGGAACATAAAATTCTTGCACAAATTTTTCAAGCGATACGAATAGAAGTAAACCAAGAATTGGAGGTGTTGAAGGAGTTTTTGACGCAGATTCCAGATATGTTGAGTGAACGTGGTAGGTTGAGCGTAATTTCTTACCATTCTTTAGAGGATAGGTTGGTGAAGCGATTTATAAAAAACGGGCTGTTCGAAGGAGAGCCTGAAAAAGATTTTTACGGAAATATAAGTGTTCCTTTGAAGAATGTTGGCAAGTTGATTCTTCCCTCTAAAGAGGAGATTAAAGAAAATAACAGGGCGCGTTCTGCTAAATTGAGAGTGGCCAAGGTGAACCTAAAGAAGCGATAGGAAATGAAAGTGTACGATTTACTTAAAGGTGGATTTCTGGTCAATGAGCACGCTTTTAAAAATTGGCGAATTATCATATTTGTAGTGTTGTTGTTGTTGTTTATGATCAGTAGTTCACACAAGGCAGATTGGAAAGTGATGGAGATTGCTAGGTTGAACTCCGAGGTGAAGAAGTTGAAAGCGCTCTACATAGATTCCGGTACCAAACTGACCCGGATGAAGATGGAGTCTTCTGTAAGAGAAGCATTAAAAGAAAGAGGTTTGGGGAGCTCTAAAACACCCCCTATAGAAATTAAAGTAACTACTAAATAGAACGAAATTGAGTACAAATAAAAAAGACATATTAAATCGACTCTCTGTTGTTGTTGTTTTGATGACTGTTTTTTTGTTTGTGATATTTTTCAAGATTTTCCGTATACAATATGTAGAAGGAGATAAGTATCGAGGTATATCGAAACAACGCACCGTTCGAAAAGACACTATTTTTTATAACCGAGGCAATGTGGTTTCTGAGAAAGGAAATTTATTGGCTACTTCAATGGCTAAGTATGACATTCGAATGGATGTGGTCACGGTTTCTAGTGAGGTTTTTGAGAAAAATGTACAGGCATTGTCTGTGTCTTTGTCGGCGATGTTTGGCAAGCCTGCTAAAGAGTATAAAGCTAAATTAAGGCGAGCTCGAAAAATGAAAAACCGTTATTTGTTGATTGCCCGAGACTTGGGGTATATGGATTACTTAAAGGTAAAAAGTTTTCCGATTTTTAATTTAGGGGTCTATAAAGGTGGTTTTATTACGGAGCAACGCACTGTAAGAGCCCACCCTATTGGTAAGATTGCGGAAAGAACTATTGGTTATTCTGATTATAGAGGAGGTGTAGGAATTGAAGGAGCATATTCCAGATACCTAACAGGAAGTGTTGGGTGGAGGATGAAACAAAAAATAGCCAAAAACCAGTGGAAACCAATCAATGATAACAATGAGGTGGAGCCGAGAGATGGTTCTGATGTTATTACAACAATAGATATAAATGTTCAGGATGTTGCGCATCATGCATTGTTGGAGCAGTTAGAGTACTTTGAGGCAGATCATGGTTCTGTGATTGTGATGGAAACAAAAACAGGAGCCATAAAAGCGATTTCTAACTTGGCGCGGACTTCAAAGGGTACTTATTTTGAAAAACGAAATTATGCCGTTTGGGAGTCACACGAACCAGGATCTACATTTAAGGTTGCAAGTTTGCTTGTTGCCCTTGAAGATAAAGTGATAGATACAGGGACTGTTGTAGATACAGGAAAAGGTAAGATGTATGTGCATCGAAAAAAAGTAGAGGACTCTCACAAAGGGGGATATGGAAAAATTTCTGCTGCTAGGGTGTTGGAGGTTTCTTCTAATGTTGGTATTGTAAAGTTGATTCAAGAACACTACAAAAAACAGCCGCAAAAATTCGTTGATGCCATCAATGATTTGGGATTCGGTGCTCCATTAGGAATTGAGATAAAAGGGGAGGGAATTCCGTATATTCCGTCACCTAAAAACAAAAAACGTTGGAATGGTATTTCTTTAGAATGGATGGCATGGGGTTATGGCGTGTCGCTAACACCGCTTCAAATATTGACATTTTACAATGCGATTGCAAATGGTGGAGAGATGGTAAAGCCGAGGTTTGTAACTGCTTTACGCTCTGGAGGGGAAATTGAGAAGGTCTTTGAAAAAGAAATTTTAAATCCTAAAATTGCATCGGATGCAACTCTAGCTAAGTTACGAACAGTATTGGAAAATGTTGTAAAAAAAGGAACAGCAGATAATATATATAGCGAACATTTCTCTATGGCGGGAAAAACGGGGACTGCAAAAAAATACATACCGATCACAAAGAATGCAGATGGAGAGTTGAAAGGTGGTTATTATTCTAACAAACATTATGTAGCCTCTTTTGCAGGTTTTTTTCCTGCACAAAACCCCTTGTATTCTTGTATTGTGGTAGTACACGATCCAAATACAAGTAAAGGGTATTATGGGGCAACAGTTGCGGCTCCTGTGTTTAAAAAAATAGCACAAAAAATGTATGCTTCCGCTCCTGTATATAAAGAGGTTCAAAACACGGTGCCAACTTTGCAAGCACTGGATACGGCTTATGAAGGTTTTTATGAAAGCGCTACAAAAGCTGTCAAAACAATTCCTGACGTGAGAGGTATGGTTGGAATGGATGCTGTTTCTCTCTTAGAAAACCTAGGCTTGAAAGTAACTTTTTCAGGTGTAGGAACTGTGAAAACACAGTCGTTGAGAAGAGGGCAAATATTGGTGAAAGGTCAAAAAATAAAATTAAAATTAAGTTAGATGAAGGTATTGGATACATTGCTAAAAGGTGTTAAGGTTGCAGAGCGTTTAGGTGCTTCTGTAGACACTGTTACTGCTATTGTGTTTGATTCACGTAAGGTGGAGGATGGCGTATTGTTTGTCGCGCAAAAAGGAGTTACCTCAGATGGGCATCTTTTTATAGCGAAAGCGATTGCTTCAGGAGCTGTAGTGATTGTATGTGAAGTGCTGCCTTCGGAAATAGATCCTTCCATACATTATATTCAAGTTCAGAATTCTAACACTGCTTTGGCGGTGATCGCTTCTAATTATTATGACAATCCATCTTCTAAATTGAAGTTGGTTGGTGTGACAGGAACCAATGGAAAAACTACGGTTGCTTCTTTATTGTATTCCTTGTTTCTTAAAGGTGGTTACAACGCTGGGCTTTTGTCAACTGTAAAAATTATGGTGGGAGATACGCTCTATCCTGCAACACACACTACGCCAGATTCTTTAGCGATCAATAGCTATTTGTCTAAAATGGTAAGCGTTGGTGTAACGCATTGTTTTATGGAGGTGAGTTCTCATGGGATACACCAGTCGCGAACAGAAGGTTTGTATTTTGATGGTGGGGTGTTTACCAACTTAAGTCACGATCATTTGGATTATCATAAAACTTTTGCTGCCTACAGAGATGTAAAAAAGAAATTTTTTGACAATCTGTCTAAAGATGCATTTGCATTGGTAAATGTAGATGATAGGAATGGTAAAATATTAGTACAGAACACAAAGGCGCAAAAAAGAACTTATGCTTTAAAGTCTATGGCTGATTATACTGCAAAAGTAGTTGAGAAGAACTTCTCTGGGATGCTTTTGCAACTCGCTTCTCAAGAGGTTTGGGTGCGTTTGATAGGTGGTTTCAATGCTTACAATCTATTGTCTGTGTATGCAGTGGCCATAGAGTTAGGATATGATGAAGAGCGTCTTTTGCCGGTGTTAAGTGCCTTGCAAAGTGTAGACGGTCGTTTTGAGTACCAGCAGTCGAATACAGGTATCATTACTATTGTAGATTATGCACATACGCCAGATGCATTACAGAATGTGTTAGAGACTATTTCAGAGATTCGCTCTGGAAATGAGTCTTTAATAACTGTGATGGGTTGTGGAGGTGATAGAGACAACGAAAAGCGTTCAAAAATGGGGAAAATTGCATCTGTTATGAGTGATCAAGTGGTTTTTACCTCTGACAATCCTCGTTTTGAAGATCCCAATGCCGTATTGCAACAAATAGAAGTAGGTGTACAACAAGAAGATCAGTTCAAGGTATTGTCTATAGTAGATAGAAGACAAGCGATCAAAACAGCCCTTCGCTTTGCGAAGCAGGGGGATATTGTTTTGGTGGCAGGAAAAGGACATGAAAATTACCAAGATATCAAGGGGGTGAAAGTTCATTTCGATGACAACGAGGTCATTGCAGAGGTTTTAATAGAATTAAATAAATAAAGGTAACATGCTGTATTATATTTTTGAGTATTTAGATACTAATTTTCAACTCCCCGGAGCTGGGTTGTTTGGTTTTATAACCTTTCGATCCGCAGTGGCATTTATTTTTGCTCTGTTGTTTTCTACCATTTTTGGAAAGCGTGTTATTTTATTTTTACAAAAACAGCAAATAGGTGAATCGGTAAGAGATTTAGGACTCTCTGGACAAGTGCAAAAAGCAGGAACTCCAACTATGGGTGGATTGATTATAATCGCCGCAACACTACTTCCAGTTTTCTTAGTGGCCAAAGTACACAATATCTATGTTGTAATATTAGTGATTACTACATTGTGGATGGGAGCCATCGGTTTTTTGGATGATTATATAAAGGTTTTCAAAAAAGACAAAGGAGGACTTCAGGGGAAATTTAAAGTGTTGGGTCAAGTAGGACTAGGAGTGATTGTAGGTGCTATGTTGTATTTCCATCCACAGGTGACGATGAAAGACCAGTTGCCTGAATCACAGGTAGAACGCGTTACTGAAAGTGGAATTCCAAAATTGTTTGGAGAAGAGCACAAAGCCATTAAAACGTCAGTGCCTTTTTTTAAAAACAATATTTTAGATTATGCACTTGTGACTGAGAAGTTAGGAGATACTGAACATAAATACGGGTGGATAGTATTTATCGGAGTAGTGATTTTTATCATAACAGCTGTTTCAAATGGTGCCAATCTTACCGATGGTATTGATGGATTGGCGGCAGGAACTTCTGTAGTTATTGTAGCGACTTTAGGGGTGTTTGCTTGGGTTTCTGGAAATATCATTTTTGCAGATTATTTAGATGTTATGTATATCCCGTATTCAGGAGAAATGCTTGTGTTTATAAGTGCATTTTCAGGAGCTTTGGTAGGTTTTTTATGGTACAATACTTATCCGGCTCAGGTTTTTATGGGGGATACAGGAAGTTTGACTATTGGTGGTATTATAGCGGTTATAGCTGTGGCTACCCGTAAAGAATTACTGATTCCTGTCTTGGCAGGTATATTTTTAGTAGAAAATCTTTCTGTGATTTTACAGGTTGGTTTCTTTAAGTATACAAAGAAAAAATATGGAGCAGGAAGGCGGATTTTTAAAATGGCGCCTTTGCACCATCACTATCAGAAATTAGGGTACCATGAAAGTAAGATTGTAGCGCGATTTATTATCGTTGGAATTTTATTGGCGGCTATTTCTATCATAACATTAAAGCTGAGGTAAATATGAAGCGTCTTGTGATACTTGGTGGAGGAGAAAGTGGTGTTGGAGCAGCGGTGCTTGGGCAGCAAAAAGGCTACGATGTTTTCGTGTCTGATAGAGGTACTTTTAAAAAAGAGTACGAAGTGGTGTTGCGTGAGAAAGAAATCTCATTCGAATCAGGTAAGCATACGGAATCCCTAATTTTAAATGCAGATTTGGTAGTAAAAAGTCCAGGGATTCCAGATACAGTGCCTTTGGTGGTTGCATTGCGAAAGCAAGAAGTATCAGTGATTTCTGAAATAGAATTTGCTTCAAGGTATACGGGAGCAACATTGATAGGGATTACGGGGTCTAATGGTAAAACAACCACGACGATGTTGTTGCATCATATACTTCAAAAAGCAAAATTGCACTGCGGAGTTGCCGGAAATATAGGTCAAAGTTTTGCAATGCAAGTGGCTACACAAAATTACAGTTCGTATGTGTTGGAATTGAGTAGTTTTCAATTGGATGGGATAGAGCAATTCAGACCGCACATCGCCATCATAACCAATATAAGTCCAGATCATTTAGATCGCTATGATAATAAGTATGAAAATTACATCGAATCAAAATTTCAAATCGTAAAAAATCAAACAGCAGATGATTTTTTGATTTATGATGCAGACGATATCGCCATCAGCAGATGGTTACAGAACAATACAATACAATCCAAATTGCTCCCTTTTTCGTTGACACAAGACCTCGATTTTGGAGCTGTTTTTAAACAAAATAAAATTCAGATGAAAATAAACAAAGAGGTAATTACTATGGATAATTCCAAAATAGCATTGAAAGGAAAACACAATACGAAAAATGCGATGGCATCTTCGTTAGCGGCACAGATGATGAAGGCGAGAAAAAAGGTGATTAAGGAAAGTTTAGAGGATTTTGAAGGAGCGGAACATCGATTGGAATCTGTACAAAAAGTACATGGAGTTCAGTTTATAAACGACTCAAAGGCGACCAATGTAAATGCTACATTTTACGCTTTGGAATGTATGGAAGCACCAACGGTTTGGATTGTAGGAGGTGTAGATAAAGGAAATGATTATATGGATTTGATGCCTTTGGTTCGAGAAAAGGTAAAGGCAATTGTTTGTTTGGGGGTGGATAACTCTAAATTGATCCATATGTTTGATGAGGTAGTGGATTTGTTGATTGAAACAGACTCAGCTGTTGAGGCTGTTAAGATGGCCAACAATATAGCTTCTAGTGGTGAGACGGTTTTATTGTCGCCTGCTTGTGCAAGTTTCGACCTTTTTGAAAGTTATGAAGATAGAGGTAGGCAATTTAAAAATGCCGTCAGAGCTTTGTAGTTAGTGATACAAAAACAAAATGTAATAGTGTGAATAGTTTATTTAAACATCTTAGCGGTGATCGTGTACTTTGGGCTTTGATAGCCATTGTGGCTATATTTTCATTTATGCCCGTGTACAGTGCCAGTACAAATCTGGTCTATGTGGTAGGAAATGGTTCTACCATGGGGCACCTGATCAAACATGCTGTGCTTTTGGTTTTAGGTTTTATAATTATGTTTGGTGTACACAAGATACCATACCGCTATTTTAGTGGAGGTGCAGTATTGTTGTATCCATTTGTGCTTTTATTATTGGTGTATACTTTGGCGCAGGGTTCCACTATTGGAGGAGCCAATGCTAGTAGGTGGATACGTGTTCCTATTGTCGGTGTTGGTTTTCAAACGTCTACACTCGCTTGTCTAGTTTTGATGGTGTATGTTGCTAGATATCTCGCTAAAAATAGAGAAGTTACTATCAGTTTTAAGTCGAGTTTATACCAACTTTGGCTACCCGTTGGTTTGATATTGGTTTTTATTTTGCCTGCAAACTTTTCAACCACAGCCATTCTGTTCTTTATGGTATTGGTGCTTACTTTTTTAGGGGGGTACCCTGGTAAGTATCTTTTGAGAATAATAGGTATGGGGATTGCCTTTCTTTCATTTTTTGTTTTGATAGCAAAAGCCTTTCCCGATGCAATGCCCAATCGTGTGCATACTTGGGAAAGTAGAATTAAGAGTTTTTCAGGGGGAAATGCTGAAGAAGGATATCAGGTCGAAAAGGCTAAAATAGCTATTGCAACAGGAGGTATCTCTGGTAGAGGTCCAGGGAAAAGTGTACAAAAGAATTTTCTCCCACAGTCGACATCAGATTTTATATTTGCTATTATTTTGGAAGAATACGGATTGATTGGCGGTGTTGGGGTGTTGGCATTTTATTTTATGTTGTTGATGCGTATTTTAGTCACAGCAAAAAAAGCGGGGACGGTATTTGGTACTTTACTTGTGATATCGATAGGTATTCCTATTATATTTCAAGCCTTGATCAATATGGCAGTCGCTACTAATTTATTGCCGGTAACTGGGCAAACCTTACCGCTTATTAGTAGCGGGGGAACTTCCATCTGGATGACTTGCTTTGGATTGGGGATTATATTGAGTGTCTCCTCTGCTAATGAAGTAACAGAAGAACAACTGGAAAATGAAAGTGAAGATCCTTTGACAATTTTGCAGAGGACAATAGATTCGTAACATACAACAAATTAAAAATAGATAATTATCAAGAAAAAAGTAAACATATTGATAAGTGGCGGGGGGACAGGAGGTCATATATACCCTGCTATTGCTATTGCAAACGAATTGAAAAGACGTTTTGCAACTGCAAATTTTCTCTTTGTGGGCGCAAAAGATCGTATGGAGATGGAAAAAGTTCCTGCAGCAGGTTATGCCATTAAAGGGTTGTGGATATCTGGAATACAGCGCAAGTTGACTTTTGACAACCTTTCTTTTCCTTTTAAGTTAATCAGTAGTCTTTGGAATTCTTTGCGTATTGTAAATCGTTTTAAGCCAGATGTTGTAATTGGTACTGGCGGGTTTGCGAGTGGTCCTGTTTTGTTTGTGGCTGCATCAAAAAATATTCCAACACTGATTCAAGAGCAAAATTCCTACCCCGGAATTACAAATAAATTACTCTCTAAAAAGGCGGATTCAATCTGTGTGGCTTACGATCGTTTACAGCGTTTTTTTCCTGAAAATAAAATTGTAAAAACAGGGAATCCGGTACGACAAGATTTGTTAGACGTAGCCTCAAAAAAGCAAGTAGCATACAATGAATTCTCTTTAGATACATCTAAAAAAACTTTGTTGGTATTAGGGGGAAGCTTGGGGGCGAGAAGCATCAATAAACTAATTGCTGAAAATTTAGAGTTTTTAAAGAGTTTGAACGTGCAACTGATATGGCAAACAGGGAAATTTTATATAGATACTTATGAGCAATTCAATAGTTTAGACAATGTTCAGGTACATGCGTATCTCGGAAATATGGATTTGGCCTATGCTGCTGCAGATTTTGTGATCAGCAGAGCAGGTGCGAGTTCCATTTCAGAATTGTGTATTGTAGGGAAGCCTACTATTTTTATCCCTTCTCCGAATGTTACGGAGGACCATCAGACAAAAAATGCTTTGGCTGTAGTTGAAAAGAAGGCTGCATTGCTATTGCGAGAATCAGAACTGGAAAGATTTGAGGTAGTATTTAAAGAGTTGTATAAGGATAAAAATTTACAGGAAGAATTGTCTAAAAATATTTTAGATTTAGGGCTTCCAAAGGCTACGGAGCATATCGTAGATCTTATAGAGGGAATGGTAAAGAATATTAAATAAAGAGCATTTGGATTTAAAAGAAGTACATAGGGTTTATTTTATAGGAATTGGAGGTATTGGGATGTCTGCAATAGCCAAGTACTTTTCTGTAAACGGAAAGCAGGTAGCAGGGTATGATAAGACACCTTCCGATATCACAGCTTCTTTGACGCATGCTGGTGCGTCCATTCATTTTGAAGATGCGCTACATTTAATACCTCAAGATTTTAAAGATACAGAGGGTACTTTAGTAGTCTATACTCCCGCGGTTCCAAAAGACCACAAACAATTGAATTTCTTTTTTGAGCAAGGATTCGTTACTCTCAAACGTGCACAGGTTTTAGGGGAAATCACCAAAAATACTTTTTGCTTAGGAGTAGCAGGAACGCATGGAAAAACTACCACTTCTTCTATACTAGGTCATATTATGAAAGCATGTAATACAGGAGCTACATCCTTTTTGGGAGGGGTGACAGAAAATTACAATTCAAACTTGATAGAAGGTGGAGATGCGATTTCAGTTGTAGAAGCAGATGAGTTTGATCGTTCTTTTTTACAGTTGTCTCCAGATGTGGCTTGTATCACCTCTATGGATGCAGATCATTTAGATATTTATGGAGAAAAAGAAGCTTTGGAGGCTTCTTTTAAGGAGTTTTCAGACAAGGTAACCCAACAATTGATAGTGTGTAAAGGATTGCCATTGCAGGGATTGACATACGCTGTCGGTTCCGATGCTGATTATACTATTTCTGATGTTGAAATAAAAGAGGGAGCCTATCATTTCTCCGTAAAAACACCAAAGGCAACCCTGTCCAATATGGTTTTTCATTTGCCAGGAAGACATAATTTATCCAATGCATTGGCGGCCATTGCAATGGCAGAGCAGTATGGGCTTTCTTTAGAGGAGATTTCAAAGGCGTTGAAAACCTTTGCAGGTGTAAAAAGACGTTTTTCATATAAGATTAAAAGAGAAGATTTTGTATTGATTGACGATTATGCGCACCATCCAACTGAGATTGATGCAGTTGTAGATGCTGTAAGAGAAATGTATCCCAACGAAGAAGTGTTGGCTGTATTTCAACCGCATTTGTATAGTAGAACAAAGGATTTTATTGATGATTTTGCAAGTAGTCTATCACGTTTTGACGCTTTAGTTTTGTTGGATATTTATCCGGCAAGAGAGCTGCCAATCCCTGGAGTAGACTCACAATGGTTGTTTGACAAAGTAACGATAGCAAACAAACAGCTACTTGATAAAAAAGAAGTGTTTGCTGCAATAAGACAATCCAACAAGAAGGTCGTTGTGATGTTGGGTGCTGGAGATATAGGAGTGTTAATAGAAGAGGTGCAAGAAGGTTTTGAATCCCTTTTAAAATTATAATTTTTGACATAAATAGGTAATATGAAAAGATATATAGTATATATAAAAAGCATTTTTTTGCTCACACTCGTTGTGTTTCTATACGGGTTTGCCTCTTTTCGTAACGAAAGTAGAATTGTCAAGGATCCAGTAATAGAATTTTCGAACGGAATCAATCTTTTTTTGTCACATGAAATGGTTGATAAATTGTTGAAACAAAATCGGAAATCACTTGGAAATGAACCGAAATCATTGATAAATTTACATAGATTAGAAATGGGTGTTTTGTCGAATCCATTAGTGGAAGAAGCAAAAGTATTTTTAACAGTCGACGGGGTGCTCAATGCAGTTGTAAAACAACGTACTCCTGTGTTGAGGGTTTATGCCGATCATGAAACGTACTATGTTGATGACAAGGGGCTTAAGATGCCGATGTCAGACAATTATTCAGCACGTGTTATGTTGGCTTCAGGAGCTATATCAGAAAGAGATATTGCGTCCATATTTGAGTTGGTGACTGCAATTTCGGACAATGATTTTTTGAAAAAAATGATTGTAGGTATTGAGAAAAAATCCACGGACGCTTATGTGTTACACACGCGTAAGTACAGACAGCAAATACATTTTGGAGCAATCCAAGACGTAAGACGAAAAATAAAAAAATTAGAAGCTTTTTACAATGAAGCAATTCAAAGTAATGAAGTGGCAACCTATAAGGTGATCAATTTAAAATACAACAATCAGGTTGTGTGCACAAAGTAAAAAAGTATGGAAACAAGAACATTTTCAGTTGGTTTAGATATTGGGACGACAAAAATCGTCGCAATGATTGGTACCAAAAACGAATACGGTAAGTTGGAAGTTTTAGGAATCGGAAAGGCCAAAAGTCTCGGTGTCAAAAGAGGAGTTGTAAATAATATTACGCAAACAATTCACTCTATCCAACAAGCAGTTGAGGAAGCAGAAAGTGTTTCAGGTGTTGCAATCAAAGACGTTGTTGTTGGAATAGCGGGACAGCATATTCGCAGTTTACATCACAGTGACTATATCACAAGAGAAGACGCTGACAAGGTGATTGACGAGGATGATATCGAAGAATTAATCAATCAGGTACACAAGCTGGTTATGTTGCCAGGGGAAGAAATTATTCATGTATTGCCTCAAGATTTTAAAGTAGATAGTCAAGATAATATCAAGGAAACCATCGGTATGTATGGTGGACGTTTAGAGGCGAATTTCCATGTAGTGGTAGGGCAAGTCTCTTCAATAAAAAATATTGGTAGGTGTGTGAAAAGTGCAGGTCTTGATTTGTCAGACATCACACTAGAGCCTTTGGCTTCTGCAGAAGCTGTCTTAAGTCAAGAAGAAAAAGAAGCCGGAGTAGCATTGATAGACATAGGAGGAGGAACTACAGATTTGGCAATTTTTAAAGATGGAATTATCCGCCATACGGCAGTCATTCCATTCGGAGGAAATGTCATCACAGAAGATATCAAAGAAGGTTGTTCTATTATTGAAAAGCAAGCAGAGCTTCTAAAGGTAAAATTTGGTTCGGCATGGCCAGGACAAAATAAAGAAAATGAGATTGTTTCAATTCCAGGTCTTCGTGGTAGGGAGCCCAAGGAGATTACACTAACAAATCTATCTAAAATCATTCATGCTAGGGTGACTGAAATTATCGATCAGGTATACGACCAAATAAAGTCCTACGGCCACGAAACTCAAAAAGGAAAATTGATTGCAGGAATTGTTTTGACAGGTGGAGGAGCTCAGGTAAAGCATCTAAAGCAATTGGTGGAATATATCACCGGAATGGATACTAGAATCGGATATCCTAATGAACATTTAGCCGGAGGTTCTGACGAAGCATTGAGCAGTCCATCATTTGCAACTGCAGTAGGTTTGTTGATGGTTGGTTTGGAAAAACAAGAAAAGGCCAAACTGATTGAAAAACCCCAAGAGGAAGTGGTGGCAACAGCACAAGAAGATGTGCATGTGGAAGATATGTCATCGGAACCAGAAGTAGATGTAGCCCCTGAAGAAAAGAAAGAGAAAAAGTCAATTTTTGAAAAGTTTACAGACACTTTTCGAGATTTTCTTGACAATGCAGAATGATTGAGGTTTAAAAAAATCAATTATTTTGAATAGCCATACCCCAATTTAAATATCTATGCGAATAGATGTATGTAAACATTTAATTATCTACAAGTTATAGCAATTATGAACAGTGAAGAATTTGACAACATTTCATTTGATATGCCAAAAGCACAGTCCAATACCATAAAGGTTATTGGAGTAGGAGGTGGTGGTAGCAATGCTGTAAACCACATGTTTCAACAACAGACAAAAGGGGTTGATTTTGTGATCTGTAATACAGATGCGCAGGCGCTAGCGAACAGTCCAATTCCCAACAAAATTCAATTAGGAGTTTCGTTGACTTCAGGTTTGGGGGCTGGAGCAAATCCAGACGTAGGTCAAGAAGCAGCTATAGAGAGTTTGGAAGAGGTAAAGAATATCTTGACCACGAATACGAAAATGGTTTTTATCACCGCAGGAATGGGTGGGGGTACAGGTACTGGAGCAGCGCCTATCATAGCGAAGCTAGCAAAGGACTTGGATATATTGACGGTAGGAATCGTCACGATGCCTTTTCAGTTTGAGGGAAGAATGCGTACAAAACAAGCTCAAAAAGGAGTCGATGCATTGCGTAAGAATGTCGATTCATTGATCGTGATTAACAATAATAAATTGCGTGAAGTATACGGGAATTTAGGTTTTAAGGCAGGGTTTTCTAAAGCAGACGAGGTGTTGTCAACCGCGTCTAGAGGTATCGCAGAAGTTATTACGCACCATTACAAGCAGAATATTGATTTACACGATGCCAAAACAGTATTGTCTAACAGTGGTACCGCAATCATGGGATCTGCCAAAGAATCGGGATCAAATAGGGCTAAAAATGCTATTGTAAAAGCGCTAGATTCTCCTTTGTTGAACGACAATAAAATTACAGGTGCTAAAAATGTATTGTTATTGATCATATCAGGTAAAGTAGAAGTTACCCTTGATGAGATAGGTGAAATAAATGATTTTATACAAGTAGAAGCTGGCTACGATGCGAATATCATCATGGGAGTTGGTGAAGATGAAGAGTTGGAAGATGCTATTGCTGTAACAGTTGTGGCTACAGGTTTTGCAGCAGATCAACAGAGTGAAATTACGGATATAGAAACAAAAAAAATCATTCATACCTTAGAAGAAGGACAGAAAGCCACGTATAGCTTCGACGAAAAAAACACGCTGCAAAGTGAGGTGGTAGCTCCTGTTGCTGAAGTACCTGAGCCTGTTGAGAAAATAGTTCACTTGTTGGAGGATGAGGTAGAAGAAGAGGCTCCAAAAATTGTAAATACTACAGATTTTATCAAAGAGGTAGACGTCATGTTTGAACCTGTGGATAAAAATAACGGAACTCAAGATTCCGATTCTGTTGAAGATATGTCTTCTGAAAAAGAAGATGATTTTATCATTGAAGAAATAGAGGTTGTCGATCCTGTGATTGTCAGCAAAGAAGTACCACAACAGATGGGATTGGTTTTTGATATGCCGATCGAAAGAAAAGAGCCTGAATCTAATGATACAGAGTCTACAAAAATAGAGAAGCTAGAAAACGAGGTCAAAGAAACACCATCTTCTAAACAAGAGCCGACAGAAAAAGTATATTTCAATTTAGAGACCGATATAGCATCTGAGGAAAAATCAAAAGAAGATTTCAAAAACGATGCAGAACCGATTGATATCAATGAAATAATAGTGCATGATCACGAAGAGATTACAAGTCAGGCATCTGAGTTGATAAGACATACATTGAGTGATTTTGATATTGAGCCTACGATAAAAAACGCATCAAATCTTCAAGTTCCCTCAGCAAAAGAGGACGCAACTCCTATTGAAGAAGTTGATGAAGCCTTGCAATTTACTATTAAGAAAGTAGAAGAAGAGAAAACACCACAAGTAGATACTGAAAAAGAGAACGAAATAAGCCCTTTGAATGCCACTATTTCTGACATAAAAAAACGCACTGATTTGCGACGTCAGAAAATGAGGGAGTTGAATTATAAGTTTCAAAATAGTCGCGGTAACAACTCAGACGCCTATTTAGATGATATTGAAAGTCAGCCTGCCTATAAGAGAATGGGAGTAGATTTAGATGAAGGTACTACTGGTGTTACAAATACATCGAGAACTACACTGAGTATGGATGAGAATGATGATTTGAAATTACGTTCAAACAATTCTTTTTTACATGACAATGTAGATTAGGCAGTTTTTTGAAACACATATCTTTTTTAAAATAAGTATAGAATCCCTGTTTTTTGAACAGGGATTTTTGTATCTTAAAATATATAAGCAGGTATATAAAGAAAAAAGAGTTCTCTATTATACGAAGAACCTTTTAGTATATTTGCTATAAAAAGAAAACAATGAGTTTACAGAAACAAATTATGGAGCAGTTAAAAACTGCGATGAAAGCTAAAGATACAGTTGCGTTGGAATCCTTGCGTGCAGTAAAGTCTGCAATTTTATTGGCACAGACAGAAACGGGATCAAAGGAAGCGTTGACGGAAGCACAAGAGTTGAAAATTCTTCAAAAATTAGTAAAGCAACGCAATGACAGTGCAACTTTGTTTGAAGAGCAAGGTCGAGAAGATTTAGCGGCACCAGAAAAAGCACAAGCAGCAATAATTGCTCAGTTTCTGCCAGCACAAATGGACGAATCAGAAATTGAAAAAATAGTAAAAGAAATCATTGCACAAACAGGAGCTTCAGGAATGAAAGATATGGGGAAAGTTATGGGTATGGCTTCCAAGCAAATGGCAGGAAAGGCAGATGGCAAGGTGATTTCTACAATTGTTAAATCCCTACTTACTTAAGATTCTATGCTGGTACGCCCCTTATATTCCAGAAAATTTATATTCTTCAATACCCTGACAAAAGAAGCACAGGATTATTTGGTGGAGCAGGTACCTTTTTACAAACAATTATCACATTCAGAACGAAAAGCTTTTCAATTTAGAGTCTATAGGTTTCTCGATAGTCACACTTTTGTTGGTCAAAGTATTGAAGTGACTCAGGAAATGAAATTGCTGATCGCAGCGATGGCAGTACAGTTGACTTTTGGGTTGAAAAACTATATGTACGATCTTTTTCATACAATCATTGTATATCCTAAATCCTATAGGTCTACTTTGACAGATGCTATGCATGATGGAGAAGCGAATCCCAATTTGGGAATTTTGGTTTTTTCATGGGAAGAATTTGCGAAAGGAATTCGTGTAAATAATGATAATTTGAATTTGGGTTTACATGAGTTTATGCACGGTTTGCATTTTAGTTTTATCCGTTACGTATCCGAGGAAGGAGCTAGTTTTTTAGGAAGTTACGAAACGCTTTTAGAGTTGTGTACGCCTGAGCTCATCGAAAAGATGAAGATTGATTCTTATGTGAGACCTTATGCATTTACCAACTCATTTGAGTTGTTATCCGTGTTCGCAGAATGCTTCTTTGAGTCACCATCTGTACTCAAACAGCGGTACCCATCGGTCTACCAACAATATGTGAATATGTTGAATTTAGATTTGGTAAAATAATTTTATTTCCTACCTGAAAATACCTTATTTTCGCATGCAAAGGCCCCGTGGCGCAACTGAATAGCGCATCAGATTTCGGCTCTGAGGGTTACAGGTTTGAATCCTGTCGGGGTCAC
>JBELHA010000031.1:0-37410 GCA_042091695.1 Flavicella sp.
TTTTTTTGTTTTATACATAACATATGGAATTTATTAACTTACATTATTTACCAATAAAAACCCCCATAAAGTTACTACTATATGGGGGTTATTAGTGTTGCTTGTTGCAAGCTATGTATTACCATCATTATTTTTTATTATTGATCAATAGTTAGACTATTAATTATCAAAATTCATAGATAGCTGAATACGTTTTCGTTGTAGGTCAACTTCTTCAACACGAACGCTCACTTCTTGTTGTAAACTTACATGTTCACTTACATTGCTTACATAGCCTTTGCTGAGTTTAGAAATATGCACTAATCCACTTTCTTTGATACCGATATTCACAAAACAACCAAAATTGGTAACATTGTTTACGATACCCGGAAGTATGTCACCTTCTTTTATATCTGATATATTTTTAATATGAGAAGCAAAGGCAAATTGTTTTCGCTTTTCACGTGGGTCTAGTCCTGGTTTTTCAAGCTCTTTAACGATGTCTTTTAGGGTTGGAAGACCAATTGTGTCATCAACATATTTATCAAGTGATATAGTGTTTAATAGGGCTTTATTTCCGATAAGTTCTTCTGTACTTTTTTGTACATCTTTAGCCATCGATTTTACGGTAGCGTAACTTTCTGGATGTACTGCAGAATTGTCTAGTGGATTGTTTGCATTTGGAATTCTTAAAAAGGCAACGGCTTGCTCGTAGGCTTTACCTCCTAATCGTGCTACCTTTTTTAATTCGGTACGTTTTTTAAAACTTCCATTTTCATTTCTGTAGTGTACGATATTTTCCGCAAGCTTTGGTCCTATACCTGACACGTATTGTAGCAATGACGCACTTGCAGTGTTCAGATTGACCCCTACACTGTTCACACAACTTTCTACAACACTGTCCAAACGTTGTTGTAATTTATTTTGATCTACATCGTGTTGGTATTGTCCTACTCCAATGGATTTAGCTTCAATTTTTACCAATTCAGCCAAAGGATCTGACAAGCGTCTTCCAATAGAAACAGATCCTCGCACAGTCACATCATAGGTAGGAAATTCATCTCTAGCTATCTTGGAAGCTGAATAGATAGAAGCCCCTGCTTCGTTTACAATAAATACAGGTACCTTTTTATCAAAGCGTACTTTTTTGACAAGTGTTTCTGTCTCCCTTGAGGCAGTTCCGTCACCGATAGCTATGGCTTCTATATCATAGGCTTGTACCAATGTGCTCAGTTTTCCAATGGCTTCTCTTTCTTTATGTAAAAAGAGGGTTTCATTGTGCTTCAGTTGTCCATTTTTATCCAAACAAACTAGTTTACATCCTGTCCTGAACCCTGGATCTAATGCTAAAATTGCTTTTTCACCTAAAGGAGCCTGCAAGAGTAGTTGACGTAAGTTTTTTGCGAATACTTCTATTGCATTGGTATCGGCAGCCTCTTTGGCATTAGATAATACCTCGTTAGATAGTGAAGGTCCTAATAGCCTTTTAAAACTGTCAGAAATTGCCATTTCTAGCTGCTCTTTACAGTCGTTATGCGAGCGTATGATACGGTTTTCAATCAGATTAATAACCCGCTCTTGATCTACAGTAATTTTAAGACGAATTACCCCTTCGTTTTCTGCTCTTAAAAGTGCTAGTAAACGGTGAGATGGACAAGAACGTAGGGATTCTGACCAGTCAAAATAGTCACGGTATTTTTGTGCTTTTTGAATTTCAGATTCCGTTCTTTCTTTTTTTGATTTGATTTCTTTGGAACTGATACTTGCTTCTCGTTGGAAAATTCCACGTAGGGTAGTTCTTAGTTCTATGCGTTCGCTGATCCATTCTGCAAGAATAAATCGCGCTCCTTCTAATGCATCTTCTGTATTTTCAATAGCTCCTTTCACAAACTTTTGACTTGCAAAATCCAAATCTCTTATATTTTGAGAGTAGATCATTTTAGCCAATCCTTCTAAGCCGTCTTCTCTCGCTTTGTCTGCTTTGGTTTTACGTTTCTTTTTATAGGGTAAGTACAAATCTTCCAATGTGATCAGATTGTCTGCATTGTTGATTTTTGTTTTTAGAGTATCTTCCAATTTTCCTTGTTCCTCAATTGTCTTAAGAATACTCTTTCTACGCTTTTCTAGTTCCTCAAATTCACGTTTGAAATCTTGAATACTAGCGACCTGTACTTCGTCTAAATTCCCTGTTTTCTCTTTTCGATACCTAGAAATAAAAGGAACTGTACAATCTTCGTTCAACAATTGCAATGTGTTGAGAATACTGATATCTCTTAGGTCCGTTTTGGATTTTATAAAGTCTACTGCTTGCATAGTCTAATTTTTAAAGGCTTACAAAATTACACTTTTTTAAGAATGTTTTCTATGCGTTTACTTAAATTTTGGCAAGACTTTAGCATAGAAATATGGGGAAGAAAAAACCCTCAAAACTAAGATAGTTTTGAGGGTTTTAAAAGTGTTGTTAGAGTCGCTTATATAGAAGCTTTGATAAACTCACGATTCATACGCGCTATGTTTTCCAAAGAAATCCCTTTAGGACATTCTACTTCACAGGCTCCAGTATTGGTACAGTTACCAAATCCTTCATCATCCATTTGCTTTACCATGTTCAATACACGGTCTGTAGCTTCTACTTGTCCTTGTGGTAATAAAGCATACTGAGATACTTTTGCTCCAACAAACAACATTGCAGATGAGTTTTTACAAGTGGCAACACAAGCACCACATCCGATACAAGTGGCAGCATCCATCGCTTCATCAGCGGCTTCTTTTGCAATTGGAATAGCGTTGGCATCCTGAGTATTTCCTGAAGTGTTTACAGAAATATAAGCTCCTGAATGTTGGATACGGTCAAAAGCACTTCTGTCTACAACCAAATCCTTGATTACAGGAAAGGCAGTTGCTCTAAACGGTTCAATATGAATAGTGTCTCCATCTTTAAAAGAACGCATGTGTAATTGACAGGTAGTTACACCTCTGTCAGGTCCGTGAGCTTCACCATTGATATACATTGAGCACATTCCACAGATTCCCTCACGACAATCGTGATCAAAAGCTATAGGCTCGTCTCCTTTATTGATAATTTGTTCATTCAACACATCCATCATCTCTAAGAATGACATGTGTTCTGAAATATCTGCTACTTGATAGTCAACAAAACGCCCCTTTTCAGCAGCACTTTTCTGTCTCCAAACTTTTAAGGTTAAATTCATAGTGTCTTCTTATTTGTACGAACGTTGTTTCAGTTCAATATCGTTAAATTCTAATTCTTCTTTGTGTAATACCGCATCGGCAGGTTCTCCTTTGTATTCCCAAGCGGATACATAAGCGTATTCATCGTCTTTACGTTTCGCCTCCCCTTTTTGTTCTCCGTCCAATTCTACAGATTCTTCTCTAAAGTGTCCTCCACAAGATTCGTTTCTGTCTAAGGCATCTTTGGCAAATAATTCTCCCAACTCTAAGAAATCAGCAACTCTTCCGGCTTTTTCTAATTCAGGATTTATCTCGTTCAAATCTCCAGGGACATTTACATTCTTGTAGAAATCTTCACGTAAAGCTTTGATTTCAGTCATGGCTTCTTTCAAACCTTCTTCATTACGAGACATCCCTACTTTATCCCACATAATTTTTCCTAATCTTTTGTGGTAAAAATCTACAGAGTTTGTTCCTTTGTTATTGATAAAGAAGTTCAAGCGTTCTTTAACCTCTTTTTCTGCCTCCTCAAATTCAGGAGTGTCTGTTGAGATTTTTCCTGTTCTAATTTCTTTAGACAAATAGCCACCGATAGTGTATGGCAATACAAAATACCCATCAGCCAATCCTTGCATCAAAGCAGAGGCTCCTAGTCTGTTGGCACCGTGTTCAGAGAAATTGGCTTCTCCAATACAGTACAAACCATCGACTGTAGTCATCAGGTTGTAGTCTACCCAAACACCTCCCATTGTATAGTGGGTAGCAGGATAAATTTTCATAGGCATTTTGTATGGATCCTCGTCCATAATCTTGTCGTACATCTGGAATAGGTTTCCGTATTTCGCTTTTACGATAGCGGCACCTAATTCGTAGATTTTAGCATCCGAGGCATTTTCGATACCTTTAATTTTTGCTTGTTCTTCTCCGTAACGAGTAATCGCTGAGGCAAAGTCTAAGTATACTGCTTCTCCAGTACCATTTACACCATATCCAGCATCACAACGTTCTTTTGCAGCTCTCGATGCAACATCACGAGGTACTAAGTTTCCAAAGGCAGGATACCTTCTCTCTAAATAGTAATCACGATCTGCTTCTGCAATATCGGTACCAACTTTGGTTCCTTCTTGAATTGCTTTAGCATCTTCTAATTTAGCAGGAACCCAGATACGTCCGTCATTACGCAACGATTCTGACATCAAGGTCAATTTCGATTGGTAATCTCCAGATCTTGGAATACAAGTCGGGTGGATTTGTGTGTAACAAGGGTTTGCAAAGAAAGCTCCCTTTTTATGTATTTTCCAGGCTGCAGTAACATTAGATCCCATTGCGTTGGTAGACAAGAAATATACATTTCCATAACCACCAGTTGCAATCACTACTGCATGTGCTGAATGACGTTGAATTTCTCCTGTCAATAGATTTCTAGCTATAATTCCTCTTGCTTTTCCATCTACTTTTACTACGTCTAACATTTCGTGGCGATTGTGCATTTCAATTTTACCACGAGCGATTTGACGGTTCATTGCAGAATAAGCTCCTAGCAATAACTGTTGTCCTGTTTGTCCTTTTGCGTAGAAAGTTCTCGATACGAGTACTCCTCCAAAAGAACGGTTGTCTAGCAAACCTCCATAATCACGTGCAAAAGGAACCCCTTGAGCCACACATTGATCAATGATATTTGCAGAGACCTCTGCCAAACGGTGTACGTTGGCTTCACGCGCTCGGTAATCTCCTCCTTTTACGGTGTCGTAAAACAAACGGTACGTAGAATCTCCATCTCCTTGGTAGTTTTTTGCGGCGTTGATTCCTCCTTGAGCTGCAATAGAGTGTGCTCTACGTGGAGAATCTTGATAAGCAAAAGCTTTTACATTGTATCCTAATTCAGCAAGGGTTGCACAAGCAGACCCTCCAGCCAATCCTGTACCTACTACAATAACGTCAATATTACGTTTGTTGGCAGGGTTTACCAAGTCAATTTTATCTTTATAAGTGGTCCATTTATCTTTGATGGGACCTTTTGGAATTTTTGCGTCTAATACAGCCATAAGTCTCTAGTATTAATGGTTTAAGTGGTGAAAGATTGCAACTATAACGAATCCTAAAGGAATAAGGATAGCATATAGCTTACCAAATGTTTTCAATCCGTTTGTGTACTTGTTATTGGCTCCTACAGACTGAAATGCAGAATTGAATCCATGTAACAAGTGCAACGATAAGAAGAAGAATGCTACAACATAGGCAACCACTCTTGCAGGGTTTTCAAATTTGTGTTTTAATTCGTGGAAATAACGAAATTCACCGTCATGTAGTCCTGACCAATCTCCTTGAATATATTTAGTATTTATCTCAGGAAACCAGAAATCGATAAAATGCAATACTATAAATGCCAAAATAGCCATACCACTGTAAATCATATTCCTTGAAAACCAAGTAGAGTTTGCACTTCCGTTGTCAACTGCATAGTTGATAGTAGTTGCTTTTCTGTTTTTTATTTCCAATACAAATCCCATCACAAAGTGAAAGACTACTCCGAAAATCAGTACAGGTTGCAAGGCAAACTGTACAACAGGGTTGGTTCCCATAAAATGGGATATTTCGTTGAATAAATCAGGACTGAAAACTGATGTAATGTTGATTGCGACATGTTGTAGTAAAAAAAACATTAGAAAGAAGGCTGATAAAGCCATAGAAACCTTTCTCGCAATGGATGAAGATAAAAATCCGCTCATTTAAATTTAGTTTTGTGTGTTTTTACAAAGATACGGCACGATTTTTTTTTAATAGCATGTGTATATCTTTTTATAGGCCTAAATAACTGTAAAATAGTCTTTTTATTTATATCATAATTTCTAGCGAATTTGTTTGTGTATTATAAAGTGATATTCTAGAAAAAATTAACAAATTGATAATGAATTCTGCTACTTGTACAGACTGAGTCTAAATAAGTTGAAAAAAATGAAGATTATTCAAAAAAAGGACCTAATAAATATGCTATTCTAGGTGCTCTTTGATGTGAAAATCAGCGTATTTATTTTCTAGAGGGCACCAAACATTTGTTGTTTTTCCATTTTTTAATTTTATAATTCAAGGCTGCTTTTTCCCCATTACAATCCAAATAAATCCCTTTTTTATCCTTGTAAAGGATTCTAAGTTCGCCTCTTTTTATGGCCTTTATGATAAGTGATATATAGGTTTCTTTGCTAGCTTTTTTATGGTTTTTATAAAGCGAAATCCCAAATTCATTATTGAATAAATCCATTTCAGTGGCAGCAGCATCTGGAAGTCCTCCATCTTCGTTTTCCCCTTTTTTAAATTGCTCGTAGTTGGTTTTTTCATGTGCTTTTCCCAAGCTTCTGGCTGATCTATAACCAATACCTTGCGATAGGGTACTCATCCAGAAGGCATGTCTAAACGCATCTACTTGACCTCCATTGCCATCTTGATCTAGAAGTTCCGTGTGTCGAATGGAGTCTGCAGTTTTTTGTGCTTGTTTTGAGATTCTAAGTGCTCTCTTTATTTGGAATGGATGTGCTATTGCCCATCTTTTCTCATGTTTTGATACCTTTTTTAGTCTTTGATGGAAACTACCACAAGCAGTTACTTGAAAGAGTAAGCCTATAATGCATAGCTTCAGTAAATGATGCGTTGGTTTTTTTATTGATGACGCTATCCTGGCAAAGCAAATTGTTTTGCTGCTGCAAAAAGAGTGATTCATGTTTGCTATTTTTTCTATGGACAAATCTAATATAGGTTTTAAAAAACTATCTTTGTCAGTGTGCTTCATGCACAGTTTTTAATGTTTACGAACCTTTTAAAGATACCTAAAAAGTATGAAATACGATATGATTGACAGTCAATTGTTTGTGAAAAACAGGGCTAACTTTGCAGCAAATATGCGTTCCAATTCCATTGCATTTTTCAATTCCAATGATATATATCCTGTAAGTGCAGACAGCACTTTACCTTTCGAACAACACCGTGATATTTTATACCTTTCAGGTATTGACCAAGAAGAAAGTGTCTTGTTTTTATTTCCTGATTGTCCCAAAGAAAAACACAGAGAGATTTTGTTTGTTCGAGAAACCAATGAACATATCGCCATTTGGGAAGGAGCCAAGTTGACCAAAGAAAAAGCTACAGCAACCTCGGGGATACAAACTATCTACTGGTTACAGGATTTGCCAAAAGTATTGGCGGAAGTTATGACCCAATGCGATACTATGTATATCAATACTAATGAACATTACAGAGCCAATGTTGAAACACAAACACGTGAAGACCGTTTTACAATAATGCTCAAAGAAAAGTTTCCTGCGCATAGTGTAGCCAAGAGCAATCCTATTTTACAAAAACTAAGAGGTGTTAAAGATCCAATAGAGATTGCTTTACTTCAAAAGGCTTGTGATATAACAGAAAAAGGATTCCGTCGTGTTTTGGATTTTGTCAAGCCTGGTGTTTGGGAGTATGAAATTGAAGCAGAATTATTACACGAATTTATCCGAAACCGTTCTAAGAAGTTTGCCTACACGCCAATCATAGCGAGTGGTAACAATGCCAATGTATTGCACTATGTAGAAAATAACAAACAATGCAAGGCGGGAGATTTGATACTGATGGATGTGGCGGCAGAATATGCAAATTATTCCAGTGATTTGACGCGTACAATTCCTGCTTCAGGAGTATTCACTCCAAGACAAAAAGAAGTCTATAATGCTGTAAACCGTGTCAAAAAAGAAGCGACAAAAATGTTGGTTCCAGGTACTTATTGGGAGGAATACCACAAAGAAGTTGGAAAAATAATGACTTCAGAATTGTTGGGCTTGAACTTATTGGATAAGGCAGCAGTGCAAAACGAGGATCCAGAATGGCCAGCATATAAAAAGTATTTTATGCACGGAACTTCGCATCATATCGGTTTGGATACACATGATTACGGAGCGTTGTTGACGCCTATGGAAAAAAACATGGTGTTTACTGTTGAGCCAGGTATTTACATTCCAGAAGAAGGGTTTGGAATTCGATTGGAGGATGATGTGGTGATTCAAGAAACAGGTGCACCATTTAACCTGATGCAAAACATCCCAATTGAAGCGGATGAAATAGAAAATTTAATGAACAAATAATAACATAGGACAAAGCGATTTTTATCGCTTATGCCTTTACTATAAAAAACACAAAATGAAAAAAATAGCCGTTATCGGTGGAGGGAATATGGGTTTTACCTATGCTGCCTCTATTTACCATTCAGATTTAGATGCTCAGATTGAAATTATTGAAAACTCGCAAGAGAAGATTGAAGAGATCAATGCATTGCAGACCATTCCAGCTTCTAACAATTACAATGTATTGGAAACTGCAGATGTCGTTTTTTTAGCGATCAAACCGCAAGTAGCTCCTAAGGTATTTGAAGAAGTAAAACACTTGTTGAATTCTGAACAGTTGGTAGTGTCTATTATGGCAGGTATTACGATTGAAAGCATGCAAGAAGGGTTGGGATTAGATAAAGTAGTGCGTGCCATGCCAAACTTGCCCGCGCAAGTGAAGTTAGGGATGACTACTTATGTGGCGTCACCAAAAGTTTCCGAAGAAGAGTTGGCTTTTATCGCAGCTATTTTAAAGTCAACAGGAGAGGTTGTTTCTGTTCCCTCAGAAGCGCAATTGGATAAATCGGTTGGGATTTCAGGCTCTGGACCTGGTTTTGTGTTTTATGTGATGGAAGCTATGGAACAAGCGGCTTTAAATTTTGGATTTTCTAGCGATGAAGCCAAACAAATGGTTGTAAAAACGCTAGAAGGTTCTGTTAAACTCTACGAACAAAACGATATTTCTTTGACAGAATGGATGGACAGAGTTTCTTCTAAGGGTGGAGCAACTATTGCTGGTTTAAACTATTTTGAGTCCAAAGAGGTATCTAAAGAATTACAAAACGGTATTCAGGTATGTGTGAATAGAGCCGTTGAATTAGGTGCAAAAAAGTAATAATTGTTGGACTTAACATAATGATATTTCGCTAATGAGTGCTTTTTTGTCTTTTAAAAACACACGAGTTCACTACACTGAAAATGGAACAGGTACTGCTGTTGTTTTACTACATGGGTTTTTAGAAAACTTACAGATGTGGGATACAACAGTAGCGACCTTTTCTACAAAGTATCGGGTAATTTGTATTGACCTGTTAGGGCATGGTGCTACTGAAAATAGTGGTTATATACATACGATGCTTCAAATGGCAGAAGTCGTACAAGCAGTTTTAAGTCACCTAAAAATTCGCAAGTCTATATTTGTAGGGCATTCTATGGGAGGTTATGTAGCACTTGCCTTTGCTGAGTTATACCCAGACAATGTCAAAGGTTTGTGTTTGATGAATTCTACTTCAAGAGCCGATAGTGCTTCCAAAAAAGTACAACGAGATAGAGCGATTGCTGTGGTCAAAGAAAATCACAAATCATTTGTGAGGAATTCCATACCGATGTTGTTTCGTCCTAAAAACAGAAAACTGTATCGAGAAGCTATCAATGAAGTTAAAAAAGTAGCATTAAAAACATCCAAACAAGGAATTGTAGCTGCTTTGGAGGGAATGAAAATTCGTCAAGATCGTGAGGTGTTGTTGCATTTTGGGCCCTACCCAAAAATGATGCTTATCGGTGAAAAAGACCCTGTTTTAAAAAGTGAAGATTTAAAGCAGCAAGTTCAAAATACAAATACAACTGTTGTATACTTCTCTGAAGGACATATGTCGCACATAGAAAACAAAGAAGCCTTTTTAGAGGCGCTTTCAGGATTTTTCAAAAGCTGTTAACAGCTTTTAAATTAAATAAATGTA
Source organism: Flavicella sp. (assembly GCA_042091695.1). GTDB lineage: Bacteria > Bacteroidota > Bacteroidia > Flavobacteriales > Flavobacteriaceae > Flavicella. The sequence continues at coordinate 9,995 of JBELHA010000031.1, forward strand.
GTGGATTACTTAATATATAACCAAGCTTCTTTGTCTATTGTTTGCTTGATGTCTATCAAATTAGTTTTTGCTGCTTCTCTGCTAGTGTAGCTTTCAAAGGCAACTTGTGTCAGGCCCCATTTGTTGACACCTACAATTTCTGCATTAAACCCAAGTTTTTTTAGTTGTGCAATTTTTTTAAGTGCATTTTCTTTATTTTCATATGCACCTGCAATGAGGTGGAATTTTTTAGGTAACTCCGTTTTATTTATTTTTAGTTCTATAGTCGGTAGCGGATTTTCAATACTGAAAGTGGCTTCTTGAATTTTTTCAAGCAAACTATCCTGCTGTAATTGTTGCAACTTTTCCACTTGTTGTTGTTCAAAAGCATTCCACCCTAGAGAGCCAATACTGATCATTACGGCAGCAGCTGCGGCATATTTTAAATAACGTTTACTGTTTTTTGCAGCTGGAATTGTATGTACAGGAATCTCTTTTGTAGTTGCAGTGTTTCTTGTAATAGCAGAACTCTGAGTTGCATCTAATCCAAAGGAGTCAGTTAAAAAGTTTGTGTTTTCACTAGGAGTGAAAATAAGATTACCCTCTTTATTAAGTAAAAGGCTTCCAATATTTTCCAAGTGAACAGCTTCTTTTTTAAGGGTCTTTTTCCAAGCGACCACTTCTGATTGAATACGTGTATTTGCAGCTTCAAATGAAATATTTTCACAAGTAGTTACATAATTTGCTAACAAGCCATCACTGTTTTTCAAATTGCTATTGAAAGCAATTTTTTTAGAAGGTGGAGAAAAAGTGTCTGTTTCCTTATCGTGAACAGAAGCGATTGTGTTTGAAACAAATCCTCCAAAACCAGGAACAATGACACATTCGTATCTATATAGTAAGTCGTTTATGTATTTTGATAGCTGCATACTAACAAATATAAAAGAATTAACGAATTCGTTTGTGAAGTTCTAAATTAGTTATCAACAAATAAGTTGTAATTTGAATTTCAAATTGTTAGGCTATGTTAGAAGAAGAATTGTTACATGTTTTAGCATTGCAAAAATTACAAGGGGTCGGCAATGTAAGCGCTAAAAAGCTAATTCACACTTTTGGGAGTGCTAAAAATGTTTTCGCTCAAGGGAAATCACTACTTAAAAGAACATCGGATATTTCTTTTTCTTTGGCTCAAAAAATAGTGAAAGCTCCTAATTTTAAAGAAGCAGAAGAGGAATTACAACAATTAGAAAAACACAAAATCACTCCGTTGTTTTATAAAGACACAAACTATCCTGAGCTTTTAAAAAACTGTGCTGATGGACCGATACTTCTTTTTTCTGATAGTGATTTTGAATTAAAAAATAAACGGTGTATAAGTATCGTAGGTACTCGCAACATGACTTCTTATGGTAAGGGTTTTTGTAAAGAGCTAATTTCAAATTTAGCACCCTACAACCCAACTATAGTGAGTGGTTTTGCTTATGGTGTTGATATGTGTGCACACCTTTCTGCTATCGAAAACGATTTGCAAACTATTGGCGTTTTTGCCCACGGATTTGGTCATGTATATCCCAAAAATCATCATCATAAAAAACACTTATTCTATAAGAAAGGTGGATTCTTGACAGAATTTTGGTACGATCAAGCTCCTTTAAGGGAGTATTTTTTGCAACGTAATAGAATTGTTGCAGGTTTGTCTCAAGCGACTATTGTCATTGAATCTGCCTCTAAAGGAGGTAGTTTGATTACTGCTTCTTTTGCCAATTCTTATCACAGAGAAGTGTGTGCCGTTCCAGGAAATACAAATGCTCGGTATAGTCAAGGATGCAATGCTTTGATTCGAGATCACAAAGCGGCTTTAATTTCAAATGCAGAAGATTTAGTTTCCTATTTAGGATGGGATACGAAACAACAATCAGTTACTCAGGTGCAGCCTCGTTTATTTTTAGAACTCAACGAACAGGAGCAACCTGTATATGATTATTTAAAAGTAAACGAACAGGCTCAGTTAGATGCCATAGCTCTTGATTGTAAGCTTCCTGTTCATAAATTAGCAGCACTTTTAGTCGCTCTTGAAATGAAAGGATGTGTTCAGAAAATGCCAGGGAAATCTTTCCGTATTATCTAGAGAATAAATGTTTTAGATAGTCGTTTTCAAACATAGATTCTGGATCTAGTTCTTTTTTACTTTTTGAAAACTGTTCCCATCCTGGATAGGTTGCCGCAAGTCCTGTGGGGGTGTAAAAATGTTTTTTTGCCCAATGTGGTCTTCCTTCATATTTTGCAAAGATGTTATGAACACCCTCATAGTATGTATCGTGAGGGATATTTTTTCCAAATGGTTTGTAAGAGATGATTCCTATATAACAGGTTTCTCTTCCGTAGCCCATACTTAACAAAGCATCGTTTTTTGGTGCAAAACGAATTTCTATGGGCATGTGAACATTGTAGTCTTTGCTATCTATCAAGGTCTTGATTTCTTGCATTACAGCAGCTGTGTGTTCCAAAGGGATCCCGTACTCCATAACCGACTGTTTTACATTGATTGGAATGGTAAACATACTGTGAGAAGTACCAATTCTGACATTTTTACTCTCTAACAACCACTTGGACATAAGGCGGTTCAATACCTTGACTTTTTTTGGGAAAAAAGAAGTAATCCACAGTCCAAATTCATGGAATATATTTCCTAGAAAGATATCGTAATACCAATCTTTGAATTTGGTAGGAGCACTGCTTTTTTTATCGGTTTTTTGCGCTTCCCAATACTGCACATTTTCCGTGTGAGGTACCCACCAAAAACGCATATAATCAGCTTTGTGTACCAAGTCCATACTTTTCAGCATGGTATTGAAACTCATAGGACGCGTTTTGACTTCTAAATTGAATTTAGGGACTGCTTTGATTGTAACAGAACTGATGATTCCAAAAGCCCCTAGGCCTACACGAACCGTTTCGAAAAGTTCCGTATTTTTGGTTTTAGAGACTTCTATAATTTCTCCATCGGCTTTTAGCAATTCGATAGATTCTACTTGTTGGTCTACAGCACCAAATAACAACCCTGAACCATGAGTACCTGTACTGATAGCTCCAGAAATAGTTTGAGAGTCAATAGTACCCAAGTTGGACATTGCTGCTTTTTTTTGATCTAAAAATTGGGATATTTCACGTAAAGATATTCCTGCTTGTACTTTTAGTTGTAAGGTGTTGGGATCAAATGAAATAACCTTATTGTAGTTTTTCAATGAAACAAGGACTCCAGAGTGAGTTTCACCAATCGTAGCACAAGAATGACCGTCACCAATTACTTTTATTTTGGACTGTTTCTCTTTGGCTTTTTCAACCAATGATATGAGTGCTACTTCTGAACTAGGATAGGCGATGCTGTCAGGGTACGAACTAAATGATTTCGACCAATTTGTCCATTTCATGTTGCTAAATTTTGATATTGCTCCGCAAAAATAAGTCTAATATTCAAAACTATTGTTAAATAAAAAACATTTTTTGTTAAACATTATTTTAGTGCTTTTAAAAATATAGTATCCTTCACAAGCCTTAACTTTTGTCTTTTGTGAAATAACTTTCCACAAATACAGTTGACAAAATCACAAGTCCTCCAATAAGAATTTGAAAGTTAGGAATTTCATTTAAAAATACAAAACCCATTATAATTCCGTATACAGGTTGTGCACTGGAAATAATACTAGCGGTAGATATATTAAAATTTCTAAAGCTTTTGATAAATAGGTTGTGACCAATTGCAGTGGCAAAAATACTCAGTCCAATCAAATAAGGTAAAAAGGTTAGGGTGTTTTTTGTGTTGTATATCCATAAAAAGGGAGCAAAGCCAACTGCCAAACCTAAAAATTGATAAAACATTAAAACAGGAGTTTCGTATTTTTGACTATTTTTTTTCAAGGTAAGATTTCTAAAAGCAAAAAAGAAAGCTGACAATACTCCTGAGAGAACCCCTTTTGTGTTTTTGTCAGAGAAGTCAATCTCTGGTGCCATCAGATACAATCCAATCAAAACAAGCAAGGCTAGCAACAGGTGTCTCTTGTTGAATTTTGTCTTGAAATATATAGGTTCCAACAATGCAGTTATTACAGGAAAGGTATACAATGACAACATGCCAATCGCTACAGATGATACTTGAAGTGCATAAAAGTAGGTATACCAATGCAGTCCAAAAAATACGGTTGAAATAAATAAAAGCCAACGGTCATTTCCTTTTTGAATATGAAAAGAGTTTTTTTTGTAGAGCACATACCCTCCTAATAGAAATAAGGCCATAAACCCTCGCCAAAATGCGATTTGTGTTGGGTCTAGTTCAATAAAACGTACCAATACCCCGGCACTGCTAATAAGTAATATAGATAGATTGAGTTCTAAGAGGTTTTTGAGTGGTGTGTTAGCCATTTGTTTGAATGGATTGAAGTGTTTGTAAGGCTTTTTTTACACTGTCGATTCGGATAAATGTGATCAATAAGCGAAGCCCATTTTTAGTCTCTTTTTCTTTCATGACACATATTTTTGAGTTTTTCTGAACGTGTTGCAATACCGAAGTAAAGGTAGGTGTCTGATAATAGTCACTTTGTTGGTCGGACACGAAATAGCCAATCATTCTTTTTTTCTTAAGGACGATTTTTTCAATTCCAAGATGTTTTGCCAACCATTTGATACGTACACTATCCAGCAAGTCATCTACTTGACTTGGAATATTTCCAAAACGGTCTTTTAACATTTTTTCAAAGTTTTCAAGTCCTGCTTCGTCTGTCAATTCTCCAAGGTCTTTGTAAAGGTTAAGACGTTCTGATACTACATTGATATAGTCATCTGGTAAGAGGATTTCAAAATCAGTGTCAATTTGTATGTCTTTTACATATGCTTTTTCTTTTTTGCCATCTTCTTCATCGTAAAGTCCTTTGAACTCGTTTTCTTTGAGTTCTTCTATGGCTTCTTTTAGGATTTTTTGATAGGTTTCAAAACCGATATCATTCATAAAACCACTTTGTTCACCTCCTAATAAATCTCCAGCACCACGAATTTCTAAATCTTTCATAGCAATATTGATTCCGGATCCTAAGTCTGAAAAAAGTTCTAAAGCTTCAATTCTCTTACGCGCATCTTCGGTCATCATATGATAGGGTGGCGTAATAAAATAACAGAATGCTTTTTTGTTTGAGCGCCCAACACGACCTCGCATTTGATGTAAATCAGACAGGCCAAAATTATTGGCATTGTTGATAAAAATAGTGTTGGCATTGGGTACATCGAGACCACTTTCAATAATGGTAGTTGCAACCAATACATCAAAGTCTCCTCTCATAAAAGAGAGCATGAGTTCTTCTAATTTCTTTCCGTCCATTTGCCCATGTCCGACTCCTATTTTAGCATCAGGCAGTAAACGTTGAAGCATGCCTGCTACTTCTTTTATGTTGTCTACACGGTTGTGTACAAAAAATACTTGCCCTCCTCGAGATATTTCATAGCCAATGGCATCACGAATGGTTTCTTCATTGAATCGAACCACATTGGTGTCTATTGGATGACGGTTTGGAGGTGGGGTTGTTATCACGGACAAATCTCTAGCAGCCATCAAAGAAAACTGAAGCGTTCGGGGGATTGGAGTTGCTGTTAATGTGAGTGTATCTACATTTTCTTTGATTGTTTTTAGCTTGTCTTTTACCCCTACCCCAAACTTTTGTTCTTCGTCTATAATCAAGAGCCCGAGGTCTTTGAAGGCTACTTTTTTGTTGACCAATTGGTGGGTACCAATCACAATATCAATTTTTCCTTCTTTGACTTCTTCGATTACCTGGTTGCGTTGTTTTGTAGTACGAAAGCGGTTCAAGTAATCTACTGTTATGGGAAAGTCTTTTAGACGTTCGCTAAAGGTTTTGAAATGCTGAAATGCCAAAATAGTTGTGGGTACCAAAATAGCAACTTGTTTTCCGTTATCAGCAGCTTTGAACGCTGCTCTTATAGCGACTTCTGTTTTTCCAAACCCTACATCACCACATACCAAACGGTCCATAGGCTGCTCGCCCTCCATATCTTTTTTGACATCTTGTGTTGCTGTAAATTGGTCTGGAGTATCTTCGTACATAAAGCTTGCTTCCAATTCGTGTTGCAAATAACTATCAGGGCTGTATTGAAAGCCTTTTTCTAGTTTTCTCTTAGCGTACAGGTTGATGAGGTTAAAGGCAATTTCTTTGACCTTTGTCTTGGTTTTTTGTTTGAGCTTTTTCCAAGTTGCCGACCCTAGTTTGTAAACTTTAGGCGGTTTCCCATCTTTTCCGTTGAATTTAGATATTTTGTGAAGGGAGTGTATACTGATATACAAAATATCGCGATCTCCGTAAATAAGTTTTATGGCTTCTTGTTTATTGCCCTCTACATCTATTTTCTGCAAGCCCCCAAATTTTCCAACACCGTGATCCATATGCGTTACAAAATCACCTATTTCAAGACTCGTAAGTTCTTTTAAACTTATGTTTTGTTTTTTAGAACGGTTGTTTTTAAGATTGAATTTGTGATAGCGTTCAAATATTTGATGGTCACTATAGCAGGCTATTTTGGCGTCATTATCAATAAACCCCTGATAAATAGGGAAAACTACTGTTTGAAATTCAATGGTTGCTCCTTTTAAATCCCCCTCAAAATTAGAGAGAATGTCTTGAAAGCGTTCGGTTTGTTTTTCATTGGTACAGCACAAGTAATTGGTGATGCCATTTTTAGTATTTTCCAATAAATTTGCGACCAACAAATCGAACTGTTTGTTGAAAACTGGTTGTGGTTTGGTATCAAACTCAAAAGAAAGATCAGATGCAATTAGCTTGTTGCTATTGACTACAGAAACCCTTGAGAATAGGTTCAGTTCTTTTTTTAGGTCACCACCGTTACTAAACAATTCTTCTGGGCTTGCTTGTTTGACAGTATTTGAAAGTTCTGAAAAAGCAGTTTTTGATTTTTCAAATAACTGGTCTAGTTTCCCGAATGCTAGCTCTGTGTTTTTTGTAAAAACGATAGTTTTTGAAGATATGTATTCCAAGAAGCTCTCTCGGTTTTCTTGCAATAATTTATTTTCAACATTGGGCATGATGTTGATTTTTTGCAAGGTTTTTGTCGAGAGTTGGCTCTCAATGTCAAAGGTTCTGATACTGTCGACTTCATCTCCAAAAAACTCGATACGATAGGGTTCGTCGTTGGAATACGAGTAGACGTCTATGATACCACCACGGACAGCAAATTCTCCTGGTTCAGACACAAAGTCTACCCTATTAAAGGCGTATTCAAACAATACTTCATTTACAAATTCAAGAGAGATACTGTCATTGTTAACGATTTTAAGCGTGTTTTTTTCTAATTCCTTTTTAGTTACAACCTTTTCAAATAGTGCAGCAGGGTAGGTGACTATGATTGCTGGTTTTTTCTGAGAATTGATCCTGTTTAAAACTTCTGCTCTAAGCAAGACGTTCGCATTGTCAGTTTCTTCAATTTGATAGGGTCTTCTGTAAGAACCAGGATAAAATAAGACTTCTTTTTTTCCAAGTATCTCCTCTAGGTCATTCAAGGTATAGGCGGCTTCTTCTTTGTCATTTAATATGAGTAAGAAGGGCTTGCTAACGCTCTGAAATATAGAGGCAATATGAAAGGTGAAAGAAGAACCGTTGAGGTTGGCTATCTGAAGGTGTGTTTTTTCCTTACTAAGCTGTTCACAAATATTGTTTATTTGTGTATTGGCAGCTAATGTTTCGACAATTGTTTGCTTCGTCAATGGGAGAAATTTATTTTTTACAAATATAATTCTTTAGAAGTAAATTTTCTAGCAACTGTTTTAACTTTTAAACGCATATATTTTGGAAGCGAAGTGTCAAAATAAATATAGTTTTCAAACATCATTTAAAAAGACTAGTTTTGTACCACGATATTTTAAATCATAATTTAATGTTGAGATTGAAGTTTTTAGCAGTTTCTTTTTTTTTATTGTTAGCAATTCCCAATATGGTTGGGCAAGAGGCGAACATGAAATGGACTGTTGGTGTAGGTGGAAGTTTTATTGATTTCAATCAAACTGCGCCTTTTGAAAATGAGTCGATTAATATTCAGGTGCCTAATCTATCTATTAGCAGATACCTTGGTAATGGTTTTTTGCTTGGCGTACATCTTACAAATACAGGTGTTAGTCACGAATCTTTTAGTAATGAATACGATTTGTTAACTGTAGACCTCAACCTTCGTTATGATTTTAATACATCGGAGAACATTATAGTTCCTTATGTAACAGTTGGTATGGGATCTTTTGTGAAAAATAATTTAGAAAAAACAAACAAGGAATCAACGACTTCCATGAACTTTGGTGCTGGATGTACATTTTGGGTTTTTCCAAAGTTAGGGTTGCAGGTACAAGGAATCTATCGTATGGGAACAGATGAAACTATCATTACTGAACATACTCAATTTTCTTTAGGATTGGTGTTTGGTTTTGGTACTAGTTCTGCTAAGGTGAAGCGATCTCCATTAACAGAAAACAGTAGTTTTTGCTTCTAACGAAATAGATTAGATTTTCAAAGATTGTTTTCTTCTTGCTTTTTTAATTGTATTTAGAAAAACTCTTCTTATTTGTTTTTTTTACTATTTCAAAGAGAGTGTTTAAAAATCTTTTTATAGGAATATATCCTTGTAATTGAAATAGGATACCTAGTTCTTTGTCTATAAAAGCGGTTGTTGGGTAACTTATGCTGCCTTCTACAGTAGCGAGCTCTTTTACGATTTGGTGTGTTCCTGAACTCCCATAAGGTTTGTAGGTGAATTTTGCACCCATAAACGAAATAGATTCTTTGGTTTCTCCATCAAGTGAAATAAAATAAAATTCTTCGTTCAACAGTGCGATTACTTCAGGGTTGGAAAAAGTGTTTTTTTGCATGGCATGGCAAAATTTACACCAGTCCGTATGTATAAAAACCACAATAGGTTTGGGTTTTTTTAAAAATAGTCCTTCCACTTCTTCAAAACGGTACGCATCTAACGAAGTTGATTCTTGCGCTATTGTTAGTTGTGTACTACATAGCAAAAGGAGAAGGACTATTTTTTTCATAGCTGTTTAAAATACAGTATATCTAAAACCTGCGAATGCACGGATTCCTTGGTTGGAAGCATACACGTAGCCTGGATCAAATGTGAGTTCAGGTTTTGCAGGATCTAAGTTTGTATCAAAGGGATCAAATGAGCGAAGAATACTATTGGCTGCAGGCGTAAAGTTGAGGAAGTTTTTTACACCACCATAGATTTCCCATTTTGATCCAAATCGTTTTGTTAGTTGAATGTTTTGTACACTAAACCAAGGAGATTCTTCTGCACGTGGATCATTTTCTCCAAGAGTTGGAAGCTCCATAGGACTGTAAATATTACCTGTGTAGTCTAGTTTGATACCACTCCCTTTGAATTGGTAGGAGATACTCCACACACCGCTAAATTTTTCAGTCAATAGTTGTTTTGATTTTATTCCGTTTTCAGTAATCGAAACATCCATAAGAGTAGCTCCAAAATTAATAGTCAAACCACTTTGAAAGGAAATGTCACTGTTCAAAGACACTCCTTGAGATACTGAATGCCCTTCTAAGTTTGCATATATAATTTTGTTCGTGTCAGTTTCGTAATCAGGAAGAATCCTGTTGTCAAAATAGGTGTAAAATGCACTGGCGTCCAGGGTAATAAATGTCCTGTCAGTAGTGATTTTTTTTACATAATTTAAGTTGGTGTTCCAAGAAGTTTCAGGTTTTAAGTCCCCTACAAATTCAACCTCTCGACCGCCTGTCAAAGCTGCGTGGTCTTCAGTAAATACATTGGCTACTCGGAATCCGTTTCCAATACTCAGACGTATAATGTCTGAATTGTCATTAGAATTCCACTTGTAATTGATTCTTGGAGAAAAAATATTTCCGTGATTGTTGTTGTAATCGTAGCGCATCCCAACTAACAACTTATTGTTTTGATTCAGACTGATTTCGTCTTGTGCAAAAATTCCTGGTAGGTGTGTTACAGAAGGTTTGTTTGTTATTTCATCGACCTCTAAAGTTGCAAATGTATTGTCGTCATAAGCGGTATATCTATACGCTACTCCCAAAAGTAAGTCATGACTATTTTTAATTTTTTTGTGCCATGTAAATTGTCCAAATGCAATCAACTGGTCTGCATCGTAAGAAGTATCTCCATAATATGAATCTTGTTGATGTCCGTTGGCACTAAACTGAAAGTTGATGTCTTCGGTAGTCGGCAATTGGTAAGTTCCAAAAGTTTCCCATCGGCTGGTATAGATGCTTTCGCCATATTTATCTGTCGTACCTCTCTGTGTTTTATTCCAGTCCATTTCTCCTCCCCAACGATCTTCATAAACATAACGAAATCCTACAGAGAATAGTTTGTTGTTTTTGCGGTCAAAATTCAATTTATTAAAAAGAGAGATTCTATTTTGTTGGGTTAGATCAGTAAAACCATCGTTGTTATTGTCAATAGGGTTTTGGTAGTTGAAATAGTTTACGCCAAGTAATCCTTGTGTTTTTTCAGCGATTTTATAACGCAATCCAAGATCCGTATTAATTTCTCCCCAAGAAGTTCCGAAACTATCTACTGTTAATGCCGGAGCGCTGTCAGGTGTTTTGGTAATCAGGTTGATGATTCCTCCAACGGCTTCAGAGCCATACAATGTTGAGGCTGGACCTTTGACAATTTCCACTCTATCAATCAATGCTTGTGGAATTCCTGTCAGACCGTAAACTGTAGATAACCCACTTACGATAGGCATTCCGTCGATTAACACAAAAGTGTAAGGTCCTTCCAATCCGTTGATGTGGATGTCACCTGTATTGCATACACTACAGTTCAATTGAGGGCGCACCCCGTTTACATTTTGTAAGGATTCAAATATAGAAGGAGTAGGGTTTTTCTTAAAGAAAGCTTTGCTATATACTTCAACAGGAACAGGACTAGCAGACTTTGAAACTGGTTTTAATGTTCCCGAAATCACAATTTCATCCAAGGTGTTGTCAGGAAACAATGTGATGTTCAGTTTTGTGTCCCTTCTTTTTGTTATTGTTATTTCTTTTGAGCTGCTTGAATATCCTACGCTACTTATGATTAAAGTTTGTGTACCCATAGGTATGTTTTTGATGCTATAATATCCTTGTGCGTCAGAGGCTGTACCTATACGTGTGTTTTTGATGTAAATACTAGCATAAGGTACCGCCTCACCGTCACTCGTTATTCTACCTGATAGTATTTGTTGCGCTTGCCCTATAAATGAAAGCCCAATAAAAAGGAGCAAGGCTATTTTAATATGTAATTTCATGTATAATCAATCTAAATGAGTTATTTTTTTGCAAATATACCATTAATATTTAGACTAGTCTAAAAATAAATTTTTATTATTGTTGATAATATTTTTATATTTGCCACATTATGATTTTAGATTTAACCCAAACAGAAGAGAATTATCTCAAAGCAATTTTTAGTTTGTCAATTGAAGCTTCTAAAGCAGTCAGTACAAATGCTATTGCAGAACAATTGGCTACAAAAGCCTCCTCTGTGACTGATATGGTAAAAAAGTTATCGGAAAAGAAATTGGTCAACTACAAAAAATACCAAGGGGTTGCTTTGACGGTATTGGGAAGAGAGATAGCCGTTAAGATTGTCAGAAAACACCGTTTGTGGGAGGTTTTTTTGGTAAAGCATCTCGATTTTAGCTGGGATGAGGTTCATGATGTTGCCGAACAATTAGAGCATGTAAAGTCTACAAAATTGGTACAACAGTTAGATGCTTTTTTAGAGTATCCAACGCACGATCCGCATGGAGATCCTATTCCTGATGCAGACGGAAATATTCCAGTACATACAGATTTGGTATTGGCTTCTTTGGATGCAGGAGCGTCTTGTGTAATAATTGGGGTAAAAGACACTTCTACTTCTTTTTTAAAGTATTTAGACAGTTCGGGAATCACCCTTGGAACAGAGATAGCATTGTTGCACAAAGAAGAGTTTGACAATTCCATGTCTTTACAGATGGGCGCTAATCAATTGTCAGTATCTCATCAAATAACAAAAAATTTACTCGTTAAAAAAACAGAACAATGATCGATCAAATAATTACATATTTCGAATCTATAAACCCGATACTAGCAGCTTTGTATGCTACTTTATTTACTTGGTTTTTAACTGCTTTAGGGGCTTCTTTGGTTTTCTTTTTCAAAACGATGAACCGTGCGGTTTTGGACGGGATGCTTGGGTTTACAGGAGGGGTAATGGTCGCTGCCAGTTTTTGGAGTTTGCTTGCACCCGCTATTGAGATGAGCAGTGGAGAAGGCTTTGTAAAAGTGATGCCTGCTGCTGTAGGTTTCTTTTTTGGAGCTTTGTTTTTGTTTGGGTTGGACAAGGTTTTACCTCACATTCATATCAATTTTAAAGAAGCTGAGGGGATTAAAACACCTTGGCATAAAACTACTTTGTTGGTCTTGGCAATTACCTTGCACAACATACCAGAAGGATTGGCTGTTGGAGTCTTGTTTGGAGGTGTAGCAGCTGGTTTTGATGGAGCTACAATTGGCGGGGCAGTAGCTTTGGCGATTGGTATTGGTTTGCAAAACTTCCCAGAAGGGTTCGCTGTTGCAATGCCTTTGAGAAGACAAGGAGTTAGTAGAAGAAAGAGTTTTTGGTATGGGCAGCTCTCTGCAGTTGTGGAGCCTATTGCGGGTGTTTTAGGTGCTTGGGCGGTGTTGTCTTTTGAGCCGATTCTACCTTATGCTTTGGCGTTTGCAGCAGGAGCTATGATTTTTGTGGTGATCGAGGAGGTGGTTCCTGAAACCCAACAAGACAAATATACAGATATTGCAACGATGGGCTTTATCGGAGGTTTTATTATCATGATGAGTATGGATGTAGCTTTAGGCTAACACTCCTTTTTTGTTAAAATCTATTGGGTTTTTTAGGGGACTGTCTTTGTAAATATTTGTACCTTTCAATGCAACTTTATCCCTTAGATTTTACATGAACCAACAAAGTTCTTTTAGTGTTTACAATGCTTCTGCAGGAAGCGGGAAAACATTTACGCTAGTGAAGGAGTACCTAAAAATTGTACTTTCTTCAGAGAGTGTCTATCACTTTCAAAAGATTTTAGCCATTACTTTTACCAATAAAGCTGCTGCTGAAATGAAAGAACGTATACTTGAAAATTTACGTGCCTTCGCAGAGGGAGATGCCAATGATATGCGCACTTTATTGGCGCAGGAACTTCAAGTGACACCTGAGGTTCTTACAGAAAGATCCCAGAGAATAGTAAGTTGTATTCTACAAAATTATTCTGCTTTTAATATCACAACGATTGACAGTTTTACCCATAAACTCATTCGAACTTTTGCTTATGATTTAGGACTTCCTCTTAATTTTGAGGTAGAAATGGATGCGAGTAAATTGATTGGAGAAGCCGTAGATGTATTGATCTCCAAATTGGGAGTTGATGAAGAATTGACCAATGTTTTGATTGCTTTTTCGATGCAAAAAGTTACAGAAGATAAGTTTTGGGACATCACTATGGAACTCAACAGTATTGCAAAACTATTGTTAAATGAAGATGATAGATTGCAATTTAAACGCTTGGAAAAACACACACTAAGCGATTTCGTCGCTTTGGCGGACCGCTTGAAAAAATCAAAAGCTAGGATTGAAAAGGTATTTGGCGATTTTCTAATTCGTGCCAATAGACTTATAGCAGGTGTTGGATTGGGGAATGAACATTTACATATAGATTTTAAATCGTTCTTAAATAGGTTGAATGCCTTTAGAGAAAAGCCTGAAGACTTAGAAAAGTCTTTGCAACCCGAAGCGCGTTTGCGAAAAAGTATTGACAAAGGAAACCTAAGTGCTTCCAAAGCTAGTAAATCCGAAAAAGACAGTCTCTCTCAGGTTTCTTCAGAATTGATTCAGGTATTTTATGAGGTAGAAAAGGAATACCAGCATGAGGTGCAGCCTTATCTTCTGATGAGTATGGTGGAAAAAAATCTAATTCCACTTGCAGTATTGAATAACATTCAAAAAGAGTTGACCCGTATTAAAACCCAAAACATGCTTTGTTTGAATGCTGAGTTCAACCAGTTGATCAGTGACAAAATTAAAAATGAACCCGCTCCTTTTATATATGAACGCATTGGTGAAAAGTTCCAACATTATTTTATAGATGAAATGCAGGATACTTCTGCATTGCAGTGGCAAAATTTAATTCCTTTGATAGACAATGCACTTTCTCAAGAAGGAGGAAGTTTGATGTTGGTAGGAGATGCAAAACAAGCCATCTATCGCTGGAGAGGAGGAAAAGCAGAACAGTTTATCGACCTATCTCAAGAGGGTACTTCAACTAGTAACAATCCTTTTTATATAGAGAAAGCCACCAATAATTTAGGTACTAATTATAGGAGTTTTAGTGAAGTAATAGGTTTTAACAATGCTTTTTTTACACATGTTTCTGGGTTTTTATCACATCCTATGTATCGTGATTTGTATGTTACGGGCAACAATCAATTGACCAATTCTAGAGAAGGTGGTTATGTGCAAATTGATTTTGTGGAAATCGCTAAATTAAAAGCAGAAGAAGCACTACTGTTACATGCTCAAAAAGTCCTTGAGATTGTGCTAGACTTGGATAGTGGTTTTAAAAGGAGTGATGTTTGTATTCTAGTTAGGAAAAAGAAGGAAGGTGTGTTAATAGCCAATTATTTGACTGAAAATGGTGTGGCTATTATCTCTTCAGAAACACTTTTACTTCAAAATAGCTTGAAAGTACAGTTTTTGATTCATCTATTGCGTTACATACAAAATCCTTTAGATACAAAATCAAAATTTGAAGTTTTGGTTTACGTATACCAGCATTTGAAAATATCCCATTCAAAACACCTCTATTACAAAGAGTTTATGTCCTTGTCCCCAAAAGATTTTTTCAAAAACTTTGAAGGTTATGGGATTTATTTTGATTATGATGATTTTCTTCAATTGCCTTTTTATGAAAGTGTAGAGTGTGTCATTCGCGCCTTTAAACTAATACAGACATCTGATGCCTACGTACAATTTTTCTTAGATTTTGTTCTTGAGTTTCAGGCAAAAAACTACAATGATTTGTCGGTTTTTTTAGAAACTTGGGATCAGAAAAAAGATAGTTTGAGCATCGCAGCAGCAGAATCAGAACACGCAGTTAGAATTATGACAATTCATAAGTCCAAAGGGCTAGAATTTCCAATAGTTGTATTTCCTTGTGATTTGGATTTTACAAAAGAGATAGATGCCAAGGTGTGGTACGATGCATTGGATGCAGAAGTTTTTGGGGATTTTGATACAGCACTTATCTCCTGTTCTAGTAAAATAGAATTTACAGGAGGCAAAGGAAAGCAGTTGTATGAGCAACGACAACAAGAGTTGGCGCTAGATAATTTTAATTTACTTTATGTTGCTTTGACTAGAGCCGTTGAGCAATTGTACTTAGTTACTTCGCTTAAATTGGATAAGTCTGGACAAGAGGATTTGAAATATATCTCAGGTCTTTATATCAATTATCTAAAGTCCTTATCAGATGATATGTCCTGGGACGCAAACAAACACAGTTATGTATTGGGTTCGAAAGAGAGGCTTTCAACTATTAAAAAAGAGGAATCTAAAGT
Source organism: Flavicella sp. (assembly GCA_042091695.1). GTDB lineage: Bacteria > Bacteroidota > Bacteroidia > Flavobacteriales > Flavobacteriaceae > Flavicella. The sequence continues at coordinate 25,672 of JBELHA010000031.1, forward strand.
TTTAACGGTTCTTCAAGATACTTTTATTTCTTCCGCTTGGAACAGTCACAACATAGAGATTGTTGCAAATTCCTCAAAAAATTGGGGAACTGAAAGGGCAGAAGCAGTCCGTTATGGGATACTCCTTCACGAGATGCTTTCTAAAATAATCAGCAAAGAAGATATCGATGCTATTTTAAATAGCTATGTTTTGACAGGAGATATTACTGATGAGATGCTCCCAGAATTAGGTGTCTTGTTGTTGCGTATAGTTGAGCATCCTTCCTTACAAACATATTTTCACAAAAATGCGTTGGTCTACACAGAACGTGAAATCATCGATTTCAATAAAAGCATCTTAATTCCTGATCGTTTGGTGTTTGATGGAGACAAAGTAGTTATAATAGACTATAAAACAGGACAAAAGTCTGATGCTCATGTAAAACAGATACAAAGTTATGCCGCTGTTTTGACTGAAATGGGATATCTTGTTGAAAAACAGCTCATCGTTTATATTGAGCCATACATAGAAATCCTCTCTGTTTGATATTAATTTTTTTATATATTTAAATTTATATCCCTCACATACCCCGTTTTTTTTAATAATAACTTTTATAAATTACAAAAAATGGAAAGACTAAAGATTAGTTTGATGGCGTTGATTTTGCTCGTGGGGGTACACAATGCAACTGCACAGGATGCAACAAAAAAGTGGGCGTTTAGCTTTGGTATCAATATGGTTGATATCAATAAAACTGGACCTTCAGAGTTTGGGGATTTTACAAAAGACTATCTCGGAGAAAGTGATTGGAATACAATTCCCGCAATTTCCCATGTTAATGTTGCACGTTATTTGGACAATGGATTTAGTTTGGAGTTGAACGGTTCTTTAAATAAAATAGATGAAGCTCCAATAGAAGTCGATGGCCTATCGTTTTTTGCATTAGACCTTGGTGCAAGGTACGATTTGAATCATCTAAAGTTTATTGGGGAGACAGGTTGGTTTGATCCTTATTTAAGAGTAGGATTAGGGATGACCTGGATAGAAGGTGATGACGGATTTACTATCAATAATGGAGCAGGTTTTAATACCTGGTTTAATGATACAGTAGGGTTGAATTTTTCTACAATGTATAAAGTGAATTTGAATTCAAATACGGCTTTTCCAATGGTAGCTTCAGACGGTTATTTTCAACATGCTATTGGGGTTGTTTTTCGTTTTGGAGGCCAAGATGCTGATGGAGATGGCGTTGGAGACGCGAAAGACAATTGTCCAAATATTGCTGGGTTAAAAAAACTAAAAGGCTGTCCTGACAGCGATGGTGATGGTATTGCAGACAAAGAAGATTCTTGTCCGAATAAAGCGGGTTCAAAAATGTTAAATGGTTGTCCTGACAGTGATGGTGATGGCATTGCAGATATGGATGATAGTTGTCCACAAAAAGCAGGAATGAAAAAATTCAAAGGCTGTCCTGATAGTGATGGTGATGGTATTCAAGATTCTAAAGACTTGTGTCCTACTATCGCAGGAAATTCAAATATGCAAGGCTGTCTGGATAGTGATGGTGACGGAGTGATCGACCCAAAGGATGCTTGTATGAAAGTCAAAGGTGCGAAGCGTAACAAAGGATGTCCGTGGCCAGATACTGATGGAGATGGTATAGTCGACAAAGATGATAGGTGTATAAACAAACCAGGACTTGCAAAAAATAAGGGATGTCCTGCACTTTCAAAAGCTGTCATTAAGAAATTAGGATCCTATGCAAAAACAATTAATTTCAATTCTGGAAGAGCAACTTTTAAAGGGGGAGTAGCAAAGCAGTTAGATGCCATTGTAGCTATCATGAAAGAATATCCTGCAATCGAGTTTGATATCAATGGATATACCGATAGTTCAGGTTCTGCCGCTAAAAATTTAAAGCTATCTGAAGATAGAGCGCATGCCGTTAGAGACTATTTACTGTCTCATGGTATTTCCGAATCTCGCATGAGCTTTAAAGGCTATGGAATCAAAAACCCAATAGATACAAATAAAACAGCCAAAGGAAGGGCTAATAATAGAAGGGTTGAAATTATAGCCAAGTAAGAAACCAACATTGATAAAAAATTAAAACGCTCTCTTTTCTAAAGGAGCGTTTTTTTTGTGCAAAAAATTTAGTTTTTAAATCATATTACTTTAAATCATAAACAAGTGATAAATTTTTATATTTTTACCAAAACATATTTTTAAAAACTAACTCAAACTAACTAGAATGAAAAAAATTAAAATTGCCCTGTTAACACTATCACTATTTGCGGGTTTTTGTAAAGTAAATGCTCAACAAGAAGAAAAAAAATGGACTTTTGGATTTGGAGTTAATATGGTAGGTATTACAACTGTAGGGCCAACTGAAATTCAAGATTTTTTAGGTGATTATTTTGGCGGAACTAACTTGAACACACTTCCAGCAATATCGAATGTTTCTGTTACTCGTTCTTTGAATAAGGGATTTGGTTTGGAGTTGAATGCAGCTATCAATAAAATTGATAATGCTCCTGTTGATGTTGAGGGCTTGTCATTTTTTGCTGTAGACCTTGGTGCTACATATGATTTAAACCACCTTAATTTTATCGGTGAAACAGGTTGGTTTGATCCTTATTTAAGACTTGGTGCAGGTATGACTTGGTTAGAAGGAGATGAGGCCTTTACAGTACATGGAGGTTTTGGTTTCAATACTTGGTTCAATGATACTGTAGGTTTGAACTTTTCTTCATCTTATAAAAACAGTCCAGCTTCAGGAAATGATTTTATTAGTATAGATACAGATGGATATTTCCATCATGCACTTGGTCTAATATTTAGATTGTAATATCTAAATCAAACACAGTATGAACTGTGTTTATTGTTCTTAAAATTGAGTTTTTATAGATTTAAATTCTCAAAAAATAGTTAGATTAGCTGTTTCCTATTTGTTGGGAAACAGCTAATTTTTTTTAAATTTTATCTATGCAAACATTTTTATCAGAGGTAGTTCAAAGTATGTTAAGCTCTGGTGATGCTTTGTCACAGACCATCTGTGTTTTACCTAGTGAAAGAGCAGGAGTTTTTCTAAAAGAAGCCTTGAAGCAACAGGTAGATACGATTACTTTTTTACCTGAAATTATCAGCATTGAAAAATTCATTGAACGCGTTTCTGGTTTGAAAAAAATAGACACGGTTCCACTGTTGTTTGAGTTTTATCAGGTCTATCTTGAACATACTCCTGGCAATAAAGATGACTTTGATAGTTTTTCACACTGGGCTTCTGTGGCTTTACAAGATTTCAATGAGTTGGACAGGCATCTAGTGGCTTCCCAAGATTTGTTTTCTTATCTAAAAGATATCAAGCGTCTTGAGTCTTGGGATGTAAAAGGGCAGGTCGATGAAACAACGATGATGTCGAACCACTTTTACTTTATGGAAAGACTTGGCATTTATTACGAAGCTTTTTACCATTATTTGCTTCAACATAAAAAAGGATATCAAGGTTTACTGTATCGAGAATCTGCTGTAAAAGCATCCGAATTTATTGAGCAACTAGGAGACAGAAAAATAGTATTGATAGGGTTCAACGCTTTGAACAAAGCAGAAGAAAGCTTGATTACTTCTTTGTTAGAAAGCGGAAAAGCAACTATATATTGGGATTCAGATGCGTACTATATGCATCAAAAGAAAGAGGCGGGTGTTTTTTTAAGACGCTACAAATCCGAATGGTCTTATTTTGATAAAAACAACTTTCAGTTCATCGCCAATAACTTTTCTAAGGATAAGAAAATATACGAAATAGCAGCCTCAAAAAATGTGTCTCAAGTAAAAGCGGTCGGTTCTTTGTTGGCCTCTAGAAAAAACTTGGACAATACTGCTTTGGTCTTAGCCGAGGAGTCTTTGCTTTCATTGACCCTAAACTCCTTGCCTGAAAATGTAGAAAAGTTGAATATAACCATGGGTTATTTTTTGAAAGACATGCCTATTGCTGGTTTTTTTGATGCGCTTTTCAGTTTGTATCTCACTCAAAAGAAATTACACAAAACCGAAGAAAATTCATTTTACCACAAAGATGTTTTTCGTGTTTTAGAGCATCCTTTTTTACACAAATTATTTGGTAATAGCGAACAGTTAGCTCAATTAAAAACTACATTAATTACAGCGAACAAAGTTTTTATACCTGTCACAGATTTCACCCTTGTTTTGGTGGAGTTTTCAGAACTGTCTGGTTTGGGAGTGTTGTTTGCTATGACACAACGAGTAAAAAACTTTTTAGCAGCATGTGTACAGTTGATTGCAACTGCAAAAGACAATTTTGAGGGATTTGAGCGTGAGTGCTTGTACCGCTATTACAATCTATTCGTTCAATTGCAAAATTTAAACGGAACCTATGAACACATTCGATCTATCAATACATTACACGCTATTTATAAGCAACTGGTAAGTACAGAAAAATTATCCTTTCAAGGAGAGCCATTGAGTGGTTTGCAATTGATGGGGGTTTTAGAAACTAGAGTTTTGGATTTCGAAACAGTTATCATTACCTCAATGAATGAAGGTGTCTTACCTGCGGGTAAAAGTGAAAACTCGTTTATTCCCTTTGATGTTAAAAAAGAGTATGGCTTACCGACTTATCACGAAAAAGATGCAATATTCTCGTATCATTTTTACAGATTACTGCAACGTGCAAAAACTGTTTTTTTACTTTATAATACAGAGACAGATGCCTACGGAGCAGGAGAACGCAGTCGCTTCTTGACACAACTAGAGATGGATGGTTTTACTCTGATTAAGAAAAGTATTGCTCCCAAGGTCGTTACTGAGGAGAAAGATGAACTGACTGTTGAAAAAACACCTGAAATGATGGAGCGTTTGCAACAAATAGCACAACGCGGTTTTTCTCCATCTGCACTCTCTAAATATGTAGAAGATCCAATAGCCTATTACAAGCGTTACATTTTGGGGGTTAAAGATGTAGAAGAAATTGATGAAACAATAGCTGCAAATACATTAGGAACGGTTGTGCACGAGGTGCTAGACGGTTTTTATACACCTTATGTAGGAAAAGTACTGACCCTTGAGGCGCTTTCAGAAATGCGTAAAAATACGCCTAAAGAAATAGCAGTACAATTTCAAAAAATATATAAAAACGGACAAGTTACGAGTGGTAAAAACAAATTGATTCTCAAAGTTGCAGAACGTTTTGTACTGAACTTTTTAGCATCTGAGAAAAAATTACTGCAAGCGGGAAAAGCACTTAAGATATTGGGAACAGAGCAAGAGATAGCCTTTCCTATTCATATTAAAAATCAAGAAAATCCAGTTTATATTAAAGGAACGGTAGATAGGATAGACATGCTAGATGGTGTGATTCGTATTGTAGATTACAAGTCAGGAAAAGTGAGTGCCTCTCAGTTACAAGTTTCTGATTTGGAGAATACCATTCAAGAATATAGTTACACAAAAGCCCTACAGGTACTGTTGTACGCATTTTTATATACAAGTAAAAACCCTGAACTGTTACAAAATGGTGTACAGGCAGGAATCTATTCTTTTAGAAATACAAAAGGAGGCTTTTTGTCTTTAAACTTTGGGACAGCTAGGAAAAAAGACACTCACGTAACAGCAGCCCGTATTGAAGCGTTTATGGAGGTCGTCAAAAGTATGCTCAACGAGCTATTTGACCAAGATCATCCCTTTATTCAAAATCCAGACCGTCCAGATTTTAGCAATTAAAAACAACTACATGATTTTAGATAAAAATATTCAAATACCAGGAAAACACAGTAAGAATATCCTAATGGATATCTATTACAACGCAACAGGGATAAAAAAACCTTTAGTGGTATTTTGTCACGGGTACAAAGGTTATAAAGATTGGGGTGCTTTTGATTTGATGGCACAAAAATTTGCTGCCGATGACTTTTTTATGGTAAAGTTTAATTTTTCGCACAATGGAGGTACTATGGAGCAACCTATAGATTTTCCAGATTTAGAGGCTTTCGGTCAAAACAATTATTCCATAGAACAAGATGATTTGGGAAGCGTTTTAGATTGGCTACTTTCACAGCCTGATTTTTCAGAAGAATTGGACGCTGATCAGGTCAACTTAGTGGGGCACTCTCGTGGAGGTGGTGCTGTTGTGTTAAAAGCTGCCCTAGATACTAGGATATCAAAAGTAATAACCTGGGGTGCTGTGTCTGATTACGCGAGTCGTTTTCCAGAGGGGCCTATTTTAGAGCATTGGAAAAAAGAAGGAGTGGCTCATATTGAAAATGCACGTACCAAACAGCAGATGCCGCATTATATTCAGTTTTATGAAGATTTTATGGCGAATAGAGCACGTTTAGATATTCCAAGTGCAGCGAGAAACCTACAAATCCCGCATTTGATTGCACACGGAACAGCTGACAGTACTGTACTCATAGAAGAAGGAGAAAATCTAAAGGCTTGGAGCTCTCAAAGTACATTATTGCGTATCGAAAATGGGGACCATGTATTTGGTGCCAAACAACCTTGGGAGTCCGAGGAATTACCTTCCGATTTTTTAGAGGTAATCGTGGCTTCTATAGCATTTATCAAAGCAAATTAAATCCAATATATGAACCCACATAAAATGCGTTTTAAAGACATTAATTCTTTGGCGATACCATCTATCATTGCAGGTATCTCAGAGCCTTTACTATCGCTTATAGATACCGCAATTGTGGGGAATGTAGACACAAATGCAATTCAAGCTCTGGCAGCAGTTGGGATTGCGGGTTCTTTTATCGCTTCGATAGTATGGATTCTCGGACAGACGCGAACGGCTATTTCCTCTATCATTGCGCAATATGTAGGGATGAATGCTTTAGAGAAAATAAAAACATTACCCGGACATGTCTTAGCAATTAATATAAGCCTTGGGCTTTTTTTATACGGTTTAACATTATTTTTAGTACACTATATTTTTCAGTGGTACAATGCAGAAGGTCTTATTTTAGACTATGCAGTTTCCTATTATAAGATTCGAGCGATAGGGCTGCCTTTTTCTCTTTTTATTTTTACTATTTATGGAATATTTTCGGGTCTGCAGAACACCTTTCTACCCATGGTAATCAGTGTTACAGGGGTTTTGGTGAATATCGTATTGGATGTGGTATTGGTGTATGGTATTCCAGGATATTTAGAAGGGATGCATGTAGAGGGTGCTGCCTATGCAAGTGTTGCTGCGCAAATAATCATGGCCGCAATGGGGCTGTGGATGTATGTTAATAAAACGCCTTTTCCCTTTTTTATAAAAGCTCCTTTTCATGAAGAAATAAAAAGAATAGCTGCATTGAGCTTTAATTTGTTCGTTCGTTCTCTGTCATTGAATGTGGCGATCTATTTGTCAAATTCATATGCAACCTCCTATGGAGCTTCCTATATAGCTGCACAAACAATATGTTTTCAGGTGTGGATGTTTTTCTCCTTTTTTGTGGATGGTTACGCCAGTGTTGGAAGTATCGTTGCAGGAAAATTAAAAGGCATAGGCGAACTACTTTCTTTAGAAATTCTATTGCGAGACTTGCTCAAATATGCGGTGGTAGTCGCTTTTATTTTGAGCTGTTTTTGTTTTGTTTTTTACGAAGACTTAGGTTTGGTTTTTACTAGTGACCCAAAGGTTTTGGAGGTGTTGTCTGAGGTGTTGTGGTTGGTGTTGATCACACAGCCATTAAATGCAATTGCTTTTGTGTTTGACGGTATTTTTAAAGGACTGGCAGAAGCAGTAGTGTTGCGTAATACAGTTGCGGTTGCTACTTTTTTAGGTTTTGTACCTGCCCTATTAATAAGCGACTCGTTTGGCTTAAAACTTTTTAGTGTATGGATAGCTTTTACCATTTGGATGTTGCTGCGTTCCTCTATTTTATGGGTATATTTTAAGAGAAATGTGCACACGCTCTTAGGGCTATAAATTTCTTTTTTGCCTTTTATTTTTTTCTTCCAAATACTGTACCTTTGAGATATGGAAACAGGACACATACATACTACTATAGACAAAGGAATTGCAACCCTTTCATTTTTTCATCCAGCGAGTAATTCTTTGCCATCAGTTCTTTTGACACAGATGACAGCGGAGTTTAAACGACTCGATACGCTTGCTGAGGTTCGTGTAGTTGTTTTAAAAAGTGAAGGAAATCGAGCTTTCTGTGCTGGTGCTTCTTTTGACGAGCTCTTGGAGGTATCGACACCCGAAGAAGGCGATTTGTTTTTTATGGGTTTTGCGAATTTAATCAACGCCATGCGTTTGTGCTCTAAGATAGTTATAGGTGCTATTCAGGGAAAAGCAGTAGGTGGAGGAGTCGGCTTGTTGTCTGCTTGTGATTATTGTATTGCTACAGAAGCAGCCTCCGTAAAATTGTCTGAACTTTTTATAGGTATTGGTGCTTTTGTAATCGAGCCTGCGGTAACACGAAAAATTGGGAAAGCTGCATTTTGTCACTTGACTTTAGAGGCCTCTGAATGGCACGATGCTTCTTGGGCTTTGTCTCATGGATTGTATGCAAAACTAGTAAAAGACCAAGATGCCTTGGCCGAAGCTATAGCCTCTATGGCCTCACAACTGGCAAGTTACAATTCCGATGCTTTGTTAGAAATGAAAAAGGTGTTTTGGGAAGGTACAGAAGCGTGGGAGGAACTTTTGCCTAAAAGAGCAGGTATTAGCGGTACTTTGGTATTGTCTGATTTCACCAAAGAAATACTCTCTAAGTGGAAGAAATAATACTATGTTACGTTTTTTGTAGCATGTCTCATGGTATGGAGAAATCTACTATCTTTGCAGCATGAAAAAAATAAGAATTACCAAGCATTTTGATTTTGAAGCAGGGCACGCCTTGTTTGGATATGATGGGAAATGTAGCAACCTTCACGGGCATAGTTACAAATTATCCGTAACGGTTATTGGGAGCCCTATTATGGATGAAAACAATCCAAAATACGGGATGGTGATCGACTTTACTGATTTAAAAAAGATTGTAAACAGTGAGATTGTCGATGTTTTTGACCATACGACTATTTTTAGTAAAAACAATCCTCACTCAGAATTGGCAGATGAATTGTCTCGTTTGGGACACGCTGTTATCAAGGTAGATTACCAGCCTACCACAGAGATGATGTTAATAGATTTTGCCAAAAAGGTAGGAGCTAGATTGCCAGACTCAGTTTCTTTGTTTTCCATACGACTTCAAGAAACTGCAAGTTCGTATGCAGAATGGTTTGCCTCTGATAACGCATAATCACAAAATAAAAAACGGACCTAAAAGATTATATTTCTAAAGGTCCGTTGTATTTATTCATAGTATTTCCAATACCTTCTGTGGTAAATGCTTTGATGAGGTTGGCGCCTTTGAATAATAGTTCAGGCAAGTACCTGTTTTCTTCTTTACTCCATTCTCCTAATACATAGTTTGCTTGTCGTCCTTTGGAGAAGTTGGCACTTACTCCAAATCTAAAACGAGGGTAATTTTGGTGTCCCAATTTTTCATTGATATCTTTTAGGCCGTTGTGACCACCTGCACTCCCTTTAGCTTTGAGGCGAATGGTTCCAAAATCAATATTCAAATCATCAGAGATAATCAAGATATTTTCTGCAGGAATCTTTTCTTTTTGCATCCAATATTTAACAGACTTTCCACTTAGATTCATATAGGTAGACGGTTTTAGCAGGGTAATACTTCGACCTTTGAACTTGAAAGTGGCAACCTGCCCTAATTTATCACTTTCAAATCGGATTTTTTCCATTGTAGCGAGTTCTTCTACGATTTTAAATCCAATATTATGGCGGGTATTTTCGTATTCAGCGCCAATATTTCCCAATCCGACTATTAAAAATTTTCTCATAAATTAGTGTATTTGTCCATTAGGGACAGGGTGTTCAATTGTCAAAATTACAGTTTTCCAGTGGATTTGTAACAAACTAAAAAAGGTTCATTCTGACCTGAGTCAAAATGAACCTTAGTTTATTATAAGTTATGCTTATTCTGCAGCAGCTTCTTCAGCTCCTTCTTCTTCTACTTCTTCAGTTTGTGCTCCACGAGACATTCTTACCTGAGCCACTACAGTGTTTTCAGGGTGTAAAATTGTACAGTTTTCGATAGAAAGCTCACGTACAAATAATTTGTCTCCGATTTCCAATGAACTGATGTCAGCTTCGATAGTATCTGGTAAGTTAGCAGGCAAAGCTTTTACTCTTAATTTACGTTTTGGGAAACGCAAAGCTCCACCAATCATAACCCCTGGAGAACTTCCTACCAAAGTAACAGGAATGTCCATAGTTACTTCTTTGTCGTCGAATAACTGGTAGAAGTCAATGTGTAAAATCTTGTCAGTTACTGGGTGAAATTGGATATCTTGAAGGATACAAGTTACTGTTTCTCCATCAAGATCAATCGTTGCAGTATATACATTCGGAGTGTATACCAAGTTTTTAAATGCTTTTTCTTCTGCTGAAAAATGAATGGCATTTTCTCCTCCGTATAATACGCAAGGTACCTTGTCAGCATTACGTAGTACTTTAGTCGCCGCTTTTCCTACGCTTTCTCTTTTCGATCCTTTGATTGTAATTGATTTCATTATATATATATTTATTAGTATTCTTAGATGATAAATTTGTCGCTAATCGACTGGTTGTCTTGCACGTTGTGCATGATTTCTGCGAACAAAGGTGCGCAAGTTACAACTTTTATTTTAGAACTCTGCTTTTTTAATGGAATAGAATCAGAAACGATCAATTCTAAGAGTTTGGAGTTTTCTATTTTTTCGTAGGCATTTCCTGAAAGTAAGGCATGTGTAATGATAGCACGTACACTTTTCGCCCCACGTTCCATCATGACATCTGCTGCTTTTACAAGTGTTCCTCCTGTGTCAATCATATCGTCTACTAGTATTACATCCTTCCCTTCTACATGACCGATAAGCTCCATAGTGTCAATAACATTTGCTTTCAAACGTTGTTTGTAGCAGATCACTACTTCGCTTTGTAAGTGTTTAGAGTAAGCATAGGCTCTCTTAGATCCTCCCATATCAGGAGAAGCCATGGTCATATTTTCTAGGCCTAAACTTTTGATATACGGCATAAAGATCGTAGAACCAAACAAGTGGTCTACTGGCTTTTCAAAGAAACCTTGGATTTGATCTGCATGTAGGTCCATAGTCATGATCCTTGTTGCTCCAGCCGTTTGTAATAGGTTGGCTACTAATTTTGCACCTATGGCAACTCTTGGACGGTCTTTACGGTCTTGTCTTGCCCAACCAAAGTAAGGCATTACAGCTGTAATATGTCTTGCAGATGCTCTTTTAGCAGCATCCAATATCAATAACATTTCCATCAGGTTGTCTGAGTTAGGAAATGTAGATCCAATAATAAATACACGCCTTCCACGAACAGACTCCTCAAAAGCAGGTTGGAATTCTCCATCGCTAAAACGAGAGATGTTTATATTTCCTAGTTCTGTTCCATATTCTTTTGCAATGTTTTCTGCCAATTCAAAACTTTGTGAACAGGCAAATACTTTTGGAGCTAATTTATTGTCAGACATGATGTTAATGTGTGTTAGTTGAATAGTTCAAATATTAGACCCTGCAAAAATAGAAATATTTTTAAGCTTTGCTCTAATTTTTTTTTGAAAATGTGTTGTAGATTGAAATAATTTTATAAATTTGCACCCGTATTACCATAGACGCCTTGGTGGCGGAATTGGTAGACGCGCTGGATTCAAAATCCAGTTCTTTCGGGA
>JBELHA010000032.1:0-35552 GCA_042091695.1 Flavicella sp.
AGAAACAACTGTTCTTGCTCCATCAACTCCAAAAGGCGGGTTTTGTATTTTTTCATTTCATCGGGAGAAAACAATAACTTCTTTGTTTTAACTTTAGGAACTTTAGGTTCCTTTTTCTGGATAAAACGCCCCATTATCTCAATAAATTCCGGATGCTTATGTAAAGGCTTTAAAAGAGGTTCTGTCGGTAATAGGGCCACGATAGAAATTTTTCTCTCCAAGGCTTCTTTGAGGTATGCAATAGCTTCATCGCTGCGGTTCATTTGCGCAAGTGTCATGATTAGAAAACTCATAGCGTTTCCTGCAAACTGTGTTTGCAAATAGGACTTTAGCTTTAAGATGCCCTCTTCAACTATTTCGAGGTTGCCCAAATGTACATGGGTAATAATAAGACCTCCTAATTTGGAAAGAAACCCATTGCTATCCTCTGGCAGTGTTTCAAAATACTGCAATGCTTGCGTGGTATTACCTCTCAACAAATAACACATACCAATACAAAAAACTGGAAAAGGTAAATTCGGTTCTAATTCTAAGGAGCGTTTATAATAGACCAATGCGTTTTCAAAATCTTCCTTCATATAAAACCAAAAGCCTTTATAATCAATATTCATCGCTGAAAAAGGAGCTATTTCTAGTGCTTTGTCAATATAAATTCCTGCAGCATCTAAATTTCCTTCTATTGTCTTAAAATTGGACATAGTTAGGTACATCTCATCCGTAGCTCGAATCGCCATAGCATTGTTCAAATGTTCATAAGCCGTCTTGAGGTCTGATTTGTACCACATCGCTATCCAAGCTAAATTCAGTTGAGTCTGAGAGAGGTTCGGTCCCAATGCAATTGCCTTTTCGAAAAAGGGCTGGGCTTTTTCCATGGCCACAGCAACATCCATCAATCCCATTGTACCCATGTAGAGATAGGCTTGATTGCAATCTAGGTAGGCTAAGGGAAAATCAGGACAGTTCTCAATGACATCCTCAAAAATACCGATGGCCTTCATGCTATTACCATAATCCAATTTCATCAGATAAAAGCGTCCTTTTAGGTAATTTTTATACACTTCAAAAGGTACATCATATGTATCTACAAGATGGTCCGACATGTTGAAATGTCCGATATGTTCTCTCAGTCTATCTGCAATGATCAAACTAATCTCGTCTTGTACTGCAAAAACATTTTTAAAATCACGGTCAAAAGTCTCCGACCAAAAATTCAAATCGTTCGCAACTTCTATCAACTGAACGGTAATTCGAATGGCGGTACTAGACAAGCGAACACTTCCTTGTAAAATAATCGAAACATCGAGTGCTTTTCCAATTTCAGTAAGAGTTTTGTCACTATTTTTAAAGGTAAAAGAGGAGGTTCTTGAGGTTACTTTTAACTCTTTTATTTTAGTTAATGCATTGGTAATCTCATCAGAAATTCCTTCTGAGAAATAAGACAACTCCTCGTTTGAGCTCATGTTAGAAAAAGGGAGTACTGCGATTGACTTATAATCGTTCATTTGAAATAAAATGAAGTCAAAACTAGTCAAAAACAAACACTAATAAAAACCCTTTGTGGCTAACTTAACCAAAGTTAAGCACACCTCTTAATGAAATCTTAAAAAGTTGTAAAGTCGATTTGTAAAAATATTAGTAAAAGGATTGTCGTTTCAAAAAATAAAATCAAACAACCAGCCTATGAACTCAAAAGGAGCACAAATGATGGTCCAAATCAAATTGAAAACAAAAGAAAACACTCCCCATAAAAGCCAAATAGCAAAAACAAATACAATCAACACTATACACCCTGCACCGTTTAGAAGGTTCTGTAAAAATTGAAACATCGCTAATCGTTTTCTTTTTCAATCAGAGTTTCAGAAATCATATAACGTACTCCCTCCAAACGCCTGTTGAAATCTTCACAAATAGCCTTGTATAGAAAAGCGGTCATAAAATTAGCTAGCATATCAACAGCTCCCGGTTCTGCTCCTGAAAGGTGTACCGACAAATTACCATGCACATAACTATTGCGTAGCATAGCACTAATATACAAACCATTTCTTTTGCTTTCTCCTGCTCTGAAAGCTCTTAATGCTTTCTTTTGTTCCTCTTTTTGTGTATTTTCTAGTAAAAAATCAAATACCACATCGTTGGTATCCACGGTATCAAAAGCTTCTTTAATCTCCGAAAAACGTTCAGTAGCCACATATTTCAAAGCCTGATCGTATCGTCCTTGATAAACACCTTCACAATCTTGTGCATAGCGTTCAAAGGCACTGAACATTAAAAAATGTCGGTTCAAAGCACTGTAACCTTTAGATGTTTTTTTACCGTAGCCACTAAACACAACATCTTCCATGCTAAAAGCCAAACGAAAACGTCTTGCAAAAGCATTAAATTTAGGTCGAGAACCTGCTTTATAGCCAAAATCTTTCATAGTAGCTATATCGACTCCTGCCCTAGTGAAATAACGGAATTCGCTAAATCCTGGCAATGCTTTTTCTTCGTGTTGTTCTGGGTAGTTGGGGTGGGGCATAGAAACTATTTTTTTTGCTAAAATAGAAAAAAACAGCACAATTAAAATCAATAGACACTTTAATTTGTGACTAAAAAACCAACACCGCTAAAACGCTTGTCAATAGAAAGCAACACTTCAAATAACTGTATAAAAACAAAAAATAAAACATGAATCGATAAAAACGTACAAACAATGGGAATTCTAACAAAAACGCTTATCAACTGAAAACTAACTTTCACGTATTAGTTACAATTATAGAGCATTCATTATCAATAAAAGACTACTTTTAAAAAAAAACTCCAAAATGTCAGAAAACAGAATCTCCCCTTTTAAAAAAAATTGGTTGAAGAAATACTTTCAAACCACTGACAACTATGAAGAAATTATAGAAAAGCTCCCTACTGATGTTATAAGTAATGATTTGAGGACCTATGCCGCTTTGCAGCCTACAGGATTTCCTTATGGACAAGGGCATCAATTTATTTTCCACACGAATATTGCCTTTGATAAATACGCAAGTACAGAAGCTTCAAAGTTGTTTTTCTTTGAAGGCATGTTACTCGTCAGTAAATTGAACAACAGCACTCAAACAGAAAAAGCACACTTATTAGCTATACAAAGTTATTTCAAACAATTAGACAGTAATTACACTCTGAATACTAAGGAAAATAGCTGTATATATACCGTTACAGAAAAATTATTAGACCTTTATACAGAACGATACAACACATTTTCAAGTAAGTTTTTCAACAATTACCTTTCCAATTGTATTCAAACTTTAGACTTGATTTTATTTCAAGAATACCTTTCAAAACCTAACACTAATAACCTCTCTGAAAAAAGAACAAAAGCACTGCTCAGTCTACTACAAATTGTAGCTGCTACAGCGTGGATAGATGGTACTATAGCTAAAGAAGAGCGTAGCATTTTCAATGCTTTGATTAAAAATGCCAATTTTGATGCTGAAAACCGAGAGAAAGCAAAAACCTATATGGAGCGAAGTGTTTCTATTGAAAGTATTACTTTTGATGAACAACCTTCTGAATTGCTATCTAGATACCTACTTGAGATGGCAATTTTCACAGCTTGTGCGGACCATGATTTGGACGCAAAAGAAATTGTACTAATAGAGCAACTTACCGAAAAATTACAGATTTCAAAAGAAACCTGTAACAATTCCTTTCTAGCGATCCAACAATTCATCGCAGATAAAAACACTAAAAACAAGTATTATTTAAGTAAAAGTATTCAAAGTCGCCTTTTTGACACCGTCAAAAATGATTGGAGTAGAATCTTAGGAAACAATAAAAAAAAACTTCAAACAGAACTTAAAGAGAGTAAGGAATTAGTTGCATTGTTGGGCAAGGCAACGCGACAAGATTTGTCAAAAGAGGAATTAAAAACGGTGAAAACTCAATTGGGTGATTTGGCAAAAACTATCCCTTCTTTTGCCTTATTTCTTTTACCAGGAGGCTCCTTAGTTCTTCCCGTAGTGATCAAACTCATCCCCAACTTATTACCAAGTGCATTTCAAACCAATGTACTGTAACCAAAAAGCCCAGTCTCGTTTGAGAATGGGCTTTTGAAAATTGTCTTATTTAGGTTAAATATGGCAGGAGTTGTTGGGCAAAAAACTCTGCGTTCTTTTGTGTGGTTTCTGAAAGTGGCCATTGCAAGTTAGACTGCAACTCTGTCTTTAGTGGATTTCCTGAAATATCACTCAAAAAACAAGTTTGTTGCTGCTCAAAGGCATGCACGGGATTTGTTTCAAATTCTTTTTCATTTTGAGCTTCTTCATCAGGCATAAACCTGTCGAGCCAGTCGAAGAAATTCAATTTATCCTCTTTTGTATCTGATAAAAAGGTATGCATACAATCTTTGAGGTGTCCAACCTCGAATGTCAGGTTCTTTCCATCTATATTGAAGTAAAAAAGATCCTCCTGCTTACGATAGCCTTTTGAAAAGTGTAAATTAGGAAATAAAAGACAAGCTCTTTTAAACAATTCATATACGTCTTCTCCAACAGTAATTCTGTGAATCCCTGTACACGACATTAAATAACCTAAAATAGCTTGATGTTGGGTAGTATTTGAATCTACAGAATTCTCTAATGTAAAACTAACTTCTACGTTTTTTGTCATCATTTTTATTGCGATTGTGTGCACCCAAAGCACACTACAATCTTTTTTAATTCATAGCTATAGCTAAATTAATAAAAATAGCAAACCACACTATAAAACTTTGCTTTTTTAGTTAACAAATTTGACATTATTCAATAGTCAAAGAACTGAATCCAGATCCTTTTTTTGACAGCCTTATTTGGGTATTGATTCGGGATTTAACTGCCTCTATATGTGAAATCACACCAATAGACTTATCGTCTTCATTTTGCAATTTTTCAAGGATCCCTATGGCTTGGTCTAGTACCTCTGGGTCCAGTGTTCCAAAGCCCTCGTCTATAAACAAGGAGGATATTTTCACATTTTTAGCAGCCAAATCTGACAGTGCAAAAGCCATCGCCAAACTCACCACAAAGGTCTCTCCACCAGATAAAGTCTTTACAGATCTCAACTGATTCCCCATATAGCAATCGCGAATTTTCAAGTCTTCATTGTCATCGAGTTCTGGACATACTAGCTCGTAACGATCGCTCAAATCAGACAAACGTTTGTTGGTATAAAACACCAATTGTTGTAAGGTCATATCTTGCACAAAATTGGAGAACTTATTTCCTTTGGCATCTCCAATCAAGCGATCCATCTTCGTCCATAAATTCAAATCTTTTTGAAGCGCTTTGAGGATTTTTAATTGTCGGTTGTAACTGTCTCTATTCTCGTTATCTGTTTCAAACTCCTGTTCCATGGCTCCCAATTGTTTTTGCAAGGAGGCCAACGCTCTTTCTTTTTCATTTTTGACAGTGGTCAACGCTGAAAAAGTACCTGTCATGGTATCATTTACCTTCCCTTTAGCAAGGCTTATTTGCAAGGTTTTCATACTAGATTTAATGGTTGCCAACTTTTGAGACAGTCCCTCCTTCACTATACGTATCTTTTGAGCTTCTTGATCGGGTAATAATTGTGCTTTTAAATTATCAATACTAGAAAGATCAGCTGCTTTAGCTATTTCTTGTAGTCCCTTTGTAGTTTCTTCAAGGAGAGGAAGTAGACTTTTCAATTCCAACTGCAATTTTTCTACATCTTTCCCTAAACTTTCAGAAGACACCTCTAACTTGCTAAAACGAGCGGTCAAATCACTAAAAGTGAACTCAAAAACAGCCTCATCTTCTTGGTACTTCTTTTTTCTATCTTTGACTAAATTTTCATAATCACTCTTAAGAAGTATTCCTTCACAGGAAAGTGCTTCGATATCCTTTAAATCTTTGATATAGCTTAAAGCCTTGATTTGTATTTTTAATGCTTTCTCATTGTCGGAAATAGCTGAAATCTTAACAATCAGTCCATTTACATCTGCAAAGTCTTCAATAGCATAAGAAATCAACACTTCTTCATTCTTTACTAATAATTCATCTGCTGCGTTTTTACATGTTTTCACCTCTTTCAGCCTAGAAAGTCGCACTTCATTTTTCTCTTTGACAAGCGCTTTATTTCCAGACACTATGATGCGTTTTGAGAGCAACTCTTTCTCTTTGCTTTCTAACAAGTTGTCTTCCAATTTCTTTATGTGCAGCCCTTCAGTTACATAAGGATGCTCTTTAGATCCACAGAGTGGACAAGGACAGCCCTCTTCTAATTTCGCTCGCTGTTCTTCAAAGTTAGCAATCTGTTGTTGTGCTTCTTTTTCAGCCTTTAACTTTTCAAGCTCTATAGTTGCAGCATCTATTTCTTTTATCAATACTATCGTTTCGGATTCAAGAGTCTTGATTTCTTTCTCCTTTTTATCTGCATCGGCAGCAGCTGTTTTCGAAAGTACTAACTTATTTAGATACTCGTTTTGTTGTTGTTGCAATGCCGACAATTGCTTACTGTTGCGCTCCAACACCTCTAAATGAGCTGTAAGCGCCACCTCAGTATCTTCTGAATCTAAATTAACCTTTTGTTGTATTTCTAAAATACGGTCATTAAGTTCTTTTGTGAGGACTTGAAAATTATCTTTTGAAAAAACGTCATTACCTCTCAATTTCCCTAAGGAAACGACTACATCTTTTTGCTGTTTGAGCAGTAGTGCCTGTTGTTTGTTTTCTTTGGAAAAAAGAAATCTAATCTCCTTAGAAAAGGCAGCTAAGCTTTTAGAAAATATAACTTTAGAAACAGGATTTCCCAAAAATTTAGTTCCCTCTTCTAACACTAAATCGAGCGCTGAATTCTTTTTTTGTAGCTCCTCAGTCTTAGCATTAACATTACCTGTGATCTCTTTGTGTTTTGAGCTATATGTATCGAAGTGGTGTAAAGCTTCTCTATGGATAGAAAATTGATCGTTTTTGGCGAGCTTTTGAAACAGTTCTTGTTTCTTTTCTATGTCCTCGACTATTTTTGTTTTTTGTACTTCTTGCTCTTGCAGTGCTTTAGAATCTGCTTCCAATTCTTTTTTTACCTGCAAAGCCTCGCCGAGTTTATGTAAAACTTCTTGTGCTGCTTTCGCTTCTTTTTTACCTGCTTTGTACAGCTGATTTTTAGAGGCAAGTTCTTCTTCAGTAAGAAGTTTTACACTATCTAAAACCTCGCTTTTGAGTTTCACATCAGACTCAATCCTTCTCTTTCTTTGAAAAACAGCTATTCCAATTTGTCGGTATTTTTGAGCACCTGTCAACGTTTCCAACAAGTAATTTCGGTCTTTTCTACTCGCATGGATCAACTTGCTAAACTGTCCTTGTGACAATACGATAGCCTGTATAAACTGATCGTATTTCAAACCGATCAAATTTGCATTTTCGTCTGGAACATCAGCACGAGAACTATTGAGTATTTCATATAGTTCCCCTTTGCGTAAGGACAATTCCATTTTGTAGTCGTTTAAATTGCCATTTCTATTTTTGGCAATAGACCAGTGTGATTTGTAGGTTTTTCCGTTGGATTCGTAGCTTACTTCTGCAAAGCAATCTGAAGTATTACGGGTCATGATCCCCCCGTCTACCACGATACTTTTTGAGACTTTTCCATTCAATCTTGGAATCCTTCCAAATATGGCCAAGCTGATGACATCAAGTAGGGTTGACTTTCCAGAGCCTGTAGGTCCTGTAATAGCGAAAAGTCCCGCTTCCTTTAGCACCCCATTGTCAAAGTCAATCGTATGTTTTCCCTTAAGCGAGTGGATATTTTCAAATTGTAATTGTAGTAACTTCATCTTATAGGTTTAAATCTTGTAATAATTCACGAAATGCATTGGTAAACTCCTCTTTTTCTGCTCCTTCTAGTTGTAAGTCCAAGTCCAACTTTTTTTGAAATAGCTCCAATGGTTTTAGGTCTTCTAAGTCTGAAAACGTATCAACGATAGCACTACTTCCTCCCTGCATTGTCTCAAATTGCAATTTAGACTTCAGTACTTTTAGATCGGGACTTTCATATTCTTGAATGCATTGTTGGAACTGTTCAAAAGAACTCAAGGTTTCCATGGGTTCTGTTACCTGCACCTCCACTAAAGCAGGTAAATCGTGTGTTTTGGTATAGGCTTCCAATTGTTGTGCTACTATATCTAGGGAACCTTGCAAAAGTAATACATCTCTAAACTTGGGTACTTTTACAATTTTAGTAGTCACGTTTTCTTTGGAAATGTCTACGATATTTATCTGTTTTACATCTTCCTTTTCACTGAAACTTAAAGAAACGGGAGATCCACAATAGTGCACATTTGACTCGGTAGCTACTTTGTAGGGTTTGTGAATATGCCCTAAAGCCACATAGTCTGGGACACCCTGAAAAATACTGGCTTCAATACCTGCTTGATTTCCAATTTGAATGTCACGTTCACTATCTGAGACGGCAGCGCCATGAATATACAAGTGGCCCATAACTATAAAGGGAGTTCCATTATAATGTTCTGTATACACCTCATTTACCTCTTCAAAATAACGGTGCAACCCTGTTTTAATTTGGGTGATTTTATCACTGTAAGATTCCCCAGCAACCGAAGCCCTGATATCTCTGTCCTTTAAAAATGGTACCGCTGCAACAACGAGTTCCTCCGCTCCTACTTTCACAGGCACAAACAAATCTATTTTATCTTTTATAGCCCCTCCAATTACGGTAATATCCATAGTTTGCAGTAAGTCTTTTGGCGCATTGAGTACCGCAGCAGAATCGTGATTCCCTCCGGTTAAGATGACTTTACAACGACCACGAACTGCCACTAAAAATTCATAGTATATCTTTAAGGAAGCTTGCGA
Source organism: Flavicella sp. (assembly GCA_042091695.1). GTDB lineage: Bacteria > Bacteroidota > Bacteroidia > Flavobacteriales > Flavobacteriaceae > Flavicella. The sequence continues at coordinate 8,841 of JBELHA010000032.1, forward strand.
TGGATTGGCTTGGTCAAAAATATCTCCTGACACTAGTAAAAGATCAATTTGCTCCTGCGCTATGGTTTTCAGTAACCAATCAAAAAACAAAACTATATCCTGATTCAAATCTTCTTTGTGTAATTGTTTTCCGATATGCCAATCGGAAGTATGTAGAACTCTCATAAACTTATGGTTTTGGGGTACTTATTATAACAATACAAATATGACATATTTCAATGCCAATTGTTGTCCTTGTGAAATTTATTAGGGGTATTTTAATATTTAGATAGTATCTCTTTATACAAAGAACGGAATTCATCTCTTAAATTCATAGGTGAAAGTACTTCTACCATGTTTCCCATTTTTAATATATGAGACCTTAATTCATGGTTGATGAATACGTGTAAAGTTACCTTAAAACCTTTTTCTCCAACAGGTGTAATGACTTGACTGGCATGTAAAGGTAGACTCTCTAGGTATTTTTTTTGTAAAGCGGTGACGAGTAGTTCGACTTTTTCAATCTTAAAATGCTCTAAACTTCCTTTACCTACCCCAATAATATGGTCAAAAGCATTCAATTGTTCTTGGTAGTTACTTGTTTGAAGGGTGGACTTTTCTAAAATTTCAACTCCATCCATGCGGTCTAGTCCAAAAACCCTGAGCTCTGAGTCAGCTTTGCTATTTATTAGCAGTACCCCAATAAGGTACCAACGGTTTTCGTATTCTTTTAAAAGCAGTGGACTCAACACGTGCTCTTTGACGGTATTCTTGGCGTAATTTCTATGTTTAAAACGAATCAAGTGTTGAGTGTTTACAGCTTTGATTAGTATTTCAAAATTAGCGATACCCGAAAAATGTTGGGAAGATTGAAAAGACACATACTTGAAATCTGATTTTTGTTGTAGTTCTTGTCCCATGACTTGTGAAAGAGTCAGCATGTCTAAAAACCTAAAAAGAGCTTTGTTCTCGGTACTTTCTGCCTGTTCTATATAATAGCCTTTGTGCTGCCTGCTGTAGCATATGTCAATACCAAAATCTGCAGTGATGGTTGCAAAATAACGCGAAAGCGTACGCTCCGAAACCACAATATCTTTGTCTGCAAGCCTATCAATCATGTCTGATTTACTGAGAAAAGGGCAGGCTTTTAAAAGCTGAAGCACTTCGTGGTGGTTTTTGGTTAAATAGTGGGTTTGCATGGTTTTAAAGCGTCATTTTGAAAACACAAAATAGGAAATAATACTAAGACTCTAGAATTCAGATGTGAAAATAAACTGTGATTTTATTTTTTTATCCCCACAAAAAAAAGAAAAATAAAAGAGGTAAACAGTGTCAATATTACAAGCAATTACTTACTTTTAAAGAGATTTTAAAACGATTTTTTATTTCTATTACAAAATAAACAAACATCGATTTAAAAAATGGAGTCCTGAAACCATATCAAACAGGGGCGTAAACGAAAAGCCAACGAGTAGTAATTTTAATTTAATTTAGCCCAATAATGGACGCACAAAAAGTAGACATGTTTGTCATGTCAAATTCAAAATTTTTCGAAAGTCATCAAATTACAACAATAAGAGAACAACTACTCGTATTAGACGAGTCAAAATGGGTAGCATTATCTACCTTACAATTCAAAGATCCAACCATAAGTTTGATTGTTTCCTTGTTTGCAGGAGGTTTTGGTATCGATCGTTTTATGATTGGCGATACAGGTTTGGGAATCGCAAAATTATTGACCTGTGGAGGTTTTGGAATTTGGGCTATTGTTGACTTATTCTTAATCATGGGGGCAACCAAGCAAAAAAACATGGATAAAATTTCAAGTATCCTTCTATAATGTCACTCAGTAGGAACAAGCTTTATGGATTTATATTAAGTGCTTGTACTGCAGGGTATGTTTGGTTATTTTTTACTGTAAATACGGCTCATGAATCAGAACGAGCCACTAGTGTTTGCCTGCTAAAAAATGCAACAAGTTTACCCTGCCCATCCTGCGGTACTACCCGATCGATTCTTCAAATTGGCACGGGGAATCTTCAAGACGCTTTCTTAACAAATCCACTTGGATTTTTTGCCTTACTATTTTTAGTCGTCTGCCCTTTTTGGATTGTATGGGATCTTATAAAAGGCCGCAACACCTTTCAAAAAACCTATTTTATTTTTGAAAACAAAATACAAAAACCTCAGTACGCAATTCCATTGTTACTAATTATAGCTATCAATTGGGTCTGGAATATCTATAAAGAATTATGATACAAAACACATCATTTGCCTACACTCCATCTGAGGAAGAATCAGAAAAAGCTTCCAACAGCTATGTCATGTCTCTTATTGCTATCATGGTTGGATTGCCTTTGCCAATTCTCAACCTCTTGGCTACATTTATATTTTTTCTTGCCAACCGAAAAGCAAGCTATTTTGTGCGTTGGCATTGCATGCAAGCACTTCTTTCTCAGCTATCGCTATTAGTAATAAACAGTGTTTTATTTTGGTGGACGGTTGCTATTGTCTTTCAAAATGAAACCGCAGACAATCGCTATTTTGCTTATTTGATAGTTGCTTTGACATTTAACCTTATCGAGTTTATCGTTACAATTTATACAGCGATACAAACCAGAAAAGGAAAACATATCACTTGGTGGTTTTACAGTGACTTGACCAATACTATTTGTAAAGAACGCTAGAAAATACAGCTATTTATTTATGAAAAATGCACTTTTAAAAGCAGTACTCTCACTTTTATTCTTAGGAACACTTTGGTATGGATTGTCACTGGTTGACTTTAGACAAGCGTTTGAGGTAGAAAGCACAAACGATACCACCGAAAAATTACTGGGGGAATTGATCGAAAAATCAATGACTCAAGGAGCGTTGGATTTGCCAGAAATCGTCAGTCCCGTAGACAGTATCGTACATCGTATTTGCCGCTTCAATTCATTGGATCGTTCTTATATTAAAGTACATATTATAGACAGTGAAGCAGTAAATGCTTTCGCCTTACCGGACGGACATATTATCATCAATAGTGGCTTGCTTGCAAATACAAATCAAACGCAAGCATCAGGGGTTATCGCACACGAAATAGCACACATTACACAAGGTCACGTTATGAAAAAATTGGTAACTGAAATCGGATTGAGTGTTATCATAAGTTTGGTTACAGGTGATACAAATCCCCAACTACTCAAAGAAATCATCAAAGCTATCAGTGGTTCAGCATACAGTAGAAATCTCGAAACCGAGGCCGACTTATTGGCCGTGGATTATTTGATAGCAGCTGGGATTTCTCCTCTAGAGTTTGCAGACTTTCTTTATACTATAGACGGCAATCAAATAGAATCCAATCAATTGTTAGAATGGTTGCAAAGTCATCCTGACTCAAAAGAAAGAGCCAAAGCTATAGTGGCATATAGCAACGAAAAAGAGTCTGAAAAACTGAGCCATACTCCAGTAGTTTCAAAAGAAGACTGGGAGATATTGCAAAGTAAATTGCCTTGAAATTAAGCTAAACTCTAGACAACATTATTCTTCTTCAGCACAGGCTCCATTTTGAATCTCCTCCCAAGTTGGATTGTAGGCGTTTTTAAGTATCTTTTTACTTCCTGTAACTTCGACTTCTTGCAGGGCACAAAAATCGGTCAATTGTCCGTTTCTTGTTATTTCTAATGCACCTACTGTTTTTAGGTTTTCTAAACCTTCCAAAGAGATCAAAAGAGGACTTCTAACACTTTTGAAGGTACCTCCTATGGCTGTCAGTTTCGGAAACGCTTTGAAAGAGAGTAATTTAGCATTGGTCTCGAAATGTAAATTGCCTCCGATAGAAGTCAAACTTGAGAAATCTCCTAAAGAATATAAATTTTGGAGATACTCGAATTTCATAGAACCGCCAATATGTTTGAGTGCTTTAAATCCTTGAATCGTATTCAATACTATTCCTGAACGTACTACAAAATCACCCGCAACTTCTTCCAAGCTTTCTAGCCCAGACATATCGACAATACCATTACTTCCAAGTATTAAAAAATCTCCACCGATTGATTTTAGATTTTCCAAACCATTTAGAGACGTCAATTCATTATTTGTTAAGATAGAAAAATTACCCCCTACCTTGACTAAGTCTTTTAAATCAGTAAAATCTGTTAATGATGTAGCATCAATGCGCACATCTCCAGTAACTTCATTTACTTCTAAAGCCACGAAATCAGCAAATTCCTCATCCCCATACACGTAAACATCTGTATCCAATACCACAGGAGGTATTTGTACTTCTTCTACAGAACTACAGGAGAGCACCATTAGGGATATAGAAAGCAATAGAGTACTTAGTAATATATTTTTTTTAATTATTTTTTTCATAGTAATTTTTTATAGCATTTTTTTACAATCATATATTCTTTGGTAAAAATGTGTAGTATCCACAATAAATAGTACTTAGTCCAACTCGGCACAAGCAGTGGTTTGTAACATCTCCAAAGAGGGATTATAAGCGTTGGAATTTAGGGTTGTGACCCAAGTAATTTCAAGTCCTTGTAAGACACAAAAATCTCTTAATTGAGCATTATTAGTAATTTCTAACTCGGCCACTGTTTTCAGGTTTTCTAAACCATTTAATGAAGTCAATACAGCATTCCAATTGCATTTGAAAGCACCTCCGATAGTGGTTAATGATTCCAATCCTTCGATGGAATTCAATTTTGAGTTTCTATAAAAGACTAAATTCCCCCCGATAGTTCTCAGGCTTTTAAAGTTAGCTAAGGATTCTAAATGTGCGTTATTATTGAAACTCATGGAACCACCAACATGATTGAGAGCTGCAAAGCCCTCCATAGATTGTAGTACTTTTGCAGAGCGCAGTACAAAGTCACCACCAATTGTGAGCAAAGCATCTAATCCTGAAAGGTGCTCAATTGCATTTTCTCCATTGACATAAAAGGTACCATCAATTGATTCTAACTGTTCCAATCCTATTAAAGAAGTTAGTTTCCTATTGGTTCCAATATGAAAATCTCCTCCTACTTTTTTTAAATCTTTTAAATCAGAAAAATCCGTTGCTGTGGTTACATCAATATGTAAATCTCCGTTTACTTCATTGACCCCTAGGGCGATAAATTCAGCATACTCTTCGTCTCCAAATAGATAAATATCTGTATCCAAGACTATAGGTTTGTCATGAATTTCTTCTTCTGAGTTACAGGACAGCATACAAAGACACAGCATTAAGAACAGCTGTTTTAGATGTAATTTTTTCATAGCGTTTTTTCAGGAACAATTTGAATATTAATTATCCCTTTTACCAAAGTAATAAATTTATCTATAAATCACCATATAACAAACAGAATAAAATCTATTTCAAAGATAAAAACACATCTTTATAAAAACAGGTTAACTTACTACTTACATGTGCACTTAAAAAAAATACTATGATGTCAAAAAGATATGTGAATTATTACAGAGATGTATCTGAAATAAAATCTAAAATTTGGGCAGCGTTGGTTTTTAGATTTTCTAGCATTTCTCGGACTTGATTGCTTTGTACATTTTTTGTAAAATCAGCTATGGTACTGTGGTGTACCACTTTTCCATCGTGCAACAAAATAATTTCATCAGCAATGTCTATGGCGTCACAAATATCATGGGTAATAAACAACATCGATGTATTTACTTTTCCTACAATATTCCTAATATCTCTACGAAGTTTTCCTTTCAGATCTGCGTCTAGATTACTAAAAGGTTCGTCTAATAGCAATAATTCAGGCTGCATAGCCAAGGTTCGTGCTAGGGCGACACGTTGTTGTTGACCTCCACTCAATTGCCCTGGATATACATTGGCATAGCCTTCCAATTCAATCAGTGATAGCAATGCATTCAGTCGTTCTTTTTTGTTAGATTTCAATCCAAAAACGATGTTTTGAGCTACTGTCAAGTGAGGAAAAAGCGCATAATCTTGGAATACAAAACCTACATTTCTATCTTGTGGAGCTGCCATTACACTGTCACTGCTCACCAATTTATCTTTGATGATAACAGTACCACTATCAGACCGTTCCAAGCCAGCTATCAATCGCAATAAAGTAGATTTCCCACTTCCACTTTCCCCAACTACAGCACATATTTTCCCCTTTTGTAGCGAAAAACTACAGTCAGAAAGTGCATATTTTTTTCCATCATAAGATTTTGAAAGACTGGCTATTTCTAAAATATTCATCGCTTTGATTTTAGGTTTTTAATAGAAGTATTGATGCGATTGACTCCCCACATCAAAAGTACAATAACAAGCACTAACAACAAAGCCGGCAATGCAGCTTCAGGCACGCGTTCGTCATCGGCATAGGCATAGGCTTGAACTGCCAGTGTTTCTAAATGGTAGGGTTTTAGAATTAAGGTCAAGGGCAATTCTTTTAAGATATCTATAAAAACCAACAAAAAAGCACTGAGCAACGTTGTTTTTAACAAAGGGATTTCTATTTTAAAAGCTGTTTTCCACTTTGAGATTCCTAGGGTATAGGCTGCTTCATGCATATTTTTCCCTAATTTCAAAAAATTAGCATCTATAGGGTTGAAAGCCACAGCCAAAAAACGAAATATATAGGCATACAAAAGGATAAACGAACTTCCGTAAAACAAATATCCTATTTCTAAATGCAAAGTATCGTAGCAGAAATCTATGACAGTTTGACTGCTACGAATCACACCAATTCCGATGATAGCTCCCGGTATGACATAGCCTACAACCGCTATTTTTTTAAAGTTTGAAAAAGCAGGAAGACCGTTCCAACGCGTTATAAAGATCAATACCAAAGCAGTCGCTACAATACAAAATGCAGCTGTCAAGGCCAGGCCAAAACTCTGAGCAGCTACCTCAAACAAGGCGGTATTAAACATGGTCTCAAATGTGATACTCGCCCAATAGAGCAATTGAGAAATCGGCAATATAAAACCTGCTAAAACAGGAATAAACACAACAAAAAGACAGAGGTATTTGCTCCCTCCCTTTAATGCAATTCGATTGGTTTCTTCTTGTGTTGGGTTGAGTTTTAGTGCATAGGATTTGTTGCGTCTCAACCAGATTACGAAGGAATTGATTACAAAAACCAAAACCACCAAAATTCCCGATAAGTATACTGCTGACTGTAAGTCTTCTAAAGCAGTCCAGGTTCTAAAAATACCCGTTGTAAAGGTTTGTACCCCATAGTATTTGGCGGCTCCAAAATCATTGAGCACCTCCATACATACTAAAAAAAGTCCACCTATAATCGCAGGAGACGCCAAGGGCAAGGCAACACGAAATACATAACGCAAACGCGAGGCTCCCAATAGTGTACTGGCTTCGAACAATTGCTTGGGAAAACTTTTAAAAACGGTTCGAGTACCTGCATATACATAAGGAAATAATGAGACACTCAGGACCCAAATCAATCCGTAGTGGTTCATCATGTCAACTTTTTGAAAGGGCATTCCTAATGCGTGTAACAAAGGAAGTAAAGTTCCTCCATTGCCAAAAAGCCCCACGTAGGCATAGGCAACTATATAGGAAGGAATTGCCAAAGGCAAAAATAGAAGCCATTCCAGCTGTTTTCGAAAGGGAAAATCATAATTACAGACCAGCCATGCACTGACTACTCCAAAAACAAAAGTCAAAATACCAGTACCCAAAAGTATAGCCAAAGAGTTACTGATGTAATCCCCAAGAAAATGTTTCACAATATGTGACCACATCTCCCCTTGTCCATTGAACAAAAAGAAAATAATGGCAAATACAGGAATTGCTATAAACAAACCAATGGTCATTGTAAATAATGACCATTGGTTTGTGTCTCTTAAAATATGTTTGATTTTGTTAGGCATTTGTTTCTATTTCCTCCTTATTTTGCTGCCGCACCTTTGTCCCATTGTACTTCGTCAAAAAGGATCACAGCTGCTTTATTGAGCTCCCCTAATTTAGACAAAGGTAGGCTGTCTTCTTTAAAAGTCCCCCATGAATTTAATAATTCAGAAGCTTTGGCTTCTTTATTCACCGGGTATTCGTAGTTAGCGTCTGCAAAAATTTCTTGTACCTCCTTACTCACTAAATACTCGATAAACTTCACTGCATTTTCCTTATGTGGTGCATATTTAGCAACTCCAATTCCACTGACATTTACATGTGTTCCTCTTCCCTCTTGATTCGGAAAGAAGACGCTTACCGCATTTCCAGCCGCAATTTCGTTTTCGTCTTGAGAATGAAGTAATTTCCCCAAATAATAGGTATTGATTACAGCCAACTTTCCTTCACCTGCCAAAATTGCTTTTACCTGGTCTCTATCATTTCCTTTGGGAGTACGCGCAAAATTCTGTACGAGTTCTGTAGCCCATTTTTTTGCATTTTCAGCACCGTCATTGGCAATGATAGAAGCCATTAAAGACTGGTTGTAAATATTACTTGAAGCACGAATTAACAATTCACCTTTCCACTTAGGATCAGACAAGGCAGCATAGGTAGACAATTCTTCTGGCTGTACTTTTTCTTTGTCATACACAACCACACGTGCCCTTTTTGTCAGCGAAAACCATTGTTTGTCAGTATCGGTCAAATGAACAGGTACTGTAGATGCCAATACTTCCGAGTTTACAGTTTGCAGCAAGCCTTTTGCTTTGGCACGTACCAACCTTCCGGCATCAACGGTCAACAACAAATCGGCAGGAGACTGCTTTCCTTCACTTTGCATTTTTTGGATCAATTCATCGGCACTGGCTTTGACAACATTTACTTTGATACCAGTAGCTTTTTCAAATTTTCCAAAAATCAACTTGTCAGAATCGTAATGACGATGGGTGTACAAAGTGATTTCTTGAGGTTCTTTAGCAGTTTTATCTTCTGTTTTTTTTGTTTCACAAGAAGCGATTAGCACAATAAGTGCAATTAGAATATATTTTTTAATCATGATTGGTTAATTTTTTGAAACACAAATATACCTATTTAGAACATATCTAAATGTCTATATTGTCTATTAATTGAATTTAAAATGGATTTTGTTGGGCAATACTTTATTTTGGATTAGCAACAACGAATATTAGTTTACCAATCGTAAAAGACAATTGATCTTGGCACTTCAAAATCATTTTTTACAATCATAACGACCTTAGTTTTATATGAATAATATTTTGAATACTTTTACATTATGGAAAATCTCCCCTTGAATTATAGTTTTATGAGATATTACTCTGTATTGTTCTTAATGCTCGCTATTCAATTTAGTAGCAGTGCTCAATTTTATTATTCAAAAACACATTATAAAATTGAAGAAGTTAATTCCTCAACTGGGTTTACTCAAAACTCAATTCCAAACATCTACCAAGATAACGAAGATTATTTGTGGGTTTCAACTCCCAATGGATTATTTCAATACGACGGTTACTCCTATAAAGAAATCAACGAGCAAACTCCATCAAAATCACTAGCAACGAATGAAATCATCAAAGTTGACGAAGATAAATTTGGCAATATTTGGATTCTCAATAGCAATGCCTTGAACGTATATTCAAAGCTACAAAACAAAATTACGACAATTGACCTAACGCAATTAGGGATTATTGAATTTGATGACTTTTTAGTTGATAAGTTTAATGAGGGCACTATTTGGCTTAGTAGTACAACTACTATTTTAAAAATTCAATTGAACGATAATTTTGAGGTTACAAATATTACATCAAGTGATACCTTAAAGAAAACTAAAAAATTATTTCAAAATTCAAAAGGTGAAATTCTATGCTATTTGACAAAAAAAATCGTCTTTACAAAACTCTCTAAGGATGGGAAAAAATTGAATTTTAATACACTTAAATGGAAAGATCGGATAGTACGAATAAAATCACATCCTGATGGTAGTACATATGTTATTAACGAAAACAACATATCCTTATTATTAAGTGACGTCCCTAAAGATGCTAAAGATAGTGCTTATCAAAAAGTACTCTATACAATCTCGGACTTTAAGACTACCAAAATTAACGACATCGATTTTTCAAAAGATGGCAAAATTTGGTTTATCTCATGGAATGAAGCAATAGGTTATATAAACCCCAAAAACAAAAACATAAAAATCATCAAACGTTTTTTAAATCCAGAATCTCATATCTACGGCACATACCGACAAATGCTCATAGATAAAACAGGTGTTTTATGGATTGCAACTTTCAGAGGGGGATTGTACAAAATGAATTTGTATCCAAAACCATTTTCATCAATCACTAATAACACATTGAGAGACAAAATTCGTGATGTTAATCAGATTACAGGAAATGACAAAGGGTATATTTGGTTTGGAACTTATAATGGATTAAAAGCCTTAAAAATCACTAAAAAGCATCTGAATTTTACTACAACTCAAAACAAACAAGGAAACCTTAACTCAGAAAGTAAAATTTTATCCTCTTTTTATGACGATTCAGATAACACTCTTTGGACGGGGAATTTTTATAATGGTGTTCAAAAACATTCAATAGACCCACAAGGTAACATCATCAAGAGTACTCAATATACCTTAGATAAAAATGATTATCCACTATTAAGAACTGACATAATTCAAAAAGATAAATATGGGAACCTATGGTTTGGAGACTTTGTCAATGGAGGTATTGTCAGAAAAGAAAAAAACAATTCAAAAACACCATTCAAATACCTCAATGATAACGAACTCAAATACGCAAAAATAACATGTATTTATAGTAGCAAAAAGTATTTTTGGGTCGCTACAAAGACAAAGGGGATATTTAGATTGGAAATCGATGAAAACGGAAGTATAATTTCAAAACTCAAAATCGAAGACCCAAAAAACATCTTACAAAAAAATACAGTTTTTACCGTACACGAGGATAGCAATAATAATATTTGGTTAGGAACTTTTGGAGCTGGATTGCTAAAACTGAGTACGGAGAGAAACAAATCTTTATATAAATATCGCTACTACAATACCAACCACGGTCTACCAAACAATGCAGTCTACTCTATTTTAGAAGATAACAATCGTAACCTATGGATGAGTACAGACAAAGGGATTTCTATGTTAGACATAGCGAGTAACCTATTCAGAAATTTCAATGTAGTTGATGGATTACAAGACAATAACTTTAGGAAATACTCTAGTTGGAAAAGAAAAGATGGTATGCTCTTTTTTGGAGGAGAAAAAGGACTTACTTTTTTTAATCCATCAGAAATCTTCATCAATACAGACAAACAAAATGTCAACATCACTAAATTTAAAATTGGTGCCGATGAGTTCAACGTCAATAAATATGTCTACAAGAAAAATGAACCACTTCAAAAAAAGAAAGAAGAATTGGTTTTAAAGCCCAATCAAAATAATTTCTCCGTTGAGTTTTCATCTATGCAATTTGACAATCCTCAGAAGAGTAATTACCAATACAAGCTTGAAGGCGTGGACAAGGATTGGGTATTGACTTCATCAGATAGAAGATATGCCTCATACTCAATCTTGAGTTCTGGTAACTATGTTTTCAAGATAAAGGCATCCAATAGTGATAATGTATGGTCAGACAATTATACAGCTATAAATATCAAAATAAATTCATTTTGGTACGCTACTTCATGGGCATTTGCGTTGTACTCCTTATTGTTTTTCACCTTAATATTTATCTATTTAAGATTCCAAACGAAGAAACAAGCGCTTAACAAACAGTTAGAAATTGAAAAGATAAAACGTGAAAATCAAACAAAATTAAACCAAACAAAACTTTCCTTTTTCACCAATATTTCTCACGAATTAAAGAACCCTCTGACGATAATTTCCAATACAGTAGCGCATCAATTGAACAGAGATTCAAAAGACAATACAGATCAATATTTAAAAATCCTGAGAAAGAGTTCTAATAGGATGTTGAAATTGATCACGCAGTTGCTAGATTTTAGAAAAGTAGAAACAGGACACCTGCCTTTGAAAAAGGTCAATAGTGACATTGTTCACTTTACGAAAGAACTCTCACAATATTTTGAAAGCTACGCAACAAACAGCAACCGAAAATTTGAGTTTAAGAGCACATTGGAAGAAAAAGAGATGAGTTTTGACCCTGATAAATTAGAAAAAATCATCAGTAATCTTTTTGACAACGCAATGAAACACACGGAAGAAGAAGGAGAAATCTCTATTCTTATAGCCCCTTTAAACCTTTCAGAATTTCCAAAAAAAGAAGAATTAAATAAAAATCAAGAGTACATACATATACAAGTAAACGATAATGGTATTGGCATACCTGAAAAACTACAAGAAGAAATATTCAACCCATTTTTTCAGTTTGAATCTGAAACAAACTACACCCAAACCAACAGAGGCGTTGGTATTGGATTGGCATTTACAAAAATACTCGTAGAAAAACACCAAGGAATCATTTATGTAACTAATGACTCATTAAATAACGGTACTTCTTTCAATGTTGTACTACCTGTGCAAGTTGCTTCTGTGACAGACGAAACCACTTCATCGATAGAAATAATGAAAGTACTTGAAAATTCCAGCAAACAATACAGCGAAGACATTATTGCCCCCACAACCTCCAAAACTGAGGCTATGGATCTTGACAATCTATTCAAAGATATTGAGATTCTTATCGTTGAGGACGACGATGAAATTCGTTCTTTTTTAGATGAATTTTTAAGCCCACGCTTTAAAATATATAAAGCTAGCAATGGACTTGAAGGATTGACAATGGCACTAGAACACATTCCTGACATTATTATTACAGACGTCATCATGCCAAAAATGGATGGGTACCAAATGACAAAACAGCTCAAAGAAAACCTAAAAACAAACCATATACCTATTATTATGTTAACTGCTAATGCAGAAAACGAACACCGTATTGAAGGTATTAAGGCAGGTGCTGATTCATTTATCCCAAAACCTTTCAATTGGGAACACCTAATGCTCCGCATTGAAAAATTGGTAGACTTACGCTTACAATTGAAGAAAAAATACCTTTCGCTTTCAGGAGGTGTAAAAGAAGTAGAAGCTACAGAAGTACAAACTGAAGAAAAAGAGTTTATCCTCAAAGTACAAGATATTATAGAAGAAAACTTAGACAACACAGAATTTTCAGTATCTCAGCTTGAGGAAGCACTTAATTTTGGTCGTATGCAACTGTTTCGAAAGATAAAATCCATTACCGGATTGAGTTCTGTAGAATTTATCAGAGACTATCGATTGAGAAGATCCGTAGACTTAATGCACAACTCAAATAATAAAATATATGAAATTGTTTACAAATGTGGCTTTTCAAGTCCTTCTTATTACGGAAAATGCTTTAAGAAGAAATACGGAAAAACACCAAGAGAATTTTTAAGCGACATACGCGCAATTTAAGCACAAGCAGGCAACTACAATAGTTGCCTGTTTTTTTTTCTTGTTTGCAATCTGCACTTGTCAATTGAAACAATGCCACTGAAATCACTTTTTAACTCCACAACTTATAAGTATCTTTGTGTTTTTTACTTTACATGGAAAAACAAGGAGAATTTATTGAAATTTTAGGGGCTAGAGCACACAACTTAAAGGACATTGATGTCAAAATACCTCGCGAAAAACTGGTAGTAATTACAGGCCTCAGCGGTAGTGGAAAATCGTCATTGGCATTTGACACCATTTACGCAGAAGGACAGCGAAGGTACATCGAAACATTCTCTGCTTATGCCCGGCAATTTTTAGGAGGTCTCGAACGTCCTGACGTCGATAAAATTGATGGCCTGTCACCCGTTATTTCTATAGAGCAAAAAACAACGAATAAAAACCCCCGTTCTACCGTAGGAACCATCACCGAGATATACGATTTCTTACGACTTCTTTTTGCAAGAGCTGCAGACGCTTATTCCTACAATACCGAGGAGAAAATGGTCAGTTATAGCAACGACCAGATATTGGATTTAATACTAGAAACCTACACGAATAAAAAAACCATCATCTTAGCGCCTGTCATCAAATCAAGAAAAGGACACTACAGAGAATTATTCGAACAAATAGCCAAGCAAGGCTATGTAAAAGTTCGCGTAGATGGCGAAATAAAAGACATAGTAAAAGGCATGCGATTGGACCGTTACAAGACACACGATATTGAAATCGTTGTCGACAGGTTGCGCGTAGATGAAACTTCAAAAAAACGCTTACAAGAAAGCATTAAAACAGCCTTGTATGCAGGAGACAATATCATGATGGCTTTAGAACACGAAGGGGAAGCACCAAGGTACTTTAGTAAAAACCTAATGTGTCCTACTTCTGGAATCTCGTATCCAAGTCCTGAGCCGAATTCCTTTTCATTTAATTCACCAAAAGGAGCCTGCAAGCAATGCAATGGGCTAGGGAATGTACAAATTGTGAGTATTCCCAAAATAATCCCAGATGACAGTGTTTCGATAGCAGCGGGAGGAATTATTCCTTTAGGACCACAAAAGAATAGTTGGATTTTTAAACAGATACAACTGATTGCAGATCGTTATGGATTCAAACTGGCAGATCCTATCTCTAAAATCCCTAAAGAAGCCATGGAAGTATTGCTCAATGGAGGGGATGAAAAATTTGAAATCAACTCAAAAAACCTTGGTGTTACTCGCAATTACCATATCGATTTTGAAGGCATCAAAGCTTTTATTAGCAACCAATACCAAAGTACCGATTCTAGCAGTATCAAAAGATGGGCAAAAGGTTTTATGGAAGAAAAAAAATGTCCAAGTTGCAACGGAAATCGTTTGAAAAAAGAAGCCTTGTATTTTAAAATCCAAGGCAAAAATATTTCTGAGCTAGCACAAATGGACATTGTAGACCTCTACCAGTGGTTTGAAAACATCGAAGAAAAGCTCACTAAAAACCAGCGTGTTATTGGAGCAGAAATTATCAAAGAAATTCGTACACGAATTCAATTTTTACTCGATGTAGGATTGGATTATTTAACCATCGATAGAACTTCCAAATCACTTTCCGGTGGAGAAGCACAACGCATACGACTGGCCACACAAATAGGCTCTCAATTGGTTGGTGTATTGTATATCTTGGACGAACCAAGTATTGGACTGCATCAAAGAGACAACGAACGCTTGATTAAATCGCTGGTAAAATTGAGAGATCTTGGAAATTCAGTTTTGGTCGTAGAACACGATCAGGACATGATGGAATGTGCTGACTATGTCCTTGATATTGGTCCTGGAGCAGGAAGACACGGTGGTGAAATCGTAAGTGCAGGTACCTTTGCGTCGCTCAAAAAACAAAATACACTAACGGCTGACTACCTCACCAAACGCAGACAAATTAGCGTTCCCAAACAACGAAGAGCAGGAAATGGAAAAGAACTCATTTTAAAAGGAGCCAGTGGTAACAACTTAAAAAATGTAAACGTAAGCTTTCCACTCGGAAAAATGATTTGTGTGACGGGTGTTTCAGGAAGTGGAAAATCTACCTTGATCAATGGTACCTTATACCCTATTTTAAACAAACATATTTACAGAGGTGTCAAAGAACCGAAACCTTATACCTCTATCAAAGGATTGGAGCATATTGATAAGATCATCGATATCGATCAATCTCCAATTGGGAGAACTCCAAGGTCGAATCCCGCAACATATACAGGTGTATTTAGTGAAATCCGTAGTTTGTTTGCCAAGACACCAGAATCTATGATTCGCGGATACAAACCAGGACGTTTTTCATTCAATGTCAAAGGGGGACGTTGTGAAACCTGTCAAGGGGGGGGTATGCGCGTTATTGAAATGAATTTTTTACCCGATGTACACGTACAATGTGAAACCTGCCAAGGAAAGCGTTTCAATAGAGAAACCCTAGAAATACGCTACAAAGGGAAATCCATCTCCGATGTATTGAACATGACCATCAATGAAGCCATTCCTTATTTTGAGGCCATTCCAAAAATTCACAAAAAAATAAAAACGATTCAAGATGTCGGTTTAGGCTATATCACGCTTGGGCAACAATCCACTACGCTTTCAGGAGGAGAGGCACAGCGCATAAAATTAGCAGCAGAACTTTCAAAAAAAGATACGGGTAACACCTTCTATATATTAGATGAACCAACAACTGGACTACATTTTGAAGATATCAACGTGTTGATGAAGGTATTGAATCAGCTTACAGACAAAGGAAACACCGTACTTATTATTGAACACAATATGGATGTCATCAAACTCGCAGATCACATTATAGATATAGGTATGGAAGGTGGAAAAAATGGAGGAACAGTCATTTGCAAAGGGACTCCAGAAGTGGTTGCAAAAAACAAAAAAAGCTTTACCGCTCGTTTTTTACGCAAAGAACTTTAGCTCAAAACTCTTTAAAGAACTGATATTCAATACAGAAACAAAAACACTATTTATTCATAAAAATTAGGTATCTTAATTGCATTACTAATACAAATAAAGAGGAAGTTTTATGAATGCAAAAGACGATAGTAAAATAATTGAAAAATTCACGCCTAAGACGTGGAATGATATAAAATCAAATGATTCATGGGGAATATTTAAAATCATGTCTGAATTTGTTGATGGATATGAAAAACTAAGTAGAATAGGACCTTGTGTAAGTATTTTTGGTTCTGCAAGAACAAAACCAGACAGTGAATTTTACATATTAGCTGAAGAGATCGGATACCAACTTTCCCAAAATGGGTACGGTGTGATTACCGGAGGAGGACCTGGAATTATGGAAGCAGGAAACAAAGGAGCCAATCGAGCAGATGGAGTTTCCGTTGGATTGAATATAGAATTACCATTTGAAAAACACGACAATCCTTGGATTAGCAAGGGAATGAGTCTAGAATTTGACTATTTCTTTGTAAGAAAAGTGATGTTTGTCAAATATTCACAAGGGTTTATCGTGATGCCAGGAGGATTTGGAACGTTGGACGAATTGTTCGAAGCCATTACCTTGATTCAAACTTCTAAAATTGGACGTTTTCCAATTATTTTAGTTGGGAGCAAATTTTGGAGTGGACTTATCGATTGGGTAAAGCAAACACTCTTGGAAGAATACGAAACCATCAGCGAAGAAGACCTCAAACTTTTTAGGATTGTAGATACTGCCGAAGAAGCTATAGAACACCTGAATAAGTTCTATGCTAAATACAGTTTAAAACCCAATTTCTAAGCCTAGAAATAGATTGAAATCACTTTGTAAGCTAAGTATAATTTGTTGCTTTTTTCTGGCAAAAGTACACGCACAACATACCCTAATAGGTATAAACGCGGAGCTTTTTCCAGAAAAAAGCATTCTTGACATCCAACAAACAATCACCTACTACAACAATAGTAAAGACAGTTTAGACAACATTGTCTTACACCATTGGTCTAATAGTTATACTTCTGATAGTGACCTGCAACAACGCGAATTAGAAGCCCATAAAAAAACACTTTTTTTTGCAAAAGATTCCGACAAAGGCTATGCTACAATTCGGGATGTTTCTATCAACAACACAACAATTCCTTATACCTATTACAAAGGTAAAAAAGACCTACTTGCAATTTCTCTAGTCAAAAAGCTGGCACCTAAAGACTCCATAAAAATTGACTTTAGTTATCTAACGAAACTTCCAAGTGCCGTATTTAGTAGCTATGGAAAGACAACGCAAGGTAATTTCAATCTAAAATATTGGCATGTAGTCCCAGCAGTGTACCAAAATCACACATGGCAGGCCGCTTCTCATAAAAACCTTGGTTTTAGGTACGAAAACCGAAAAAACTATTCCCTACATATAAAAACCCCGAAAGGGTACAAAATTCACAGCGAACTAAACAACTACAAAAAATACTTAAGAGCACACGTACTACATGTACTCAAAGGAAATAAGAGAGTAAATGCTCCCTTGTATATCTATAAGGAACAAACATTTGAAACCTATAAACTGCCAGGATGTACCCTTGCAACAAACCTAAAAAACGAAAACCTTCCCAAATCTCTAAAAAAATCAATTCTTAAAAGACAATTGGCGTTTATAGCCGACTATCTAGGTCCTTGTTCACAGGACAAGCTATTACTCAACACACATAGCTTGCTGCAGCAACAACAATTTACATTGCAAGGGATTCCTAAATATTTAAATCCACATTCAGACGTGTTTAAGTGGGACCACAATCTTTTTACAATGCTTTGTTCACGGATTCTAGAAAACACTTTGCTACTGGATAAAAATAATTCCTTGTGGTTTTCGGAAGGGCTACATACCTATTTACTCATGGCCTATACAGAACAGTATTACCCACAAACAAAAGTTTTTGGGAATCTTTCCAATATTTGGGGATTTAGAAAATTTCATATGTCTAAAATGAAATTCAATGATTTATACCCTTTTGTCTACCAACTTTCGGCACGAAAAAACCTTGACCAAGCGTTGACAACCCCAGCAGAAAATCTTTCCAACTACAATAGAACTACAGGAGCTCCCTTCAAAGCAGGAATCGGATTTCGCTACTTAGATTCTTATTTAGGAGGTGCTGTCTTTGTAAAAAGTCTCAAGTCATTTACTAACAACCAAAACGCTAGTCCCAATACACTTTTACAGTTTCAGGAAATTATTGCATCAAACACCACAAAGGACATCGATTGGTTCTTTAATGACTACCTCAGTAGCACAAAAAAAATAGACTATACCCTTAAAAACATACAACAAAAAGGAGATTCCTTATACATCACCGTAAAAAACAAAAGAAAATTTACAGCTCCTGTCGCCATTTATGGAGTTCAGGATAAAAAAATTGTTTGGAAAAAATGGCTCGCACCCGTGAAAAGTCAAACAACCTTTTCAGTAAGCAAAGGCGGTTTTGAAAAGGTATCCCTCAACTATGAAAATTTATATCCCGAATTAAATCAGCGAAATAACTGGAAAAACGTACGTCCCAAACTCTTTGAAAGACCGCTGCAACTGAAGTGGATCAAAGACATTTCGGACCCCTACTACAATCAAATTTTTATCAGACCTCAAGTCGGATACAACTACTACGACGGTTTGATATTAGGTGCTGAGTTTAACAATAAAACTATTTTACCTAGAAACCTCGAATACCGATTGCTTCCCTCCTACAGTACAAAATCCAATAATCTTTCAGGAGGTTTATCGGTTGCTTATGCAGTATATCCATTAGAGAGTCCTTTCTATAAAATTTCAATAGGCATGACAGCTAGTAGTTACCACTACAAAGAGTCCTATAAATTCCTGCGCCTTAAACCTAGAATTGCATTTCATTTCAATCGAAAAAACTTAAGAACACCGGGGCATAATTTTATCAGCTGTGACTTTAACAGTATTTACAAAGAAATCGAGAAAGGACAAGTTTCCTCTAAAGAAGACCGTTATAACTTGTTAAAGCTTAGCTATAACTATTCCATCCCCAAACTGATCCATGACATCCGTTTGGTCAGCAGTGTTGAGTTGGCTACTCATTTTAAAAAATGGAGTACTGACTTGCGGTATCGAAAATTAACGAAACACAACAAGACTATTGACCTTAGATGGTACACAGGTGTCTTCCTGCAAAATAACACACAAAGTGATTATTTTAGTTTTGGCTTGAGCAAACCTAATGATTATCTGTTCGAACACCGTATGTATGGGCGTAATGAAGACACTGGTTTTTTGTATCAGGAATTTATAAAAGCAGAAGGAGGTTTTAAAACCTTTTTTACAGAAAATCACCAACGTTTTGCCAACCAATGGATGAGTACTTTGAATTCCAGCTATAGTATTTGGAAAAAAATAGAATTATATGGTGACATAGGGCTTCTAAAAAACAAACAAAAACCCCTGTTTTTGGCCTATGAATCTGGAATTCGCTTGAATTTCATCAACGATATATTTGAAATCTACCTACCTGTATATTCAAACAAAGGTTGGGAATTCAATGAACAGGCTTACCATGAAAAAATACGCTTTTCATGTGTACTACAATTGCCGAAAATAATCAACAATGTACGCAGAGGATTTTTTTAAACACCTAAGAATAAAAAGTAATAAAAAAACAAAAAAACTTTCATAACTATTGTTAATAGTTAAAGGCAGCATCAGAGTTTGTTTAAATTGTCGCAATTTATCCGTATCTTTGCAAAAAGAAAAAAGGCTTCTACATGACAGTAAAAACTTCAGCAAAAACTTCACAAAATCTATCCTTTGAAGAGTTTAAGAAAGAAATTTTAACAGATTACTACACCGCTGTTTTGAGTCGTGAATGTAGCTTGCTAGGAAGAAAAGAAGTGCTCACAGGAAAAGCCAAATTTGGAATTTTTGGAGATGGTAAAGAATTGCCTCAAATAGCTATGGCTAAGGCTTTTAAAAAAGGTGATTGGAGTTCGGGTTATTATAGAGATCAAACTTTTATGATGGCTTTGGGAGAATTTACACCACAGCAATTTTTTGCAGGACTGTATGCTCATACAGACATCAAAGCAGAACCTTTTTCTGCAGGAAGACAAATGGGAGGTCACTTTGCCACTCACAGTTTAGAAGAAGACGGAAGTTGGAAAGACCTCACAGCACAATACAACACAAGTTCAGACGTGTCTTGTACAGCAGCTCAAATGCCTCGTTTGGTAGGTTTGGCTTATGCCTCAAAACTATACAGAAATGTACCTAGTATACAAGAAGGCTATGGGAAATTCACTGACAAAGGAAATGAAGTTGCTTGGGGAACCATCGGAAATGCAAGTACTAGTGAAGGACACTTTTTTGAAGCAATCAATGCTGCAGGCGTATTACAAATACCGATGGTAACAAGTGTTTGGGACGATGAATACGGAATTTCTGTACATGCCAAATACCAAACTACCAAAGAAAATATCTCAGAAATACTAGGTGGTTTTCAACGAGATGAAGCCAACAAAGGACTGGAAATATTCCGCGTCAACGGATGGGACTATGTCAAGTTGGTAGACACCTACAGAGAAGCTGCAAAGGTTTCAAGAGAGGAACACGTACCTGTTTTGATACATGTACAAGAATTGACCCAGCCTCAAGGACATTCGTCTTCGGGTTCTCACGAGCGTTATAAAAGCGAAGAAAGACTTGAATGGGAACAAAAATACGACTGTAACAAGAAATTTAGAGAGTGGGTATTAGAGTTTGAACTGACAGATGCTGAGGGAGAGACTTTTAAAATTGTCGAGGACGAAACTGTTTTGTTAGACCTTGAGAAAAAAGCAAAAAAAGAAGTTTTACAGGCAAAAAAAGATGCATGGAATGCCTTTTTAACACCATTGCAGAACGAACAAAAAGAGTTGCTTCACTTGTTGGATGCAGTTGCCAAAACAAGTGCTAACAAAAATTTCATTTTGAAATTGAGAAACGACCTAGCAACAGTGTTTACCCCTTCTCGTAAAGAAACTATCGGAACAGCTCGAAAAGCAATGCAATTTTTAAGAGCTGAAAATTCCCCTGAGAAAAAAGCCTTACAAACTTGGTTGGTAGACAACAAGCAACTTACACAAGACAGGTATAGTACCAAATTGCACAACGATACAGGAAATGGTGTAAGTTCAATTACCGAGATAGCACCTACCTACGGCCAAGAAAAGCAAGTAGTCGATGCACGTATTATCATACGTGATAATTTCGATGCCTTGCTAGACAAACATCCCGATCTGTTTATTTTTGGAGAAGATTCAGGGAAAATTGGTGATGTAAACCAAGGATTGGAAAGCCTGCAAGATAAGTATGGTGAAGACCGCGTAACTGACACAGGGATTCGTGAATCTACCATTATAGGACAAGGAATAGGAATGGCTTTGAGAGGATTGCGACCTATCGCTGAAATCCAATATTTAGATTACCTAATATACACCATACAAACACTGAGCGATGACTTGGCTTGTTTGCGTTACCGAACTTTCGGAAAACAAAAAGCACCACTGATTATCAGAACTCGTGGACACCGTTTGGAAGGAATTTGGCATTCAGGTTCTCCGATGTCCATGATCCTTGCTACTGTTCGTGGGATCCATTTATTGGTTCCTAGAAACATGACCAAAGCAGCAGGATTTTACAACAGCTTACTCGCTTGTGACGAACCTGCTATAGTTATCGAAAACCTCAACGGGTACCGATTGAAAGAAAACTTACCTGAAAATCTAGGAGCATACAGAACCCCTATTGGCTATGTAGAAACTGTAAAAGAAGGAGCAGATATCACTATTGTCTCATATGGTTCCACCCTAAAAATAGTAGAAGATACCGCATTGGAACTGACACAAGTTGGTATTGATATTGAAATCATTGACATACAGAGTTTGATGCCTTTTGACATTACGCATGGGATCTCAGAAAGCCTACAAAAGACAAATCGTCTGTTGGTCGTTGACGAGGATGTACCCGGAGGAGCTTCTGCCTATATCCTACAAAAAGTACTAGACGAACAAGACGGGTACCAATACTTGGATAGCAAACCGAGTACATTGACTGCCAAAGCACACAGACCTGCCTACGGAAGTGATGGAGATTATTTCTCAAAACCTTCAAAGGAAGATGTCTTTGAAGCTGTTTATAAGATCATGCACGAAGTAGCTCCCGCAAAGTTCCCGGAACTTTATTAAGCGCCCACTAAAATACAAATAGGACAACCGAATCATTGTGTTGTCCTTTTTTTTTGAGGAAAGTTATGAGTTGTCATAAGAGCATTGTAGCAATTGTTTTTGAGGGAGTTGTAACTGTTATTGTGTTAGAATCTATGTATGCTTTTTCATGAAATCTTAGTAGCTACTTTGAGACTTTACTCATGAACGCAACCCTTAACGCAAGACCTGCAACCCAATTGCACAGTGTAAGCAACGTTTTTTATCGCAATACTCTTTTTTTAGTTGCAACAAAGCTTGACTGTCATAGGCATTTTTACAGGCGATTTTCAACTTTTTAAATCGGTTTATACTACTGTTATTTTCTGCTTTTAAAGATTGTATTAGCGGTTCTAATTCAGAAACATCTTGGGCTTTATGAATTTTCAGATACACATATTTTAGGGGAATAATCGCGTTGATAAGTAGCAAATCCACGAGGGATTTGGTTACTTTTTTGACACGTGTCTTCGAGGTTTTTCCAAAGACATAATGTGTATCCCAATATATAGGAGTACGCACCTGAAAAAGTTGGTAAAAGTCAGCCGCTGTTTTTGCCTTGAGTACTTTAGAAAACAAATGTCTGTTTGTTTCGTATAGGCTTGCTAGCTGTGCAATTCGAATTGTGGGAAAATTAGGTGGACGGAGCCTAAAAAACTGAAATTGAGTGCTGTTTAAAGGAGTAAGTCTATGTTTCTTCGATATATACACAAAAGATTGTTGTAGTTCTAGGTAATAGTCATCTTCTTTTTCCCCCATCAAAAACCCCGCTTGACCGAATAACAAGCTCGTTACTCCTAATGGGATCTCTTGTAACTTTCGAAGCAGGGAAAATTCAAAAGAATGTGCTAGGTTCAAAAAAGCAGTTTTATTGAGATGCAAGCCAAAAGTTGCTGACAATAGTTGAAACAATACAGCCTCCCAATCCTGGGTACATGCATCTAGCAAACGCTCCACCTCTACTGACTTCGTTTCCAATCGTTCTACATACAAACGATCCATCCAATTTTTAAGTATAAAATGATTCACTGTACCAATTGAATGTTCACAAAGGATCCATTTATTCTTAGCTTTTAAAAATTGTTGGTAACGCTCTAGAATAGGTGTCGCTACATACTCTTTTAGAACCACACAGTTAAGTTCCACACCATTCTGAGCGAGTATAGGCATGTCATATTCCCATACAACATGAAGAATCACAGGATTGTAGGCAGGGTCATTGTGGTGCTGGTGCAGGTACCAATCAGAGGATTTGAGGTGAATTTCGATATGTCCTACCCATAATTTTCCTCCCATCCGCAGTTGGCCCATTAAAAAGTCAGGGCCACTATTTAGGTTGTGTGTACCTGGTTTGACAATATGTAATGGGCAACTATCTACAGTCTTAATATCTTCTAAATTTAACAATTGGAACTTCCACAAGTACTGTAAAAAATCTTCTTTAAAAAACACCTTCTCGTGTTCCATGCACTTTCCTTCAAAAAGCTTGCTATATTTTTCCACTTTTTTTAAAACTAATATAAGTATCAAAAATCACCGTTAAAAGAATACAACCACTTAAGTCATTGATAGATAAACAAATGGACGTATACTATAGGATAAACCCCAAAGAGGAAAACTAAAAAATCCATAGTAAAATAGAATATATTGCCGTATTTTTGCAGCATCAAAAATAACCTTATGACAATAGTAGAAAGTCTTCAATGGAGGTATGCCACTAAAAAGTTTGACGCCTCAGCAACATTAGAAGAAACACAGATACAGCAACTCAAAGAAGCCTTTAGTTTGACGGCTACTTCTTATGGCTTGCAACCGATAAAAATGTTAGTAATTCAAAACAGGGAACTAAGAGAAGAACTCGTAGCTCATTCCTACGGACAGCGACAGGTGGCAGATGCATCCCATTTATTGGTGCTTTGCATTCACAAAAACGCCAGTAAAGAAGACATAGAAAATTACTTTAAACTGATCCGAAAAGTGCGCAATACACCCGACGAAGTATTGGCTCCTTTTAAAGAAAGCTTGCTGGGTATTTATGACCGTGCTTCCCAAAAGGAATTGCAGCAAGCCGCAAAATCACAAGCGTATTTGGCCCTAGGAAATCTACTGACTGTTTGTGCTAGTCTACAAATAGATAGTTGTCCTATGGAGGGGTTTGTTCCTGACAAATACGATGAAGTCTTAGGTTTAGATGCCAAAAACCTACAATCTGTACTCTTATTACCTGTAGGGAAAAGAGCCGAAGACGATTATATGTCTTCTTTGAAAAAGGTCCGCAAACCCTTAGAAGAAACCGTTATAGACATTCACTAATACTACTACCCTTTAACTCCTATACTATGGATATTAGAACTAAAGAACCCAAGGCACTGTGGAATCATTTTGCCGATTTAAATGCCGTACCAAGACCTTCTAAAAAGGAAGAACGTGTCGTTGCTTTTATGGAAGCATTCGGTAAAGACCTCGGTCTAGAAACGACTGTGGATCAAGTGATGAACGTTTTGATCAAAAAACCTGCAACCCCAGGAATGGAAGACCGTAAAAAAGTGGTATTGCAGTCACATTTAGACATGGTACATCAAAAAAATGACGACACCGTTTTTGATTTTGAGACTCAGGGTATTGAAATGGAAATCAAGGAAGATTGGCTCTATGCCAAAGGGACTACTTTAGGAGCTGACAATGGTATCGGCGTTGCTGCTATCATGGCTATTCTTTCCTCCAAAGACATAGCACACCCTGCGATAGAAGCCTTGTTTACCATTGATGAAGAAACAGGAATGACCGGTGCGATGGAACTACAAGCCAATGTACTTTCTGGAGATATTCTTTTGAATTTAGATACCGAAGATGACGATGAAATTGCCATTGGATGTGCAGGAGGTGTAGATATTACTGGCGCTAGTAACTACGAACAAATAGCAGTACCTACTGACTGTACTGCCTATACGATCTCAGTAAATGGATTACAAGGAGGGCACTCAGGTATGGACATTCACAAAGGCTTTGGAAATGCCAATAAAATCATGAACCGTATCTTATTTGATACCTATCAAAATTTCGAACTTTCCATAGCAGCACTTTCAGGAGGTACCTTGCGAAATGCTATTCCTAGAGAGAGTACTACCACTGTAGTGGTACCGAATGTCTTTAAAGAAGCTTTTGAATACGAATTCCAATTGAAAGTACATACAATTTTAAACGAATATCGTATCCAAGAAACGGCTTTAAATATTTCTTTGAACAAAGCAAAAATGCCAGAGTATGTCATGGAAGTAAACGCTCAAAAACAATTGGTACGCACCTTGTATGCACTTCACAATGGGGTTTATACGATGAATGCAAGTATCCCTGAATTGGTAGAAACTTCTAATAATTTGGCAAGTGTACGTGTTGCAGCTGGTACTATTGAAATCGCATGCTTGACGCGTTCTTTTTCTGAATCAGGTAAAATGGACTTGTGTAATAGCTTGAGAAGTGTGCTAGAATTGGGAGGGTTTGACGTTGATATTTCTGGAGACTACCCGGGTTGGGAACCCAACACTAGCACAGAGATCTTGACAGTTTTAAAAGATACTTATGAGAGAATGTTTAGCGAAAGTCCACGTGTAATTGCTTGCCATGCAGGTTTGGAATGTGGTATTTTAGGTACGCACTATCCAGCTATGGAAATGATCTCATTTGGTCCTACTATTAGAGGAGCACACTCTCCTGAAGAGCGTGTGAACATTCCATCTACTCAAAAATTCTGGGCTTATTTTCAGGAAATATTACAACAAATACCGGTAAAATAATTCGATATACTTTATAAAAAAAGCAGCCTATAGGCTGCTTTTTTTTATGTTATAAATGGGCTGTTATTGGGCAGCCTCGTTTTTATAATTTGGAATAGATCCATCTGGGTTTTGTGGAGAGGCAGAACCTTTTGCCACAATAACTCCGTCAACAAAATCAAATACGATTGGCAAGTTAGGACCGTACTCTGCTAGCACCTCATCTTTAGTAAGGACCTCGTCATTGTCATCGTCTCTATCTAAATAATCACTTACACCGTCCCCGTCTGTATCGATCAATTCAATATTACCCGCGGTATCAAAGTCTATTTCGTACTTAGAAGGAACCAAATCCAAATCGTGGTCACGTAACTGTACCT
>JBELHA010000033.1:0-34864 GCA_042091695.1 Flavicella sp.
TGATTCCTTCTATGGCTATTTTTGGTGGGGTTTTAGCACTTTTATTGGGTAGGTTATGTTCCGCTTTATTGTCTTATTTTTACTATCACAAACATTATGACGTTGACAAAACTAGCACCACATAAATCACTTTCTTTTATATGTTCCGTTTTAGTTGTTTTCTTGGCCTATTTTTGTTTTGTTTACAAAGGGTTCCACTTTAATCTGAATGTGCTCTCTATTTTTTTTGCAATAGGGCTTTTATCTATAGCAGGCATTTATCTCTCTCCTCAAAAAAATACTGTATCACTCAATACGAGTCTGTGTCTTTTTTATTTTTTCTTCTTTTCACTAGCTCCAATAATACAGTTTAAAGGAAATGTTGTTTTTCAATATTCACATCCTTTTCAAGCTGCTGTATACATTACATCTGCCTACTATGTTTTATCTTCTCTGTTGTTGTATTTTTTGTTGTACTACTCTGGCCATCATTTTCTAAATAAATTTAATTTTAAGGTTAAGGAAAGACTAAGTATTCCTATTTCAAAGCAACTCGTAATATTGTATCTAGTATCAATTTTAGCGAGTGTGTTTTATCTTTATTTATTAAAATTCAAATGGGATTTACTTTTGTTTAGGCCCTTTGCCTATGATCTAAAATCAAATACAAATTTAGGTTTGTTAGGCTATGCGTTGTTGTCTGCAGTAAAGTTGGTACCTGTAGTTGTGTTGTACCGCTATCAGTTTTGTGTGAACAAGCTTACAAAACACAGTATCCTTTTTTTGTTTTTTGTGTTTTTTTGTTGTTTTCCATTAGCGCTGCCAAGAGGAGTGATGGCAATTATATACATTCCTATATTTCTTTTGTTTTTTAAAAAGTTAGCATTCAATCACAGTTTTTTATTGTTATTTATCTTTAGTTTTTTAATAATATTTCCTTTTTTTAATAGTTTTAGGTATTTAGAACAAGATAGGTTCAAACTATCTTATCAGCTGTTCAACACATCACACTTTGATAGTTTTCAAAACTTTATGCTGTTGTTGAAGTATCAAATAGTAACAGATGGCACACAACTATTAGGAGACCTTCTGTTTTTTATTCCCGAATCATTATGGCCTGAAAAGCCTGCACCAACAGGTTTTTTATTAGCACATAAATTAGGCTTTACTCATCATAATATTGCCATCCCTTTAATTGGTGAGGCTTATGTTAATTTTGCTGAAATTGGAATCCTAATTTTTGTTTCGATAAACGCAATGATCAATATTTTTTTAGAAAAATTTCAACACTCCGATACCTTTCTAATAAAGTACTTATTTTATATATTTTTAGGTTTCGAATTTATTCTATTGCGAGGTGATTTGTGGAATGCATGTAAAATTTTATTTAGTTTTCTTTTGGCTTTTTTTATAGTGCAAATTACTATGTTTTTTCATCAAATATTTCTCAAAAAATAATGGTTTAAATTAGTTTATCGAATCTTTATATTCACGTTCATAATCTATTGGTTGATATGATTAAGAGTATTCGAAACAAAAGAGTTTTACATGATATTTCTATGTTTCTTCGTGTACTAGATTTTTTTTAAACAAAACATAAGGGTGTCAAATAAAAACTTACATTTGAATTGAAAATTATTTATTGTATTTGAAACTAGAGCTTAACTTTTAGTTTATTTTGAAATCGATTCAATCAAAGGGTTTGCGGTCTTAAAGTCATACAATCAAGTAGTAAATTAATTTTTTCTTTAGATATTTTAATGTTATTCCATTAATGAGTACAGTAATAAAAAAAAACACAAGTAGACAGACTTTACTTATTGTCGCCAATGTAGATTGGATATTTATTCTTCACAGAATGGCGATAGCTTTAGAAGCTATTCAAAAAGGCTATAATGTTGTTGTTTTGGCTAAAGATTCTGGTAGAGCAAAGGAGATAAGCAGTAAGGGAATTGGTTTTGTAAATCTTGAAATTACAAGGTCCGGAACGCGTCCACTACAAGAGTTACAAGCAGTATACAGTATGTTTAAAATATACCGTAAAGTAGCTCCTGATTTGGTCTATCAAGTAACCATGAAACCGGTTATTTACGGAACTTTGATAAGTAAATTACTGCAAATTCCTACGGTTAATGGCATTAGTGGCTTAGGATACAACTTTACTGGACAACGTAGAGGTTTTGTGCAAAATACCATGGTTCGATTGATGCGTTTTGGCTTTGATAAAAAAAAGAACCATCTCGTATTCGAAAACAAAGACGATTTTAGAGAGTTACAAGCACTTAATGTGTTTTCTAAAACGACTGCTAGTACAATTGTCAAAGGTGTGGGAGTCAATCTTAATCTTTTTTCTTTACCTCCAACAAAAGTATCTGAAAAAACAGTAGTCCTTTTACCAACACGTATGTTGTGGGACAAGGGGGTGAGAGAATTTATTGAAGCGGCTATTTTATTACGAGAAAAGCATGAAGGCAACGTTTTTTTTAAATTATGTGGGATGGAGGATACAGGTAATTTACAAGCTGTTCCAGCTAGCTATCTACATCAAAACCGTATTGAAGGTTTTTTAGAATGGTTTGGTTTTCAAGAAGACATGGTAACAGAGTACCGTCAAGCTGATATTGTTGTCTTGCCTTCGTACAGGGAAGGAATGCCTACCTCTCTTATTGAGGCCTGTGCAGCGAGTCTACCTATTGTAACGACAGACGTTATCGGTTGTAAAGAATGTGTGGAAGAAGGTAAAAATGGTTATAAGGTACCTGTAAAATCAGTAAAAGAGTTGGCAGCTGCCATGGAAAAACTAATCCTTTCTAAAGAAGACAGAATTCAAATGGGGAGGTACAGTCGTAAAAAGGCAGAACGTGAATTTGACCAAAAGGAGGTCGTAGCGAAACATATGGAAATATTCCAACAGTTATTGGGAGATTGAATACTTATTTTTGGTCAAAATAATTTCAAAAGGTAGTTATAAATAACGATGCTTTTTTAGGTTTTCTTCAATAGAATAGATCCTTATAGATTATTCTAAATTTAATTCGACAAGGATAAAAACACTTATTATGTTCTCAAAAGGAAAATATTTATTTTTAATATTTTCTTATAATTATAAAGCATACAGTTGTTTTTTATCATTATTAAAAAAAAAATAATTATTTTTGCATGCTTTTTAGTTTGTTTTTATTGCAGATTAAATAGTATAAAAAAAAAAGGATGAAAAATTATTTGTTGAATTTTGCACAAAAACATGTGCCTAGGTGGTTGGTTCTATTTATTGATGCTTTTTTGGTAGTACAGACTTTTTTTCTTGCCTACTTTATAAAGTACAATTTCACACTAGGTTTCAGTGTTGAAGATTTGTTTTACCAAGTTCCTGTCATACTTGTACTAGCGATCTTAAGTTTTCTGATTACTGGCTCTTATAGAGGAGTTATCCGACATACAGGATTAAGAGATGCCTTGAATGTTTATGTTGGCGTTAGTTTGCTAACCGCATTGATGATTTCAACTGTCATGTTTGCACGCTTATTCAATGATGCTGGAACAGCGTATTCACTGAATTTTTCTTTGGACATAGCCATTATAGTAATCCACTATTTATTAAATATTATAGTGTTGATTACAAGCAGATTCCTCTTTAAGTATGTGTATAGAAATATCATTACAGATCTGCGACACTCCATTCCTATTTTGATTTATGGAGCTGGAGAAATGGGTTCAATTACCTATTCTACCCTAAATAAAGACCCTGAAAACACTTATAATGTTGTTGGTTTTATCGATGATAATGTCAATAATCTTGGGAAAAAAATCAACAGATTGCCTATACTAGCAGCGAATAGTATAGATGCAGATTTCGTATTACAATACAATATCAAAGAGGTAATTATAGCCATACAAAACATCAAGTCAAAAAGGATTTTAGAAATCATTGATGCGATGTATGTCTTGGGTGTTGAAGTAAAAATTACGCCACCGCTTTCCAAATGGCTCAATGGAGATTTACAATTGAAACAAGTAAAGCAGGTAAAGATTGAAGATTTATTAGAAAGAAGTCCTATCAACCTTGACAATCCTATGGTCAAAGAAGACATGATAGGAAAAACAGTTTTTGTTACCGGAGCAGCAGGGTCTATTGGTTCAGAAATATCTAGACAAATTGCTACCTATGCTTGCGAACAGCTTGTGTTGATTGATCAATCTGAGTCAGCTTTGTACGATTTGGAACAAGAACTCAAAAGGAATCAGATACAAAATGCAAAAGTAATTGTAGCAGATGTGCGTGATTTTGCATGTATGCATGCTATATTTAAAAAATACACACCAGAATTTGTTTTCCATGCCGCCGCATACAAGCATGTGCCTTTGATGGAAGAAAATCCTTATGAAGCAGTAAAAATCAATGTGGGTGGTACCAAAAATATTGCAGACCTCTCCTATGAGTTTGGAGTACAAAAAATGGTCATGGTATCTACCGACAAAGCGGTCAATCCAACCAATGTAATGGGAGCTACCAAGCGGGTTGCCGAAATGTATGTAAATTCAATGAATGCCAAAGCGGATGGGAAAACGAAGTACATTACAACACGATTTGGAAATGTATTGGGTTCTAACGGTTCTGTAATTCCATTGTTTAAAAAACAAATAGAAGAAGGAGGTCCTTTGACACT
Source organism: Flavicella sp. (assembly GCA_042091695.1). Taxonomy (GTDB): domain Bacteria; phylum Bacteroidota; class Bacteroidia; order Flavobacteriales; family Flavobacteriaceae; genus Flavicella. The sequence continues at coordinate 4,647 of JBELHA010000033.1, forward strand.
GACACACAAAGATATTACACGTTTTTTTATGACAATCCCTGAGGCTTGTCAGCTGGTTATCGAAGCGGGGTCTATGGGGAATGGAGGTGAGATTTTTATTTTCGACATGGGAGCCTCTGTAAAGATTTTTGATTTGGCCAAGCGCATGATTCAGTTATCAGGTTTACAGTATCCAGAAGATATTGATATCAAAGTTACTGGATTGCGTCCTGGAGAAAAACTTTACGAAGAACTTTTAAATGATACTGAGAACACCCTGCCTACACACCACGAAAAAATAATGATCGGTAAAGTAGCTGATTTTGACAAAAAACACATTATTTCTTTAATAGAAGAATTGTGTGACAATAATGCTGTAGATACTTCGTTAGAAACTGTGAGTTTAGTGAAAAAGATAGTTCCTGAATTCAAATCTCAAAATTCATCCTTTGCAGCATTGGACATCAAAAGTTAAATTATTAAAAAAAGAAATTATATAGTGAGTTACTCTCAGTATTCTATTTATATTTGCGCCAAAATTAACACAACTATGAAGTATTTATATTCGGTTTGTACATTTGTACTGCTTTTATCTTTAGGTTCTTGCGCCTCAAAAAAAGATTTGGTCTACTTTCAAGACGCTGAATTGCTAGAGGCGAAAGAAAGTTTTATGAATTACACGCCTTTGTTCAAAGCAGATGACCAGTTGTCTATTACAGTTTCTGCTTTAGACAATACAGCAGCTGCTCCCTTCAATTTGCCTGTAGCTGGTTTCAACATGAATGGCACTTCTGCTATTGGACAGCAAGCATTACAAACTTATTTAATTGCGAAAGATGGAAGTATAGAATTTCCGCAGTTAGGAAAATTGTACGTGGCAGGATTGTCTCGTCTAGAGACCATAGCGCTATTAAAAGAAAAACTAGCTCCTTATTTGGTGGATCCTGTTGTCAATATACAATTGTTGAATTTTAAGGTGACTATTTTAGGAGAGGTGAAAAAGCCAGGTTCTTTTACGATTAAAAATGAAAGAATTACCATATTAGAAGCCATTGGTCTGGCTGGTGATTTGACAATTTTTGGAAAACGTCACAATGTATTGATAGTTAGAGAGACTAGCAAAGGAAAAGTTTCTGAAAGACTAGATTTATCTTCAAGTGATTTATTCAATTCCCCATTTTACTACCTTCAGCAAAATGATGTTATTTATATAGAACCTAATAAGCCAAAGATAAACTCATCTACAAACAGTTCCACAAACGGAGTTATCATCTCAATAACATCTTTGTTAATCACAATTGTTACTATCTTAATTAGATAACAGCACTTCTATAAATTATATCGTTAGAATAAACACTATGAACACGACACCTTTAAACGACAACGGACAGTTTGAAAACGATGATAGCTTGAATCTAAGAGACGAGTTAAACAAGTACTTGCTACATTGGAAATGGTTCCTTTTGTCTGTATTTGTTTCTTTTTGTATCGCATTTGTGTACATGCGTATTGCCTCTCCTATATATGAAATTAGTTCTAAACTCCTTATCAAGGAACAAAAAGGCGGTGGTTCTGCTTTATCCGCTTTTCAGGATTTGGGCATGTTAGATGTTGGAGGTTATAATAATATAGACAATGAAATTGCAATCCTACAATCGAGAACCGTTGCAAAAACAGTAGTAGAGGATTTAAATCTTAATATCAGCTATTATCAAAAAGGTCGCATCAAGGAAAGTGAGGTCTACAATGTTTCTAATCCTTTACAACTCCAAGCAAATGATCGATTGGACCTGTTACATAAATTAGACACAACTTTTCATATTGTAATAGAAAACCAAAATGAGTTTTTATTGTTAGATCAAGACAAAGAGTTTTCTGAAAAAAAACAGTTTCAAGCTACTTTTGTTGTGGATAGTATTCCTATGCGTCTTTCTTTTTCACCATCAGAACCTATCGAGAAGCTAGTAGGGAACGAATACCGAATTTCCATACAATCATTTGACAAAGCTATTTCTGGTTTGGTTACATCTGTTGGGATTTCAACAGTTGACAAGGGTTCAAGTGTGTTGCAATTATCTATGAAACACGGCGTAGTAGCCAAGGCAAATGATATTTTAAACACTTTGGTGCGCAACTATCAAAAGTTGGACATCATGGACAAAAGTAGGGTAGAACAGAATACTTCTCTTTTTGTAAGTGAACGTTTGCAAATTATTCAAGAAGAATTGGCTGCTGTTGACAAACAAGCTGAAGCCTATAAAAAAGACAATAAGTTGACAGATGTTGCTGAAGAATCCAAACAGTTTTTTGAAACAGCAGGAAAAAGTGAACAAGCCTTATTTGATGCCAATACTCAGTTGAAGTTGGTGCAGTTTATGGAATCTTATCTAGAAAAAGAATCAAGGTCAGACTATGGCTTGATTCCTTCTTTAGGGTTTTCGGACTCAGGGATTTCTGTGTTGACGGAACAATACAACAAAATTGTACTCGATAGAAATAGAGTGTTAAGAACTTCAACCGCAGACAACCCTTTGGTGAGAAATTACGAAGCTCAATTGACAAATCTGCGTAACAGTTTGGATCAAAGTCTTCAGAATTTAGAGTCTTCATTAGGAATTACACTTTCTGAATTGAACAAACAAGATTCAAAATTTAATAACAAGCTAGTAAGTATACCTAGAAAAGAAAGAGAGTATAGAGATATCATTCGCCAGCAGGGAATCAAAGAGTCTTTGTATTTGTATTTATTGCAAAAACAAGAAGAAACACAAATTTCTTTGGCAGTGACTACTTCTAATTCTAAAGTGATCGACAAGGCATATGGTTCACCTTATCCTGTTGCTCCTAAAGGAAAAATTATTCTATTAGCTGGTTTGTTACTGGGATTATTGATTCCTTTTGCAATAATCTATGTAAATGATTTATTGGATACTAAATTCCACAGCCGTCATGAGCTTGAAAAAATAGTAACAGCTCCTGTTCTTGGAGATATTCCATTGCATGCCAGTGGAGAACATATCGTTGTGAAAGAAGGGGATCGTTCTAGTACTTCTGAAGCTTTTCGTTTGATACGTACAAATCTTGATTTTATATTGTCGGATACGGTATCTGGTTGTAAAACTATTTTCGTCACCTCATCTACTTCTGGAGAAGGGAAGTCTTTTGTCTCTGTGAATCTTGCTTCTGCCTTGGCCTTGTCTGGTAAAAAAGTGGCATTGGTTGGAATGGATTTGCGCGCACCAAAATTGAATGCATATTTGAATGTCAACAATAAGACAGGTGTTACGAATTATATCAAAAACAAAGATCTTACACTAGAAGATTTAAAATCCAATCTAGATGGACACCCAAGTTTAGATGTGTTTGCATCGGGTGCTATTCCACCAAACCCTGCGGAACTTTTGTTGAACAGTCGTATCACTGAACTTTTTGAAAGTCTACATGCCAATTATGATTATATCGTCGCTGACACTGCTCCCGTAAATTTGGTTACGGATACGCTTATGATTGCTAAACATGCTGATATGTTTGTATATGTAGCTAGGGCCAATTATTTAGACAAACGTTTGTTGGAGATTCCACAAAAGCTATATGTTGAAAATAGACTTCCTAAATTAGCTATGTTGATCAATGGTTCTGACCCTCAAAAGGCTTATGGATATGGCGCTTATGGAGCCTATGGATATGGAGTAGATACAACAAAAAAATCATGGCTTAAGAAAATATTTACCTCTTAAAAATTTTTAAGAGGTTTATTGCCTTTTTTATTGGCTACTTGTAGTTCATTTTTAATTTGTTACCTACCCCCAAATATTTACTGTCAAATTGATAAAGAATTTTTCGTTTTTTGCAACTTTATGTCTCTGCCTGTTTGCAACCTGTTCGATTTTGAATTTAACCTTATCGGGTCTGAATGAGGATACTTTTTTTGCAATAATCTCTGAGTATTTTGAAGTACTTTGGATTGAATTTTTTTTTACTGTTTCTTTAACTGTTTTTGTTTTATATTTTTTAAAATACCTTCATTTAAGACAGCAAAACTTCTATCTTTTTAGTATTCTTCAGTTCTCTGTTTTTTTTGTTTTTACGAGCCTAGTATATCTAGCTTATGAAACTCCATATTACAAACCAAAAACAAGCATCCTTTTTGAGGAGCGTAAACCCTCTACATTTTCTCTTTTAAATGGGACACAGCAACATATAGTTCCTGCTAACAATACTTTTGATAATATAGAAGTCCTAAAGTCTAGGGCTAACTTAGAAACCTTAGTAGACAAGCTTTCACTTCATACAACATACTTTAAAAAAAAACATTTTTTGTTTTTCGAAATCTATGGTAATGAACAACCTTTTACTTTAGAGGTTTTAAAGCATACACCTATTTTGTCAGTGGAAGATGCTTCTTTTCTTGTCAAAATACTTTCCTCAGAACGTTTTCTTATACAGAATGAAATTACTTCCGTAAGTGAGGAGTTTCTTTTCAATACTTCTTTTCTTTTTGGTGAAACTGAATTACAACTCAATACATCTAAACCTCTCTCTCAAGAAAATATTGGCCAAGAGTTTAGGATAGTAGTTCAAAACAAAGAAGAGTTAATTTCGGAATTGACTGAAGCTATCGAGTTTTCCGATTATAGATCTTCCTTAGTCACGGTCTCTTTGGAGCATCAAATAGAAGAAAAAGGTGTTATGATTTTACAAAATCTGTTGGAGGTATTCGAAAATTACCAACTTCACGAATTTGAATCTAACAACACGACTGTTGCAAGTCTTATTTCCCAACGTTTGGATACAATTCAAGATAAACTTACCACTACAGGTAAAAGTATTGAAGTCTTTAAGTCTACTAATATAACTACTTCTAATCCTCAAACTGTCAAAGATTATATTTCATTAAAGACGGAACAACAGGAAGCTATTCCATCACTCAATCAATCACTGAAACAAATTACTTCCTATATTGCTTTTTTAAAAAAACACAATAGAAATTCACATAAAACTCTCTCAATCCCTGGTTTTTCGGTAGATGAATTGGTGCCGCAGTTACACGCATATAATTCACTAGTACTTGAAAGAAATATAGTGGCTCAAAGTTCATTCGATGACAGTCCTGTATTGCAACAGTATACTTTGCAACTAGATTTGATGTTTGCAAATATTATCGAAAGTCTTTCGGTTCTTCGAGATACATATGCACTAGAGTTAAAGCTGCTTAAAAAGGAATTAGGAAAGACTAACTTGCTCTTAGAATCTTTTCCTAAAACCGAGTCAGGCTTAAATAGTTACTACAGACAACAAAAGGTTGATGAAAATTTATATAGTTATTTAAAAAAGAAAGAAGAATTTACAAAATATTCGCTTTCAGAATCAATTGCCAATTTCAGAATAATTGATCCTGCCTATGTAACAGGTAAACCCCACAATTCGAATCTAGCAATTAAGATTTTTGCCTATCTCTTTTTAATAGGCTATCCTTTTTTATTGTATTATTTAGATAGAAAGCTTGAATTTACCTTGCAAAACTTAAAAGGCCTGAAAAAAATTGTAACCGCTCCTGTTTTAGGAGATATTCCTCTGAGTACATCTAATAAAAATGTCGTTGTTAGCAGCGAAGATCGCTCAAGTACCACAGAAGCTTTTCGCTTGGTGCGTACCAATATCGATTTTATGCTCTCTGATAACAACAATCCATGTAAATCAATTTTTGTGACCTCTACAATATCTGGTGAAGGGAAATCATTTGTAGCTGTTAATCTAGCCGCAACAATGGCTTTAAAATATAAGAAAGTCGCCCTTGTTGGTATTGATTTACGTGCTCCTAAAATCTCAAATTATTTAGGTGTTGGTTTTAAAAAAGGAATTACAAACTATATCAAGGACACAGATTTGACGCTTCAAGACATTTCTTTTCCTTTTCCGAAACAATCTAATTTGGATGTATTTGCCTCTGGAATAATTCCTCCCAATCCTTCTGAGCTTTTAAACCATCAAAGATTAGTTGCCTTTTTTGAGGAATTAAAGTCGAACTATGATTGTATTGTGGTTGATACTGCACCTGTCAATTTAGTATCAGATACACTTAAAATTGCACATTATGCAGATATGTTTGTCTATGTCTGTAGAGCAAATTATACAGACAAGCGGCTATTGACTGTTGCAGAAACCATTTTCAAGGAAGCTCGTCTGCCCAATATGGCGATGCTTATCAATGCATCTGATCCTGCAAAAGGAAACGGAGCTTATGGTACCTATGGATATGGAACTACAAACGTTGACCGATCCAATTGGAAAACTTTTTTTCTTTCCTAATATTCAGATTGCTTTCTGCTTTTAGCTTTTTATTTTGAACTGTTAATCTTATCTAAATTATTTGTTGAGACACATTACTATGTGCCTAACTTTGAGTAATTTTGCATTTTGAATAAAACAAGTTAAATAAAATCGAAATCCTTTCTAGATTTCGTAATTCACAGATGAAAAAACTATTAGCTTTTCTTTTTAGTACTCGATTGATGGCACTTTTATTTATAGCCTATCCGCTCTCGATGGGAGTTGCCACTTTTATTGAAAATGATTTCGGCACACAAACGGCAAAAGCACTGGTTTACAATGCTTGGTGGTTTGAACTAATCATGGCTTTGTTTGCCCTCAACTTCTTTGGAAATATATTTAGGTACCGATTGTACAAAAAAGAAAAATTTTCGGTATTGCTTTTTCACCTGTCTTTCTTTTTGATTTTAATTGGTGCAGGAATTACACGTTATGTGAGTTACGAAGGAATCATGCCTATCAAGGAAGGAGAAACTACCAATCTTTTCTTTTCTGATCAGACTTATTTAAAAGTAACCATCGATAACAATAAAGAACAAAGAACGTTAGAAGACCCTATATTACTCTCTTCTTGGGGAAAAGACAGTTATACTTTTGATACTGATTTTAGAAATCAAGACATTCATTTTGAATTGGAAAATTACGTACCGAATGCCTACAGTAGTTTTGCTGAAAATGAAAGTGGACCCCTTTACCTACATTTTGTAGAGTCTGGAAGTGGTTCTCGACACGACCACTATATCAAACAGGGAGAACTAGAGAATATCCACGGCGTTTTGGTAGGTTTTGATCACAAAGAAAATGCACTCGTAAATTTCGAATACAAAGACGAAACCTTAAAAATGGAATCCCTCTTTGAAGGAACTTTTTTACGCATGGCAGATCAGTTACAAGGAACTGTAGCTAAGGACACCTTAGAGACTTTCAAATACCTAACACTTCACAATATTGCAGGAATGAGTTTTGTTGTCCCTAAACCTCCTTTAAATGGTGAAATGACACTGATTTCCGGAGACAAAGAGGAACACCCTGAAGATGTTGTGCAATTTAAAGTAACATCGCAAGGACTCACGGAGTCTATTAGTGTTAGTGGTGGTCAATACACAACCAACGATCCCAAACAATTCTCCTTGGGTGACTTAAACTTTAGAGTCGCTTATGGGGCAAAAGAATACAGGTTGCCATTCCAAGTAAAGCTAAACGATTTCCAATTAGAAAAATATCCAGGATCAGAAAGTGCCATGTCTTATGCGAGTGAAATTACTGTAATCGATCCCAAAGAAACTTTTGATTTTCGCGTTTTTATGAACCATATACTAGACTATAGAGGCTATAAGTTTTTCCAATCTAGTTACGATATAACTGCAGAGTACGAGGAAACTCGTCTTTCTGTAAATAGAGATTATTGGGGAACTTTGATCACTTATATCGGCTACTTTTTACTGTACGCCGGAATGATGTTAATTTTATTTGTCAAAAACACTCGTTTTTCATTTTTACGTAACAAATTAAAAAAGATGAAGTTTCAAAAAACCCGTGCTGTTGTTGGAGTTTTCTTTTTACTAGCAAGTGCAACATTTGCCCAAGAAAGCCAAAAACACGAAATCAAAGTTAGCGCAAAGCAAATTGATTCTTTGCTAATGGAATTTAAAGTGCCCAAAGCACATGCGGAGTCTTTTAGTGAATTGGTGATTCAAGATGCAGGAGGACGTATGAAACCCGTAAATACCTTTGCTTCACAATTGCTGCGAAAAGTAAGTAAAAGTGACACTTACAAAGGCTTGGATGCCAATCAGGTATTCTTATCGATAGTCGAAAATCCACGTTTCTGGTTTCAAGTTCCTGTCATCTACCTAGAGAGAGGAAATGACAAGATTCGAACAATCTTAGGGATTGATACTTCTTTAAAACATGCACGACTCGTAGATTTTATAGACCCTCAAGGAAACTATAAAATCAAAGCCTTGGTGGAAGAGGCTCAGAAAAACAATATCAAAAGTAAATTCCAAAAGGACATCATCAATATCGACAAACGTGTTGGCTTGTTGTATTCTGCCATTGGGGGAGCTATTTTAAGAATCTTCCCGCTGCCGAATGATGAAAATAATAAATGGGTGTCTCCACCCGAATTGTACCAAGCATCTTTCAGCGGTATTGATTCTGTATTCGTAAAACAAATCATACCGATTTATATTCAAACATTGCAAGAGTCCAAGCAAACTAATGATTTTTCGGAACCATATAAGATTTTGGAGGGAATTAAAAAATTCCAAATGAAGTATGGAAGTGCTGTATACCCAGCCGACGATAAAATCAAATTTGAAATTGCTTACAACAAATACGATATTTTTAAGAAGTTGTTCAAGTACTATATGTATGCGGGCTTGTTATTATTTGTCTTTGTGATCATACAGATTTTCTCTGCCAATAAAGTAGTCAATTTCTTAGTGAAGTTCTGCATTGGATTGGTAATTGTATGCTTTGTCTTACATACTGCAGGATTGGCTGCTAGATGGTTTGTAAGTGGGCACGCACCTTGGAGTAATGCCTATGAATCTATGATTTATGTAGGCTGGGCAACGATGTTGTTCGGACTCTTGTTTGGAAAAGATTCTGTATTGACTATTGCTGCAACCGCTTTCTTGGCATCCATGATTTTGATGATTGCTCATTGGAACTGGATGGATCCTGAAATTGCCAACCTAGTGCCGGTGTTAAATTCCTATTGGTTGATGATCCACGTAGCGATTATAGTAGCCAGTTATGGACCCTTCGCATTGTCTATGATTTTAGGCTTGTTAGTATTATTTTTGATGATAGCCACTACTGCCAAAAACAAGAAAAAACTAAATGCTAAAATAAACGAGTTGACCATTATCAATGAAATGTCTATTACCGTAGGTTTGGTGATGTTGACTATTGGTAACTTCCTTGGAGGTATGTGGGCCAACGAAAGTTGGGGTCGCTACTGGGGATGGGATCCAAAAGAAACTTGGGCATTGATCAGTATCATGATTTATGCATTTGTATTGCACTGTCGCTTGGTACCAGGATTGAGAGGACGTTTTACCTATACCATGCTTTCTATCTACGCTTTCGGATCTATTATGATGACCTATTTTGGAGTGAATTTCTACCTTTCAGGATTGCACTCCTACGCAAGTGGAGATAAAATTGTAACCCCAAGTTTTGTCTACTATTCGATTGCAATCGTAGCTGTATTGGGTATTTTGGCCTATACAAAACATCTTAAGTACTACAAGAAATAACAAACTACAAAAGCGAAGTGGCTATTTTATTTTTTAAAGCATTTATTTTCACAATTGAAGGCAAAAACAGTAAATTCGCACACACAATGCTTCGGCATCTAAATTAAATATTCAACACACTATGTTTAGCAAATACATCAAATTAGCAATTGCAGGATTGATTTCCGTTTGGGCCATTTTTCAGTTTATAGAAGAAAATATCATGAATGGAATCATGATTCTATTATTCGCCGGTATCTTTGTGTTCTTTTACTTTAAAAACGAATTCCTATTGTTGGCTTTTTTACAAATCAGAAAACAAAATTTCCCAGGCGCACAAAAATGGTTGGCTTATATTAAAAATCCAAGCAGTGCTTTGCGCAAACCACAAGAAGCTTATTATTTCTTTTTACAGGGTTTGATGCTGACACAGACGAGTATGACGAAGGCAGAGAAACTCTTTAAAAAAGCCTTGAGTATTGGTTTGTCTATGGACCACGATATTGCCATGGCAAAATTAAACCTTGCGGGGGTTGCCATGCACAAAAGAAGAAAACGTGAAGCGACTACCTTGTTGTCTGAAGCTAAGAAATTAGACAAGCATGGGATGCTCAATGAGCAAATCCAAATGATGAAACAACAAATGAAAAAAATGTAATTTTCATTGCACAAATACAAACAGCTTGCCATCGGTAAGCTGTTTTTTTATTCATTCGTTTTTCTTTAAATTTTTAGATATGAACAGAATCCAAAAAAGAAAAAAGCCCAATAAAGTAAAAGCAATAGTGCTTGCAGTTGTGTTAATTGTAGTATTGGTATTGTTGCGCTATGTAGATACAATTTTGCAGGCTATTTTTCCTGCTTGATTTTATTTCTTTAACGTTCTTCCTTTCCAGGTAAAAGTCCCCAATTGAGAGGCTATAAATACTGACGAAGAGAAGATGGGGTACAGCAAAGCACTCAACAAAAATGTTTGTACTCCTATTTTTTGTTGAAAGAAATCTGCAGTCTTTTTTAGGAATACAAAATCTAGTGTTCCTTTGAATACAAATAGCACACCTGCCACTAAAGGATTTATTATAAATAAAAGTACTAATAGCGAATTGAAAGCAAATACAACACATCCAATAGCTATTCCATAAGGGTTGCTATAGGCACTAGCTTTGCCTGCCCAGCGCATACGTTGTGAAAGCAAACTTTTCCAATCCATTTGTGGGCTGCTTTTTACACAACTCTCTTTGTATTTTGCATAGTGGATTTCTTTCGGGTATCGTTGTACTATTTTTTCCAATAAAAAAACATCATCACCACTTGCGATATGTTGGTTGCCCTCAAAACCCTGAACACTCTCAAAAGCCTCTTTTTTATAACACATATTGGCACCGTTGCATAAAAAGGGAATACTGAGTCCAAAAACCCCCATTGTAGTTCCTTGAAGGCTCAGAAAGTCCAGCCTTTGGAATTCCTCTAGAAAGCTTCCGTTGGAGGAACATTCCACCGGTCCTGCAATTAATGCTGTTTTTTTGTTGCAAATTATGGTGTTGAATTGTTGCAGCCAGCAACTAGGAATGCTGCAGTCTGCGTCAGTAGTTACAATCCAGGAGTGTGTTGCTTTGGAAATACCAAAGGTCAAAGCTGCTTTTTTTGAAGGTTCCGGACTTTCTAAAATTCGCACTGTCAGTTCAGGATGTGCTATTTTCCATTTTTGTAAAATTGCCACAGAATTGTCTGAAGAATGGTCGTTTACTGCAATGATCTCAAAGAGAGATGGCGGGTATTCAAGTGCTCTAAGGCTATCAAAAAGATTGTAGAGATGCTCTTCCTCGTCGCGAAAGGCAACTACTATTGAGAATCTTGTTTTTGCAGGTTTCTGTGGAGCACTTTGGGGCTTTTTTCGCAAGCCGTAGTACAAGGCTGCAATCGTACTTCCATATAAAAACGTTGCGATAGAACTAATCAATTGCAGTACCATACCTATTTATTGATTTGTAGTGCAAAGTATAAAAAATTCCTAAACCTGCAGGCAATGCATAATTCAAAAACCACATCAGGAAGGTAGTAGCCACTATTGATGCAGTACTTATTTGTAGGCTTGAAAAAATAAAAACCGCCAATGATCCTTTTACGGTAAACTCTACCAAAGCAAAGCTTGGTATGATGGAACTACAGAGGTATAATATCCATATCAAAGGGTATGTGTGTGCGAAATCTGCAGTATTTCCCAACAACGCTAATAGGAGTAAGAATTGACTTGAAAATAGTAGGTAGCGTAGTAAAGATATACTAAAAATAGCGATATGCGTGTTTCTAGCAATGTTCTTGAACTGTGCTTTTCCCTTTCGCAACCATCCCATTTTATAAGTCACTAACAGCAATACTACAAAGATGACTGCCAAAAGTCCAAACCACTTAGTATCTATAGAAAATAGTGACCAAAGAGAAGCACTATACAAAATACCCAAAGAGCCAAATAAAGTAGTTACGAGCATTTGATAGCTGTTTCCAATGAAGTTTAAGAAGAGTATTTTTTTAGGTTTTGTGTTTTTAAAAAAATAGGCTTTTGCTCCGTATTCTCCGATTTTGTTTGGAGTTACTACCGACGCTGTATGTGCAATCAAACATTGTTGTGTGGCTTCTTTAAAGTCGATTCGAGTCTCTGTTTGTACCAATAGCTTCCATTTAAGAATTTCAAAGCCCCAATTCAACAAAGAAGAGAAGACTAACAAAGGGAAATAGGAAATCAGTTGTGAATAGTCAACTGTGGGTCTTTCACTTATTTCTTCAAACAAAAAGAAACAACAGCCTACTACAAGAGCAATTCTGGCAATTGTGACCAACTTTTTTAGGGGTATATAGTCGTTATAGATCAAAAGTTATGATTTGGAAATAGGGGTCAAGTTCTCTTTTTAAGTATCTTCGCTTTAAAATACAAAGAAACGAGAAAGAACTCAGATACAGCATCGTTTTTTGTTTTTTTATAAGGTGTTAACTAATTTACGAAGAGCAGGTTGAGTACAGAGCGCATAATATTGGGAATTGATCCAGGAACTACCATCATGGGGTTTGGTTTGATAAAAGTCACTAAAAAGAAGATGGAGTTTATTCAGATGAATGAATTGCTATTACAAAAATACGACGACCCCTATATCAAGCTACGTTTGATTTTTGAACGTACCATAGAACTCATCGATACCTACCATCCTGATGAAATTGCGATTGAGGCGCCCTTTTTTGGGAAAAATGTTCAGTCGATGTTAAAGTTAGGACGTGCGCAAGGTGTTGCCATGGCAGCAGGGCTTTCGCGACAAATCCCTATTACGGAATACCTGCCCAAAAAGATAAAAATGGCCATTACAGGAAATGGAAATGCCTCCAAAGAACAGGTCGCTTTGATGTTGAAAAGTTTGTTAGACCTCAAAACATTGCCTAAAAACCTTGATGCTACAGATGGTTTAGCTGCAGCGGTTTGCCATTACTACAATAGTGGTGTGGTAGTAAAGGGTAAAAATTATAGCGGTTGGGCTTCTTTTGTCAAAGCCAACGAAGGAAAAGCCAACAAAGCCAAATAGCTTAGTTTGTCGCTTTCTTTTGTGCCTTGATCACACCATAGATGACCAATGCGGCTGCAGCCAATTGAATCAGTGTCAACTTTTCCCCATCTATTATTCCCCAAATAACAGCAACTACTGTAATCAAATAGGAAACTGAAGATGAAAAAACAGGACTTGAAATCTGAATGAGTTTGTTGAAAAGCAACATGGCCATACTGGTTCCTAAAGCAGCAAGAATAGCTACATAGCCCAAAGAGGAAAGTACCAAAGGGTCTGAAATGGTTTTGTCAAAAAAACCAGAAAAATACAAAGCAACTGCCGTAGGTGGTATCAATACTGTAAAAGTAGCGGTTGTAATACTTACGGTATCTAATTTGGGGAGCTTTGTTTTGATATAATTGACACTAAAGGCATAGCCTGATGCAGCAATCAAAACCAAAAAAGCATAGCCATAGTTTTTTGTTGGATTTTCAAGGGCGCTATTTAGTAGTAAAATTAAGGTTCCAACCAACCCAACTAATATTCCAAGAACTTGTTTTTTGGAAAACGAAAAATTAAAGAAAAGCGCTCCCAGAATTAAGGTAAGGAGAGGCGTTAAGGAGGTCAATACTGCTGCTACTGCACTATCGATTTCACGTACAGCAAATGAAAAAAGAAATACAGGTATAAAGGTTCCAACAAAAGCTACTACAATCAATGGTTTCCAAAAATTCTTTTTGATTTTGAGGAGTTTTGGTCCTCCAATAAATAAAAGAATAAAGCCCGCAATTAAAATTCTAAAAGCACCAATCTCCACAGGACTGAGCCCAATCAAGGCTTTTTTAATCAAAATAAAAGAACTTCCCCAGGTCAAAGCTAGGATGGATAGAAAAAGCCACTTTTTGTGTTGCATAGCGCGAGGGTGTTAAAACTTTGTAAAAGTCCGTAATTTTTTCGGATTATCGGTCTATTCTAGCTAAATTGCACTTCTAAATTATCTAATTATGAATATTTTAAAACATATATCACTTTTTTTGTTGCTTAGTTTGTCCTTGTTTTCTTGTAAGGAAGAAAAGTCTACTGAAAAGACCAACGCAGCAGATGTTAACGCTGTAGCTGAGTTGCAAAAGCCACAAGATCTAAAAAAAGTAGCCATTGCTATCCAAGGAATGACTTGCGAAATAGGATGTGCAAAAACCATAGAATCTAAATTGTCAAAAACATTTGGAATCACAGATTCAAAAGTGCTTTTTGAGCAAAATATAGGAGAGTTTGTATACGATGCAAATCAAATCTCGGACACCGAAATAGCTCAAAAAATTGCGAGTATCGGAAATGGTGAAATGTATACTACTTCTGAAGTCAAACAGATAGAATTGTAAGATTAAAAATATAGAAATGATAAAATATACCAAGGGTGTTGTGGCGCTTCTAATGTTCACGCTGTTATTTGTTGCTTGTAAGGAAGCAACTACCGATAAAAATGCAGCAGCGGTTGCAGTTGAAAATGAAGCAAAAGCTACAACTACTAATACTAAAATTTGTAAAGCGGCATGTAAGAAAAAATGCACTACTACTGCAGTTGCTATCTCAGAAAAAAAGGCTGAATGCAAGAAAAAATGCGACACACCTTGTGGTAGCAGTGCAACTGCTGTGACAACTGAGGCTAAACCAGCGTGTAAAACTGCAAGTGATACTAATGATGTAGCCTGTAAGAAGAAATGCAACACTAAAAGCGAAGCGGAAGTGACGGCAAAATGCAAAAGCACAAATGCAGCATGTAAAGCCAAATGCGCTGCAAAAGCAGCTGTCTAAAGATACTCTATTTGGATGTACTACAAACCACTCTTTTTGAGTGGTTTTTTTTGTTTTTATTGGGGGTACTTACAGATATTCCGTATTTTTGTAAAGTATTATTTATACCATATATCTCGTGAAAAAACATTTCAAACGTATCGTTCAGATTGCTATAGTTTCTGTTTATCTAATATTTATTGCCGGGTCGGTTGTGCGTATGACAGGATCAGGTATGGGATGTCCTGATTGGCCGAAGTGTTTTGGGTATTATATACCTCCTACAGATGTGGAGCAGTTGTTGTGGAAACCCAATACGGCTTTTGTAAAAGGTGCTGTAATTATAATCGATGAAACGTTATATGTCGCTAACAATGCTTTGCAGACTAATGAAGTTTACAATTCGGAAAATTGGTCTGTGTATACCAAACACGATTATGCGGTATTCAATGTATTTCATACTTGGACGGAATACATCAATAGATTGGCTTCCGTACTCTCTGGATTTGTCTTTTTGTTCTTAATAGCGGGAGCTACTCGTTTTTGGAAAGAGAATAAAAAAATTACCCTATTTGCTTTTGCCGCTTTTTTCCTCATGCTCTTTGAAGCTTGGTTGGGGAAAACTGTTGTTGATTCGGTGTTAAAACCCTCTGTGATTACCATACATATGGTAGCAGGTCTAATGATTATAGGTTTGCTGTTAAAACTATTACAGCTGGTTTCTAAAAAAGACCAACCTATTAGAACTTTTAACAAAACATTCAACACCTTGTTGACTGTATCTATAATCCTTTCCGTTATTCAAATAGCGTTGGGAACACAAGTGCGTCAATTTGTAGACGAACAGGTAAAATTGTTTGGGTTTGAAAACAAGCAAATGAGCCTGTACAATCCGAGTATTAAGTTTTATGTACACCGTTCTTTTACGATAGCCATTGTGTTATTGAATTTCTTTATTTTTTACAAGAATGAAATGCTCAAGTTGAAGTACAAAATCCCAACTTGGATTCTTATCCTTTTAGGTTTTGAGGCGATGTCGGGTATTTTGATGTTTTACAGTGATTTTCCTTTTGGTACCCAAGCAGTGCATTTGCTTTCTGGCGCTTTGCTTTTTGGATTGCAATTTTACCTGCGCATCGAACATGGAGGCTTAAAGAGAAGGTAAGCGCTGTATAAAAGACATTAGTTTTTACTATTGCTAATACAGCTAATTTTTAAACCAATCATAAACACTTTTTCAAGCTGTTTATTCTAAAGTTTTTTCTAACTTTAGCAAAATTTTTTTTTATGTCGAATTCTTTTGGAAAGCTTTTTAGAGTAAGCACTTTTGGTGAATCACACGGACCTGCAATAGGAGGTGTAATAGACGGATGTCCTCCGGGGATTGAATTAGATTTTGAAGCAATACAAAAGGATTTAGATCGGAGAAAGCCAGGGCAGTCTAAAATTGTAACCCAAAGAAAAGAACCGGATGAAGTAAAATTCCACTCAGGTATTTTTGAGGGAAAGACTACTGGCGCTTCTATTGGGTTTTTGATAGAAAACACCAACCAGAAATCTCGTGACTATTCACATATAGCACAGACCTACCGACCTTCTCATGCCGATTATACTTATGACAAAAAGTACAAGGGCAATAGAGATTATCGTGGAGGGGGAAGAACTTCAGCTCGTGAAACTGCCAACTGGGTAGTAGGAGGTGCTGTGGCCAAACAAGTAATTCCACATGTAAAGATAAATGCATTTACTTCTGCAATAGGAGCTATTAAAATGGAAACGCCTTACCAAGAAGTAGATTTGTCTTTGATAGAATCAAATATAGCACGTTGTCCTGACCCTAAAAAGGCAGAAGAAATGATTGAGTACGTGTCTAAAATTAAAAAACAAGGAGACACCGTAGGTGGTGTCATTACCTGTGTGGTACAAAATGTACCTGTTGGACTAGGAGAACCTATATTCAACAAGTTACACGCTGCTTTGGGACATGCGATGCTATCAATCAATGCAGTAAAAGGTTTTGAATACGGTAGTGGTTTTGACGGTGCTGAAATGATAGGAAGCGACCACAATGATGTTTTTAATACTGATGGGTCTACAAAAACAAACAATTCTGGTGGAGTACAAGGAGGGATTAGCAATGGAATGGATATTTATTTCAAAGTTGCCTTCAAGCCAGTTGCTACATTAATTCAAAAACAAATGACGATAGATTCTGAAGGGAATGAGGTCGAAATGATGGGGAAAGGTAGACACGATCCATGTGTGGTGCCAAGAGCTATACCAATCGTAGAAGCGATGACAGCAATGGTATTGGCTGACTTTGTGATGTTAGATCAATCCAAAACAGGGTTTGAATTTTAACCGATCAAGTATAGCAACTACTTAAAATCTTTTCTGCTTACCTTTTGATTGATTAGTAGTTTTTTTGTTTGGAATTCTATTTTTCGCTTGCCTACTTCAATGGTCAATTTTGAGGGCATTTTAATACCCTCAATAGCTACATAGTTCTCGAAATAGAGGTGTTGTGTAAATTTGGTCGTTCCTTTCACGCGAAGGCTACTTCCTTTTATTTTCAATCCTGAATTAAGGGCGTAATAAACTTTTGTGTTTCCTATTTTTAATAGGTGACATTTAACCGTGTTTACATCTCTGATACCGATATAGGTAGCTTTATCTACATAGTTGAATTCAGGAAAAATACTTCTATTTTCTGAAAAATTTCGCAATTCACTTTTAGATAGTTTTCGATAACTTCCAGACTCGTATACCTTTCCTTTTTTACCATCGAATACTTTTTTCGAAATCAAATGGTCTTTATGGTGTAAAGTTGAATATACCTTGTTGGGCAAAAGTAGTTTCTTCTCAAGAAAAATTGGATGCTCCTTAAGCATTCCAATCGCTTCTAGGGATATTGATCTGATTTGTTTGGCTTTTTCTTTGCCTCCAACAGCCTCAAAATAATCCTCGATTACTTGGTTTGCTGTAATTTTTATTGCTTGTTGTCCAAAACTATTTTGATGCAACAAGAGCATCAAAAGGCAAGTAAAGAAGGATGTAGGTGCTTTCATAACAATGTAAATGTATAAAAAGTTAGGGAAAACTAATTGCTTCGTGATGTGTTTGTTTCTGTTTTGACTTTCAGTATTAATGTCACTAAATCCTAGAGATCGATTGTGGTAGCTAATTCTTTGTCGCTGAGAGCTGTTTTTTTAATTCAGGCTATTGTGTTTTGAGATAAAAGATGTATATTTGCACTCGTTTTATATAAACAAAATATTTAAATACAAACATATGTACGCAATTGTAGAGATAGCAGGGCAGCAGTTTAAAGTAGCGAAAGACCAAAAAGTATACGTACACCGTTTACAATCAGAAGAAGGTTCAAATGTAACATTTGACAACGTTCTTTTAGTAGCAGATGGTGAAAACGTAACGATTGGCGCCCCAGCTATAGAAGGAGCCAAAGTAACGGCGAAAGTTTTAGGTCACCTTAAAGGTGATAAAGTAATCGTTTTCAAAAAGAAACGTAGAAAAGGATACAAGAAAAAGAACGGACACCGTCAGTTCTTGACTGAAATCCAAATCGATGGTATCGCAGTTTCTTAATTGAACAAAACGCATTAATAAAAATAAAACAATAATCTTATCTATTAATTTTATTTAATAGGTGTTAAAATCGAAATATTATGGCTCATAAGAAAGGTGTCGGAAGTTCGAAGAATGGTAGAGAATCAGAATCGAAACGTCTAGGTGTAAAAATTTACGGAGGACAAGCTGCAATCGCAGGAAATATCCTAATCCGTCAAAGAGGAACTAAACATTATCCAGGTGAAAATGTATATATGGGGAAAGACCATACTTTACATGCAAAAGTAGATGGATTGGTAAAGTTTACTAAGAAGAAAGACAACAGATCTTACGTTTCTATCGAAGCTTTTGAAGCTTAGAAACTAAGGTTTTTAATCCTATAAAACTCCCTTCCATATTGGTAGGGAGTTTTCTTGTTTCATAGATACAACGCTTTTTGCTGTGTTGTGTCGCTTATATTTTTAGTGTTAAACGATCAATTATATGCGTATTTTTTATTCTTTTTTTGTCTCTTTTGTGGGTTTTATGCTCAAAATAGTGGCCTTGTTTCACGGTAAAATGCAGCTATTTATTGAGGGGAGGAAAGGTGTTTTCCAGCAATTAGAAGCAGCCATTTCACCAAACGATAAAGTCCTGTGGATACACTGTGCTTCTTTGGGGGAGTTTGAGCAAGGACGTCCCGTAATAGAACAGTGGAAGAAAGAATTTCCTTTACACAAAATTGTATTGACATTTTTTTCACCCTCTGGCTTCGAGGTACAAAAGAACTATACGCAAGCTGATTTGGTATTATACCTTCCTTTGGATACTCTTTACAATGCTACAACTTTTTTACACCTACTACATCCAGAATTAGCTGTTTTTGTGAAATATGAGTTTTGGCCTAATTACTTATACAGGCTACAACAGTTACAAATACCTACTCTTTTGGTTTCTGGTATTTTTCGAGAAAAACAAGTTTTTTTCAAACCATATGGTGCTTGGATGCGTTCTCGTTTACATGCCTTTTCTCACTTTTTTGTTCAGGATAAAGTGTCCGTTTCTTTACTAGAATCTATTGGTTTTGAGAATGTCACCTTAGCCGGAGATACACGCTTTGATCGTGTAAATGCAATTGTGCAAAGAGACAATCATTTAGACTTTGTAGCGGATTTTAAAAATGGGGCTACGGTATTGGTAGCTGGGAGTACTTGGAAAGCTGATGAGGTGTTACTTGTTAATTACATAAATAACAACGCTTCCGATACAGAAAAGTTTATCATTGCACCTCACAATATAGATGCTGAGGCAATAGAAGACCTAAAAAACTCTCTTGGAACTAAAGCTGTTCTGTATTCTGAGCGAAACGAAAATTCGCTACAAAACTATCAGGTTTTTATTATAGACACAATAGGTTTGTTGACTAAAATATATAGTTACGCTTCGATTGCTTATGTGGGTGGAGGTTATACTAAAAGTGGCGTACACAATGTTTTGGAACCGGCAACTTTCGGTGTTCCTATTGTGATAGGACCCAACTACGCTAAGTTTAAAGAAGTGAAAGATTTGGTTGAAAGAGAAGCGTGTATGGTTACCAAAGATCAGCTAAGTGTTTCGAATACCCTGACTGATTTGTTTCAAGATACTGCTTTAAGTACCGCCAAAGGAGCAGGCTCAAGAGCCTATATAGAAGAGAGTTTAGGAGCAACCCAAAAAATAAATACCTACGTCGTATCCTTACTAAGTTAGTAGTTTTCTCACGAATACACCTATTTGTTTTGTTATTATGTCTTTTTGTAAGAGATTTGTAATTCAATAAAGGAAAATGAACAGTTTGGTAGATGCTTATGGAAGAAAAATTACCTACTTGCGATTGGCGGTTACCGATCGTTGTAATTTACGTTGTACGTATTGTATGCCAGCTAAAGGAGCTGAGATTGTCCCGAGAGCTGAATTATTGACTTTTAAAGAGATGTATCGTATTACGAGAGTGCTCTCTGAATTGGGGGTAGATAAGGTGCGTTTGACAGGTGGAGAACCTTTTGTGAGAAAGGATTTTATCAAGCTTGTAAAAATGCTTTCTTTCAACGATAAGCTAAAAACTATCAATATTACGACCAACGGTGTTTTGACAGCACCCCATATTCCTGAACTTAAGCATCTAAACGTCGGAACAATCAATTTGAGTATTGATAGCCTATCGCGTGAAAACTTTAAAAACATCACAAGACGAGATGACTTTGATCGTGTGATGCACACCCTGTCTTTGTTGCAAAAAAGTAAATTGCAGCTAAAGTTAAATGTAGTTGTACAGTCAGGGGAAAATACCCATGAAATCAATGATTTTGTAAGGCTAACGAAAGCCCATGCTGTAGAAGTACGTTTTATAGAGGAAATGCCTTTTAATGGAACTGGGAAAAGAGACGTTTCAGAACTATGGCATGCCAAACGTATATTGCAAGAGGTGCAATCAGAATTTTCCAATGTGGTAGCGCTGCCTATAGAAAAATCGAGTACCTCTCATATGTATAAAATCACAGGAAGTAAAGGGATATTTGGAATAATTCCTGCCTATACAAGGACTATTTGCCACGATTGCAACCGACTTCGTATTACCGCCACCGGATTGCTGAAAAATTGCCTTTTTGACGATGGTGTGTTTAGTATTAGAGATTTTATTCGAGAAGGAGCTTCTGATGGAGAGCTCAAAGAATTGTTTGTCAGACTTGTTTCTAAAAAACCTAAAAATGGTTTTGTCGCAGAGGCCAACCGATTGAAACACAAAATAGTGTCCGAAAGTATGTCCTCCATTGGTGGCTAGTGCACAACGATAACATTTAAAAATATGAACCAAATACGTATGATAGCAGACTTATATTCAAAAAAAGAGTGGCTTTTTCTAGTACTATTCTCTTTTATTTTAGCCCTGATTTTTATTGACTTTCAGCCTTTAGATTTTATGAGGTTTCAAATAGGGAGTCATGCAGTGCAGGTTCCTGCTATAATCCTATTCCCCTTGCTCTTTTTCTTTTCAGGACTGCAATTACCATATATAAAGTTTGTGTATGCCGATGGGAAATCAATAGCACAAAAAATTATTTTCTTCTTGATAAATACCTATTTGACCTATCTTATTTTTACGGGTGGATTTTGGGTTTGGAAATGCTGTAATGGAAATATAACCACCTTATTTTTTGGAGGTGTAAAGTATGATTTTGTAATCAATACAGGGAATGTACTGTTTTGGGTCTTATACCAAACAATATTGATCGTGTATGCTTTTTCTCTCCTTAAAATCCTAGTATCAAGAACCAAGAAATAAACCTATAACTTCCGATGAAACGCGTCGGTTTTTCAAACAATATTTATGACAACTGTAGCAGAAGCATTACAAATAATACAGGGGCAACCAAGATTCTATGGAACAGAGTATGTTTCTTATTTAGAGGCTACCCAACGAGTGTTGGCGGAGCCTATCTATGCTGATTTAGATTTTCCTTCTTTCGACCGTGTCTGTATGGATGGTATTGCTATTTCTTTTGCCTCTTTCGAAAAAGGCTGTCGTGCATTTCCTATTGAGGGCATACAAGCAGCCGGAAGTCCACAACAAACGAAAAGACAACAAGACAGTTGTTTGGAGGTCATGACTGGCGCTGTATTGCCTCTTGGTACCGATGTAATAGTTCCCTATGAAAAGGTTGAAATATCCAACGGAACTGCAACGGTTTTATTAGAGGAGGTTTCACAATTACAACACGTACATCTCAAAGGGAGAGATAGGGCTCAAGGAGCTATTTTAATTCCTGAAAACACATTGGTTACTGCTGCTGAAGTAGGAGTGTTAGCCACAGTTGGTAAAGCTGAGGTTTTGGTGAAAAAACAACCGAAAGTAGTAATCGTTTCTACGGGAGATGAGCTCGTCGAGGTTACACAAACTCCTTTGCCCCACCAAATACGTAGAAGCAATGTATTCAGTCTTCAAACTTTGTTGTCGGTGGTCGGAGTGCAAGCTGAAACACTTCATTTAGATGATGATCAAGAACAGTTAGAGATACAAATTGCGCAACTGTTTGAAGCCTTCGATGTCCTCCTTTTTAGTGGCGCAGTAAGCAAAGGGAAATATGATTTTTTACCTAAAGTTTTGGAGCATTTAGGGGTGGAGAAATTATTCCATAGGGTTCAGCAAAGACCGGGAAAACCTTTTTGGTTTGGTGCTAAATCAGAAAAACTAGTATTTGCATTTCCAGGAAACCCTGTGTCTACCTACGTCAATTGTCTGCAGTATTTTTACTCGTGGTACCGAGTCAGCATGAGCTTGGATACTACACAATTGTATGCAGAATTGGGAGCGGACATAACATTCAAACCCTCGCTTACCTATTTTTTACAAGTCCGTTTGAACTATGAAAAAGCGACAGTAATCGCAATGCCTGTTAAGGGGAATGGTTCTGGAGATTTGGCAAACTTAGTCGATGCCGATGCCTTTATGATCTTGCCGGAAGACGCTGTTTTATTTGAAAAAGGAACTGTGTTTCCTATTCTTAGGTATAGGTAGTTTAACGTTTTCTTTGGTGAAAGTTGATAGATAATAGTTATTTTCACACCCAGCAAAATAAATAAAAAATACTCTTAAACTAAGACCTCATGAGTGAGTTTTCCCATATCAATAATGACAAGAATCCTAAAATGGTAGATGTAGGGTCCAAAGCAATTACCCAAAGAAAAGCGAGGGCTAAAGCAAGTATGTTTTTAGGTAATGAAATTATCAGTTTGTTTGAAAACGATGAATTACACACCAAAAAAGGACCTGTCTTTCAAACGGCAATTGTTGCTGGGATACAAGGAGTTAAAAAAACGTCTGACCTAATACCTATGTGTCATCCCTTGCTAATCAATGGAGTAGATATCGCAATAGAAATTGTCAGTAAGACGCATATAGAAATTCTATGTACTGTAAAAATTGAGGGAAAAACAGGAGTTGAAATGGAAGCCCTCACTGGAGCCTCTATCGCGGCATTGACCGTATATGACATGTGTAAGTCTGTATCGCAGGATATGATAATTGAATCTGTTTCTTTGTTAGAAAAAACAGGAGGAAAGTCGGATATACTAAAGCCATAAACCATTAAAAAATTGAATAAAATGGAAAAAAAACACAGCAAACACAAAAAGATGACCCGTAGGGAAAATGGTTTGTATGCAGTTAATGAATTGGCGTTTGTAGGTGTAAAATGCAGTACCATTACGAATTTAGTTTCTGAGATCAGCAACCAGCTTTCTGAGCAAATTAAAATAGGGTATTTTGATGCCTCGCACGGAAAAGACAACCAACCTCCTGCATTCGATACCTATACATTTCATCCTTCAGGAGATACAACAGTACATATAGACCGCAAAGAAAATTGTTTCAACGAGCGAATTTTGTTTACACCCTATGACCTGCTGTGCGTCAACGGGAACCACTTTCAGGCAAACAAACAAATCATACTGTTAGATCCAGAAAAAGAAAAGTCGATTCTAAAACGCATTGACCAATTAACAGATATTCAGTTTTTTGTAAAGACAACAGAAAATTCGAAAGTTTTTGATTGTCTGTTAGAGCGAGATCCTAAAATAGCTTCGCTTCCTGTATACGATATTTCGGATGTTATTTCGATTAGCAATCACATTCAAGATATTTGTAAAAAGGTAGCACCTGTTCTGAATGGTTTGGTATTGGTCGGAGGGAAAAGTACACGCATGGGAACCGATAAATCCCAACTAAACTATCACGGCATGCCTCAAGGCGCTTATGCGGTATCTCTTTTGGAAGCGCAAGGTTTGCAAACTTTCGTTTCTGTGCGGGATGCACAACAGTCGACATTCGAAAATACCATAGCAGATGCCTTTGTAGATTTGGGTCCTTTTGGGGGAATCTGCTCGGCTTTTATGAGAAATCCTAATCAAGCCTATTTGGTTTTGGCTACTGATGTTCCTAATGTGGACGCTGCTTTGATCTCTTTGTTGCTCTCAAAGAGAAACCCTAAAAAAATAGCGACAGCTATCAAAGGAAAAGGAAAGCAATTTGCAGAGCCTTTAGTAACTATATGGGAGCCAAAAGCCTATCCTGTTTTGTTGCAATACCTTTCTCAAGGCTATTCATGTCCCCGAAAAGCACTGATCAATTCAGATGTCGAAATTGTTGAGGTAGATGACTACTTGATTCAAAATGTCAATACACCAGAAGACTACACATCGGTCAAAGAAGGCCTTCAGAAATAAAGACCTTTCGTTTATTAAATACATACTTCATGGAGCAAGTACCTTATACATTTTACCAAGCTCAAAAGGAGACTTTTGAACAACAATTACTTACGATCAATAAACAACTATATATTTTTAGCACATTGAGGACATTGGTGTTTTTGGCTACCATCTTTTGTGTGTATACTTTTTTGGGAGATATTCAAGAAATGCTTTTATCTGCGGGTATTGGTGCTTTACTTTTTGTCGTTTTTTTACATAGGTATTTGTATTTCAAAAGAGTAAAAACGGAAGTTGCAATTTTGGTGGCAATCAATTCTAAGGAATTAGATGCGCTGAACGGAGAATACTTGGACTTTGAGTCTGGAGAAGTTTACAAGGATGCGAGCCATGCTTTTGCCAATGATATTGACTTGTTTGGTGTGGGCTCTTTTTTTCAATATATAAATCGAACGGTTACGGAAGCAGGTGAGCAGTATTTGGTAGGACTTTTAAAAGAGAATAGCCCTAAAGAAGTTGCCTCAAAACAAGAATCAATCCGAGAATTGTCACAAAAGTCTGAATGGCGACAGCGATTTTCGATGAAAGCTAATTTAGCCAATACAGAAGTAGCACCTGAAACTATTCTGTCTTGGTTACAGTCTTATAAATGTGCGATACAAGAACTTGTAGGGCCACTTTCTAAAGTTTTTTCGGGGATTTCAATGGTGTTGATTACTACGGTTTTTGTTGGATATATGTCTTTTTCATATCTGTTATTATGGTATTTTTTGGGTTTGTTTATTTCGTTGCTGTATGTGAAAAGAGTGAGCAAGTTGCAAAGGGATGCTGGAAAGTCTAAAGCTATTTTCGAACAATACTATTACTGTTTAGAAGTTTTAGAGGGAGTTGATTTTTCGTCTAAGTTATTACAACAAAAACACGCGTCCCTGCATACCGATGGAGTTTCAGTTTCACAGGTGTTTAAGAAATTATCAAAAACATTAGATGCCTTAGATCAGCGCAATAATTTGTTGTTTTCTTTTTTTGCCAATGGGTTGTTTTTATGGGATATTCAGCAAGCTACTAAAATTGAGGCTTGGATAACGCTTTATAAAGATAAGGTTGTAAATTGGTTTTCAGTACTCTCTTTTTTTGATGCGTACAATTCCTTGGCTAATTTTGCGTTCAATCATCCTACATTTGAATTCCCTAATATCACAGAGAAAGAGGGCGTTTTTCAAGCGAAAGATTTAGGACATCCTTTGTTGGATGCTTCCAAAAGAATTACGAGTGACTTTGGTATTGACAACCATGGGTTCTTAATCATTACAGGAGCAAACATGGCAGGTAAGAGTACTTTTCTGAGGACGATTTCTTTGACGGTTGTATTGTCAAACCTCGGATTGCCTGTCTGTAGTACTTCGATGGAATATAGTCCCGTTAAGTTGTTGACGAGTATGCGTACTTCTGACTCCTTGACAGAAGACACCTCGTATTTTTTCTCCGAATTAAAACGTCTCAAGTTTATCGTAGATAAACTTCAGGATTCAGATTATTTTATTGTGTTAGATGAGATTCTGAAGGGAACCAATAGTACCGATAAGGCTATAGGATCGCTTAAATTTTTGGAAAAGTTAGTACAAACGAAAGCGACAGGTTTGATTGCTACACACGACCTTAGCCTTTGTGATATTGAAAAAAACTACCCTCAAATTGAAAATTATTATTTTGATGCAGAGATTGTTGCTGATGAATTGCACTTTGATTACAAGCTAAAAAAAGGAGTGTGTCAGAATATGAATGCCTCATTTTTATTGCGAAAAATGGAAATAGTATAAAGGTGGCATTGCCATTACTATGGGTGTGCATTGACCCATATAGCACCGTCTTCAAAATACTCTTTTTTCCAGATAGGGACTGTTTCTTTTAGGCTGTCAATCGCAAATTCACAGGCTGAAAATGCCGCTTTTCTATGGGCTGCGGAAACAGCTATCACAACAGGAATGTCTCCAATTTTTAAAGACCCAATGGCATGGTGTATGGCAATTTTGTGTACTTCAAAATTTTCCATCACAAGAAGTGCTATTTTTTCCATTTCTTTAAGTGCCATGGGTTCGTAAGCCGAAAAATCAAGACGCGTTACCCTTTTCCCTTGGGTGTGATTTCGAACAGTGCCAACAAACAAGTCAATACCACCACAGGTAGGGTCTTCTACAAAGTCATAGCAAGTTTGTATTGAGAGTGGTTTTTTGTCAATTTTTATAGATATGCAGTCCATTTGATACTTGTTGTTTTTAGCCACCACTGACAGGAGGAATAATAGCAAGCGTATCTCCCTCAGTAACGAGTTTTTCATCAGTGGCATAGTGCTCATTGATGGCGATTGCATAATTTGTGTAAGATTGTAATACAGGGTGGTTCAGCGCCAATGCTTCTTTGAACTCAAGGATGTTTTTTCCCGAAAAATCCATCTTCAAGCTCTCAGTGCCTAGTAGGTCAGCTACAATCCCAAAAAATAAAACATTTACCTGCATTTTTAATCTATTTCTGTGAGGAAAGTTCAAAGATACAATCAATATTTCACTGTTTCACAATCATGCACTGTACTTTTTAGACTTCGTGGTTTCAGTAGCATAGATTAAAACTGTAAATTTGTAAAGATTTGAATCAAAAAGCTACATATAGTTCCCGTATTAAAGCCAAAGCTTTGTCTTTAGGCTTTACGAGTATTGGTATTTCCAAAGCTACTTTTTTAGAAGAGGAAGCGCCAAAATTAGAAGCTTGGCTTAAAAAAGGGTACCAAGGAGAGATGTCCTATTTAGAAAATCATTTTGACAAGCGTTTGGATCCAAGATTACTCGTGGCAGATGCAAAATCTGTAGTATCACTTTCCTATAATTATTTCCCAGAACAACAGCAAGAAGAAGGTGCCTACAAGTTGGCTAAATATGCCTATGGCCAAGATTATCATTTTGTAATCAAAGACAAACTAAGAGCTTTGATGGCTTTTATTCAAGAAGAAATCGGTGAAGTGTCAGGGAGGGCTTTTTCGGATTCGGCACCAATTATGGAGCGCGCTTGGGCTCAAAAATCAGGCTTGGGATGGAATGGTAAAAATAGCCTACTGATTCAGAAAAATGCAGGTTCATTCTTTTTTTTGGCAGAATTGATATTGGATTTGGAATTGGAAGAAGATACTCCTTTTACAACCGATCATTGTGGTACTTGTACGCGCTGTATAGATGCTTGTCCTACACAGGCAATATTGCCAAACAATACGGTAGATGGCAGCAAGTGCATTTCCTATTTTACAATAGAACTTAAAAACGAATTGCCTAGCTCAGAAAAAGGGAAATTTGAGGACTGGATGTTTGGCTGTGATATTTGTCAAGATGTTTGTCCGTGGAATCGTTTTTCAAAACCCCACCAAGAACCGCTTTTTCAACCACATTCAGACCTGTTGCAGATGACCAAATCTGATTGGGATGAGATTACAGAGGATGTTTTTCGAAAAGTATTTAAAAAATCTGCTGTTAAAAGAACAAAGTTCAAGGGCTTGACTCGAAACATTGATTTTTTAAAAAAATAAGTTGTATTCCTGCAGTATAAAATATATCAAAAAAACGCACATTACATATCTAACAACAGTTTGAATCGTTTAGCAAAAGGATGCTGGTTTAAAGCTAGATAAATCAAACACTTAATTCATCTTTAGATGTTATTTTTATAAATCAAAAGATTCCCAATTAAAGGATGTTTTGGTTTAAAAATAATATATTTGTCCGTTCAAACTTAACGACCCAACAAACTATGTCTGATTCTAGAAAAAGAAGGGAAGCGCTTTTGTACCACGCAAAGCCAACACCAGGAAAAATAAAGGTAGTTCCTACAAAAAAATATGCCAGTCAAAGAGATTTGTCATTGGCTTATTCTCCAGGGGTTGCAGAACCTTGTTTGGAAATTGAAAAAAATCCAGAGAATGTTTACAAATATACTTCCAAAGGAAACTTAGTCGCTGTGATTTCTAACGGAACAGCAGTGTTGGGATTGGGTGATATTGGTCCGTTGGCGAGTAAACCTGTCATGGAAGGAAAAGGCTTACTTTTCAAAATATTTGCAGATATAGACGTTTTTGATATCGAAGTAGATGTTAAAGATGTAGACAAGTTTATTGAAACGGTTAAAGCAATCGCTCCTACTTTTGGAGGCATCAATTTGGAAGATATCAAAGCGCCGGAGGCCTTTGAAATTGAGCGAAGGTTAAAAGAAGAACTCGATATTCCAGTAATGCACGACGATCAGCACGGTACTGCGATAATATCTGCTGCTGCTTTGATCAATGCATTGGAGATTATAGGAAAAAAAATAGAAGAGGTTCAAATCGTAGTTAATGGAGCGGGAGCTGCAGCAATATCCTGTACACGTCTCTACCTATCGATGGGAGCCAAGAGAGAAAATATTGTGATGTGTGACAGTAAGGGAGTCATTCGTTCTGATAGAGAAACACTCACGTCACAAAAAGCTGAGTTTGCTACGGACAAAGATTTAGATACTTTGGAACAAGCGATGGTGAATTCAGACGTGTTTATCGGTTTGTCAAAAGGAGATATTGTAAATCCTGAGATGCTACTATCTATGTCTCATGATCCTATTGTATTTGCAATGGCCAATCCAACACCTGAAATAAATTACGATCTTGCGGTAAAAACGCGTAAAGATATCATCATGGCGACAGGAAGATCTGACCATCCTAACCAGGTGAATAATGTATTAGGTTTTCCTTTTATTTTTAGAGGAGCTTTGGATGTCAAAGCAACAGGAATCAATGAAGCTATGAAATTGGCAGCAGTATATGCCTTGGCTGATTTGGCCAAAAAAACAGTACCAGAACAAGTGAATCTTGCCTACAAACAGTCCAATTTAACTTTTGGGCGCAATTATATTATTCCAAAACCTTTTGACCCTAGATTGATTTATGAAATTCCACCTGCGATTGCCAAAGCAGCAATTGATTCAGGAATTGCTACGGCACCAATTCAAGATTGGGAAAAGTACAAAGACGAGCTAATGGAGCGCTTAGGAACGGGTAATAAAATCGTTCGTATGTTGCACGATAGAGCTAAATCGAATCCAAAACGTTTGGTTTTTAACGAGGCAGACCAACTCAATGTGCTCAAAGCCGCTCAAATAGTTCACGATGAAGGGATTGCCATTCCAATTCTCTTGGGGAACAAAGACATGATCCAAGCGCATATGAAAGAAATTGGTTTGGAAGGTGAATTTGAAATTATAGATCCCAAAACAGAAGCATGCAGAGAACAACGTTATGCCTATGCCGAACTGTATTGGAAAGACAACCAGCGCAAAGGAGTTACCTTGATTGAGGCAAGAAAGACAATGCGTGAGCGCAATTATTTTGCTTCTATGATGGTCAACGCCGGAGACGCGGATGCTATGATTACTGGGTATACAAGAAATTACGCAAGCTCAATAAAACCCTTGTTTGATACCATTGGAAAGCAAGATGGGGTGTCTAGAATTGCAG
>JBELHA010000034.1:0-34551 GCA_042091695.1 Flavicella sp.
GCTCTCAAGTAGCTAATACGTTGTTTTTTAAATTGTAAAGCATGGTATTTTTTAGTGTCAATCCTATCTTTTACTAGATTGATCAAATACTCTAAGGCGAATTCTTCTTCAATCAAACCTAAATTGATCCCATCTTCAAAATCGATGATACTGTAGCAAATATCATCCGCAGCCTCTACTAAAAACGAAAGCGGATGTCTATGATATGCTGTATATTGACCTTCTCTAAATTTTTTTAGACCCAACGTTTTTACCACATCTTCGAACAGATGTTTTTGAGATTGAAACACTCCGAATTTTTTATCCACAATGTTATTTGTAGGTTTTTTTGGAAGCGACTCTTTAGGGTATTTCATAAAAGCACCTAAGGTAGCATATGACAAACGTAGGCCTTCATCTGCACCTATAGACCCATTTGTTAAAATTTTAAATCCATTGGCATTTCCTTCAAAATCAATCAAATCTTGCCACTGCGCCTTTGTCAAAAATTTTTGATATTTTCTCCCTCCGCCATTAATAAAATATTCTCCTATTGCTTTTTCACCACTGTGACCAAAAGGAGGGTTTCCAATATCGTGTGCTACACAAGCTGCTGCAACAATAGCTCCAAAATCGTTAAATGTATAACCAAGGTTGGCTAAATCAGGATGCTTCTCAATGACTTTTTTACCGACTATCCTACCCAAAGACCTTCCCACCACAGAAACCTCCAAACTATGGGTAAGTCTGGTATGTACAAAATCTTTTTTTGACAAAGGAATCACCTGAGTTTTATCTTGTAAACTTCGAAATGAGGAAGAAAAGATAACTCTATCAAAATCAACTTCAAAACCCAGTCGCGTTTCATCTTGATCGATCCTGTTTCTTATTTCAGTATCTCCTGCTCTTTGTAAAGAAAGTAATTGTTCCCAATTCATAATTTTGTTATTGCTTTATTTACTTGCAATATACGACTTGAATGGGCCATATTTTAGATTTTCACCTACTTTTTAGTTGTTGAGAGAATTCAAAATTATGACTTAAAAAAAACAGAGAAAACACTAGAAGTTTAGAAAATTACTGTCCTTTTTTATGCTTTTCGGCTACTTGTTCCAGTTCTGAATACCATTGTTCACCAAATTTTCGAATCAATGCCTGTTTTACAAACTTATATACAGGTACTTGCAACTCTTTCCCTAGAGAACAAGCGTCATCACAAATTTCCCATTTGTCATAGTTGACACCTGAAAAACTTGAATACTCACGAATTCTGATAGGATATAAATGACAAGAGACCGGTTTTTTCCAGGAAATTAACCCACTATTATATGCTTCTTCTATCGCGCAGAGCGCTGTATTTTTCTCGTCAAAAATCACATAAGCACAGTCAGCATTGTCTATAAGAGTTGTTTCGTGTTCTCCAAATTCGTTGGTCGTATAAACACCTTGTTCCTCGATAGCTTTTATACCTTCTTCTCTCAAAAAGGGCTTTACTTCCGGATAGATATCTTTCATGATTTGCAACTCCCCTTCTTCAAGTGGGGCTCCGGCGTCACCAGCTACACAGCAAGCTCCTTTGCAAGCAGATAAATTACATACAAAGTCCTTTTCTAATATCTCTTCAGAGACAATTGTTTTTCCTAGTTGAAACATAGTGCAAAAATAAACAGAAATATTGAGATATCGCAACACATATAAGCTATAACTCAGAAAAAAATAAAATATGTAAAAACTCCAAGATACTATTTAAGAATTATTCAAAATTGTTTGCTACTTTTGTGCAAGAATTGACAAAACAATACTATGAATTTCAACATTAAAGAAATCGTTACTGCTTTTATGGTTTTATTTGCTGTTATCGATGTAATCGGAAATATTCCTGTTATCATAGACTTGCGAAAAAAAGCAGGAAAAATACAATCTGAAAAAGCAGCAATTGTAGCTGGTTTTATTATGATCTTATTTTTGTTCTTAGGAAAACAACTCTTGACCTTTATAGGTATAGATGTAAATTCATTTGCAGTTGCAGGATCTTTTATCCTTTTCTTCATCGCTTTAGAAATGATTCTTGGTATCACATTGTACAAGGAAGATGAAGGAGATGCTTTGACAGCTTCTGTATTTCCAATTGCTTTTCCTTTGATTGCAGGGCCAGGAAGTTTGACAACACTACTGTCGTTACGAGCGGAATTTGAAATTGAAAACATCATTATCGCGGTTCTATTGAATGTAATTTTAATTTACATCGTTCTTAAATCTTCCGCTAGAATAGAAAAAATGATTGGTCCTAATGGGATTAAGATAATCCGTAAGATATTTGGAGTAATTTTATTAGCCATTGCCATCAAATTATTTACGGCTAACATCAAGATGTTGTTTATCTAACTACACAAATATCTTTGACAATCACAAAAAAAGAATAAAAAAAGCCCTATAACATATGTTATAGGGCTTTGTGCTTTTGGGAATGAATATGCTACTCCACAGTAACAGATTTCGCCAAGTTTCTTGGTTGATCCACATTACAGCCTCTTAAAACAGCTACATGATAAGATAGCAACTGCAGTGGAATCGTTGTCAATAATGGACTCAAAGCTTCATCAACTTCTGGGATTTCAATAACATAATCTGCCATTTCTTTTACGGTAGTATCTCCCTCTGTAACAACTGCTATGATCTTACCTTTTCTAGACTTGATTTCTTGGATATTACTCACTACTTTTTCATAGTGTCCTTTGTTGATGGCAATCACAATAACAGGATATCCATCCTCAATCAATGCAATAGGTCCGTGTTTCATCTCTGCAGCAGGATAGCCTTCTGCATGTATATAAGAAATCTCTTTCAGTTTTAAAGCTCCCTCTAATGCTACTGGAAAGTTATAGCCTCTTCCTAAAAACAGGCAACTCGGTGTTTCCATGAATTCAGAAGCAATCGTTTTGATATGTGCATCTTGTTTTAAAAGTTTTTCAACTTTAGAAGGAATCAACTCCATATTTTGAAGGTAAGCATGGAAATCTGAATTCGATAGGTTTCCATTTTCTTTTCCAAGCTTCATTGCGAGCAATGTCAACAATGTCAACTGTGTTGTAAATGCCTTTGTAGAAGCTACTCCTATTTCAGGACCTGCATGCGTATAGGCACCCGAATGTGACTCTCTCGCGATTGAGGAACCAACTACATTACACACCCCAAAAATATAGGCTCCTTGGGCTTTGGCCATTTTGATAGCTGCTAAAGAGTCAGCGGTTTCTCCTGACTGAGAAATTGCGATGATCACATCTTTCGAAGTAATGATCGGATCTCTATATCTGAACTCAGAAGCATACTCTACTTCCACAGGAATACGCGCCAAATCTTCAATGATATATTCAGCAACCAAACCGGCATGCCAAGAAGTACCACAAGCGATAATTATAATTCTATCCGCACTTTTAAAGCGCTCTATATACTCTTCAACTCCAGCCATACGAACGATTCCTTCATTTGGAAGTAGTCTTCCTCTATAGGTGTCAGTTATTGCTTTTGGTTGTTCGTAAATTTCCTTTAGCATAAAGTGGTCAAACCCCTCTTTTTCTATCTGAGAAAGATTCATGTTTAGAGCCTTTACTGCAGGCGCTACTTTAGAATCATCTTTGATCTTACGAACGCGAATGTCTCTACCTATCTTAATGATTGCCAATTCCTCATCTTCAAGGTACACCGCATTTTTAGTATACTCAATAAAAGGAGAAGCATCGGAAGCAACAAAAAACTCCTTGTTGTCTTCACCGACTCCTATAGCCAAAGGTGACCCTAGTTTTGCAACTACTAATTCGTTTGGTTTCTTCCTATCAAAAACAGTAATAGCATAGGCACCAATCACTTGATTCAATGCCAATTGAACTGCTTTTCCTAATTTACAAGAATTCACTTTCTGAACCTCTTCAATCAAATTTACAAGAACCTCTGTATCTGTATCACTATGGAAGGTATACCCTCGTTCTAACAATTCTTTTTTTATGGCATCGTAATTTTCAATAATACCATTGTGTACAACCGTCAATTCTCCTGAATTGGAAACGTGGGGATGTGAATTTGTATCGTTGGGAACTCCATGAGTTGCCCATCTTGTATGTCCAATACAAATCGTTCCTTTTTTTGCATCTTCAGAAACAATAGCCTCTAAATCAACTACTTTTCCTTTGGTTTTAAAAACGTTAGGCTTTTCTCCGTCGAACAACATGATTCCAGCACTATCGTAACCACGATATTCAAGTCTTTGAAGTCCTTTGATAACTATAGGATAGGCTTCTCTAGAACCTATATACCCTGTAATTCCACACATAATTTTATTCTTTTTTTAGCAAATAATTTATTTTTAATGTTGTTTTGTTGCTGTCTAAACCTGTATTCAAAATTACACCATTTGGATTCCAAGATCTAGTGCTTATAATGGTATCTGTAAAGTTCAAAGGATAATCTCCTTCTGAATATACTTTTAAACCAAGATTATCAACATTTTTTGTTGCAGTATCACTCAATAAATCAGTGATATAATTTGTGATAGTAAATTCATAATATTGCAGATCACTCTCAGTTACTAAAGTTCCTTGAGAAGACAACAATGCAGGACTTTGCATATAATCTAACAATTGTGAGTTATAAGCTGGATTTCCGTTTATAGAGGGCACCTTCTTATACAAGTACAGCTTAGAAACCGAACCTAAGACATCAGACATAGATTCCGTATTGACATACACTCTTAATTTTGCGTCATTTATCAACCAACCTTGATTGATTGCATCAGATCGCATTTCTTCTAATTCTGAGGAAATTACTGTTGGATTTGAAGGATCGTAGCCCAAAACATGAACATTCGCAAGGGATCCTATAGTTCCTTGAACAGTAACAATACCGGTTTGAGCCGAAACAGGAGGCGCTTTTTCAAGAACATTGGCTTTTACCCCTGCTAAATTAAATCGCTTTGTCTCCGCAATAGTGTCGATAGTAGCGCCAGTAGATACTTGTGAAATTACATTTGTATAGTAGAGCTCTACATAAGCATTGTTCAATAATAGAGAAGCCATAGCACCTGAAGCAGCAGGTGCTGCTTTTAGATAGATTCCCTTAAAGTATCTTATAAAATTATCTTGAGTTGAAAACTCATCTGGCATAGATTCACCAAATAATGGCATTTTATTCAAAAAGCGTTCCTCAAAAATATTTTTATCGAGTGGTATAGCCAACCTTGGTGCAAAATTCTGTGTGTATATTGTATCTTCTTGATATTCAACTCCCTCAATTTTTCTTGAAATATAAGTCTTTGTCTCAGAAGCAGATGGTCTGTAGCCAGTTTCAGAAGCTAAAACACCTTCCGTATTTACTTCAAAAATAGCATCCGAATAATACACTTTTGATTGGGATGGATTTTCAGGGTTTAATGTGTTTAAAAAAGTTGACAATTCATGCACACTAAAATCAAAAGGCTGGTACGTTGTTGGTTCTGTCTCTGTGTCTTTTTGCCCATAGATGGAATCTAATTCATATATATTTTCATCATCTTCAGAACTTAAAAGAGTTGATTGATAAGGAATAATCAAATAAACATCGTCAATGGTACTCGTTAAAATTGAATCAGGTTCAATATTATAGCTATTACGGTACATATTAGAAGGCAACTGCAACTGAGAAACAAACGAAGCAGTCAGATTTCCAAAAAAAGGATCAGTGAAACTACCGAACAAATATTGTCCTACACTTGAAGTTGGTATCCTAGTTACATCTTCACTTGAAATCGCAACATCTTTAGATATTTCAACATTCAAAAAATTTTTACCTCCAATAATGCTTGGATCTACAGAAAGTACGTCGTCACTAGAACAAGAAAAAACGAACAATAATAGCGATGAAAAAATCCCCTTTTTCATAGCATCCACTACTTTTATTGCCATATAAATTTGTAAGCTATTTTAATTTAAAACCTCATTTGAATAAAAATCCAAATATGCATCTGCGAAAGTATCCTCAGATAAAAAATCTAAAGAAGGTTTGTCTTGTTTTGTAATAAAATCATTTAATTCTGAAGAAATATCCTCACTAGCCTTTATAATACCATCAGAATTCTCAATGGCACTCTTTAGTATATTTGTATGACTTGGCTCTTTTAATATTTCCGCTTTTTCATCAGATATATTATCAAACTTAACTTTATCTATCAAACTTGAACTCAAAGCACCGTCAAAATCTGAACTGTACAATGAAGTTACAATTTTACTTTCACTAAATAATGGATCATCCTTGTAGTATTCTTTCAGGTACAATGGCAATAAAGAAGCCATCCAACCATGTACATGGATGATATCTGGCGCCCAGTTTAATTTTTTCACAGTTTCCACAACACCTTTTGCGAAAAATATCGCTCTTTCATCGTTATCCGAAAACAACTCTCTATTTTCGTCTGTAAAGGTTGCCTTTCTTTTAAAATATTCCTCATTGTCTATAAAGTAAACTTGCATTCTCTCTTTTGGTATGGAAGCAACCTTTATAATCAATGGCATATCCATATCATTTATGATTAAATTCATCCCAGACAAACGAATTACTTCGTGTAATTGAAATCTTCTTTCATTAATTAGCCCATAGCGAGGCATAAAAATTCTTGTTTGAACACCTTTATGATGCGCTTTTCTAGCAGCCTCAAACGACATTGATGACATTTCTGTTTCTGGTAGGTAGGGTAATACTTCAGAAGAAACATACAATACTTTCTTATCTTTCATGGTCAAAACTCTTGTATTTAATTAATCTTGCAAAAGTACACATTTTTATGCAAATTTAATGTTAAAATAGTAATTTTGCAGAGTCTTTAGCAACAAGCAACATGAAAGTACTTACAAAAACAAAGGAATTACAACAAATCACCAACCACTTAAAATTGGAAAATAAAGCTATTGGCTTTGTACCTACTATGGGTGCGCTTCACCAGGGACACATCTCATTGGTAGAAAAATCAACCCTTGAAAACGAAATCACAATTGTGAGTATATTTGTCAATCCAACACAATTTGACAAAGCTGAAGACCTTGAAAAGTACCCTAAAACAATTGAAAGTGATATTGCATTGCTTGAAAAAACTAATTGCGATTACCTTTTTTTACCCTCCGCTACTAATATTTACAACAAACAAATTGAAGCTAAAAAGTTCTCTTTTGACGGTCTAGAAAAGGAAATGGAAGGCAAATTTAGAGACAACCATTTTGATGGTGTTGGTACTATTGTAAAAAAACTTTTTGAAATAGCACAACCTACTAAATCCTATTTTGGGGAAAAAGACTTTCAACAATTACAAATTATTAGAAAACTTACTGAAAAGGAAAAGCTCGGTATTGAAATTATTGGATGTTCTATCTATAGAGAGCAAAACGGCCTAGCTATGAGCTCTAGAAACAGCCGACTGACAGCTCTTCAAAAAAAAGAAGCTCCTTTTATATACAAAACCTTAAAAAAAGTTGTTGAAAAATACAAAACAGAGGATCTTCACACTATTTCGAGCTGGGTAGCATCAGAATTCGGCAAAAACAAGGTGCTAGATCTTGAATATTTTGAAATTGCAGATGAAAGAACACTTAAAAGCATTGATAAAAAATCCAACAATAAAACACGTGCTTTCATTGCAGTTTTCGCAGATTCCATAAGACTTATTGATAATATTTCATTGCAATAATCTAACACCAATCAAAAAGACTGTTAAAAATCATCTTTTTCAAAAAAGGTATGACTATATATTGTACAAATTGATTAATTTTGCCGCATGCAAATAGAAGTAGTAAAATCTAAAATTCACCGAGTTACTGTCACAGGAGCTGATTTACAGTACATCGGAAGTATTACAATTGACAAAGACCTAATGGACGCCTCAAACCTAATTGAAGGCGAAAAGGTGCAAATTGTAAACATCAACAATGGAGAAAGACTGGAAACCTATGTAATTCCAGGTCCAAGAAAAAGTGGTGAAATCACCCTTAACGGCCCTGCTGCCCGTAAAGTAGCTAAAGGAGACATTGTAATCATCATATCGTATGCTTTACTCGACTTCGAAGAAGCAAAATCTTTTTCACCCTCACTCGTATTTCCAAACGAAAGTGACAATTCTCTGAAATAAATTGAAAAATCTTACAACAAATATCCTCAAAAAAACCATCCCACTTGGCTTAGGTGTTTTGTTGGTATGGATGTCATTAAAGAAGTTGACCCCCAGTGATATCGAAAATGTCAAAAACTCTTTTAAAACTGCCAATTATTGGTGGGTTTTGGTTTCTTTGTTGATCGGAATTGTCAGTCACTTTTCTCGTGCTTATCGTTGGAAGTTTATGTTAGAACCTTTGGGCTACACTCCAAAATTCCTCAACAGCGCTATGGCTGTTATCATCACATATCTTGTAAATCTTGGCATCCCAAGAGCCGGAGAGTTGTCAAGAGCTGCTGTACTTCAAAAATATGAAGGGGTTCCATTGGAAAAAGGATTTGGAACGATTGTAGCTGAAAGAGTTGCAGATGTCGCTATGCTATTGGTTTTTATAATCGTCGCTTTGTTTGCTCAATACGAACTTATCAAAGACCTAATCTTATCTAAACTCCCTAAAGACCCAACAGTAACAAGTATTATAATCATCGTAGTAGTACTACTCGGTTTGATAGCATTCAAGTGGTTAAAAAAATCAAACAATAAATTCATTTTAAAAATAAAAACAATCGTTCTTGGTCTTATAGAAGGTGTCAAAAGTATTTTTAAGATGAAAAAAGTAGGGCCATTTATATTTCACACAATTATCATTTGGGCATGCTATATACTCATGTTGTACACGGCTACATTTGCGCTACCAGAAACAACAGGAATATCATGGAATGCTATACTCATCAGCTTTGTAATAGGTTCTTTTAGCTATGCTGCAACAAATGGCGGTATAGGAGCCTACCCAATTGCCATTCAACAATCTTTGTTATTGTATGGAATATCTGCACTAGACGGCTTAAGTTTCGGATGGATCATGTGGACTTCTCAAACAATTATGGTGCTTATATTTGGCGGATTGTCGTTTTTGTGTTTACCTTTATACAACAAAGAAAAGATTGCTACAGCTAAATAAAAGCAATCTAATACTATTACAGATTGCTTATGGCCAAAATTAAAACTACCTTTTTCTGTCAAAGTTGCGGTGCCCAACACTCAAAATGGATGGGGCAATGCACGACCTGTAACGAATGGAATACTATCGTTGAAGAAGTTGTCCAAAAGGAAGAAAAAAGAAAATGGAATGTTGAAAATAAAGGACCTAAAAAAGCAAACAAAGCATTATCGGTAACCGATATAGAAATTGACAAAGAAATACGGATTGACACTTGCAACAATGAACTGAATACCGTGCTTGGTGGAGGACTTGTTCCCGGATCTGTTTTGTTATTAGGCGGAGAACCAGGTATTGGTAAATCGACTCTTCTGTTACAGATAGCACTAGAAATCAAACACAAAGTATTGTATGTATCGGGTGAAGAAAGTCAATCTCAAATTAAAATGAGAGCACAGAGATTGGCAAACGAAAATACGAATTGCCTCATACTTACTGAAACAAACACACAAAACATCTTTAAGAACATCCAAGAAATCAAACCTGATATTTTGGTAATAGATTCTATACAAACACTCTATACTGAGCACATCGATGCATCCCCAGGAACCATCTCACAGATAAAGGAAACCACTTCAGAATTAATCAAGTTTGCTAAAGAAACAGCAACTCCTGTATTGGTTATTGGACATATCAACAAAGAAGGAACTATTGCAGGACCAAAAATCCTGGAACATATGGTAGATGTAGTACTACAATTTGAAGGAGATCGAAATCATACCTATCGTATTTTGCGTTCCCAAAAAAACAGGTTTGGCTCTACCGCAGAACTGGGAATTTACGAGATGCTTCACAGTGGACTGAGAGAAGTTAGTAACCCTTCCGAAATCTTGATCAGTGAAAAAGACAGTGACTTAAGTGGAACTGCAATTGCAGCTACACAGGAAGGAATGCGTCCTTTGATGATAGAAATACAAGCTTTGGTAAGCACGGCAGTCTATGGAACTCCCCAACGATCTGCAACGGGATACAACCTAAAAAGACTAAACATGATACTAGCCGTTCTAGAAAAGAGAGCCGGTTTTAGATTGGCATCTAAAGATGTGTTTTTAAATATTACAGGAGGTATTCATGTGGCAGACCCTGCAATAGATTTGGCAGTGGTATGTGCTATTTTATCTTCCAACAACGACGAACCAATACCTCAAAACTATGCCTTTGCGGCTGAAGTTGGACTTGCTGGTGAAATAAGACCTGTCAGCAGAATAGCACAACGTATCTCAGAAGCTGAAAAACTGGGGTTTGAAAAGATATTTGTTTCAAAATTCAACAAATTCCCCAAAAAGAAAAACAGTATTGAAATTCTTGAGGTATCGAAAATTGAAGAAATCTACAACCTACTTTTCTAAAACAAAAAAGTCGTTTTACAAACTGTAAAACGACCTTTTCTTATAATAGATTTAAAGATTAGCTCTTATTGGCCTCTTTAATATATTTTTCTAATGCCATGGTCATAGAAGGAGTTTCTGGAGTAGGCGCTTGAATATTGATCTTCAAACCTGCTTCAGTTGCAGCTTTTACAGTAGTATTTCCAAAAACAGCTATCCTAGTTTTATCCTGTTTAAAATCAGGAAAGTTTTTAAATAAAGAATCGATTCCTGAAGGACTGAAAAACACAAGAACATCATAAAATACATCTTCAAGGTTTGACAAATCACTCACAACTGTTTTGTACAAATCTACACGAGTCCAATTGATTTTCAAATCATTCAAAGTCGCCGGCACTAAATCCTTTAACTTATCCGAAGAAGGCAACAAAAATGTTTCTGTTTTGTGCTTCTTGATCAATTTGCTTAGTTCTGGGAAAGTACGCTGACCAACGTAAATCTTACGTTTTCTATAAACTATATATTTCTGCAAGTACAAAGCAACCGCTTCGGACTGACAAAAATATTTCAAATCTGCTGAAACTGTAAAACGCATTTCTTCAGCAATTCTAAAAAAATGATCTACGGCATTTCTACTCGTTAGAATTACAGCTGAATAATCATTTAAATCGATTTTTTGAGAACGGATTTCTTTGACAGAAACACCTTCCACATGAATAAATGACCTAAAGTCAATTTTAACTTTTTGCTTTTCAGACAAGTCAAAATAAGGGGAGTTTTCTTTTGGCTCAGGTTGAGACACTAGAATAGTTTTAACTTTCATAACGAATTCTTTAATTAATTAACCATTGTTAGTTTATTGATAATTAACAACGGTGCTATTTCGAGACTGCAAATGTACAAAATAAAATAAAACAAACTTTGTAATATCCACTTATTATTGAACGATATGATAAATACTACTCTAATCGTCAATAATATACACAAAACAAACAGGGTTCCATAACTTAAATACTCTATTTGTGCATAAGGAAAATAATGTGTCGTAAGTAAAAAAGGTAAAAGTCCAAATGAGACCACTTTCATATAGCTAAACTTTAATATATGTATGGAATTGAACTTGTCTTCATAATCAAAAAGATAGGAAAAAAATTTGCCTACAAAATATTGAAACAAAAAATACAACGTAAGACTCGTAAATAGCTTTAAAAAAAATAAAAGGTCATTGTGAAAGTCAATTTCCAAAAACACACACCCTTTGAAAAGAAATATTGAAAGTATCAAATTCTGAATCAGAAAAAGCAACACGTTGAACAAACTAAAAGTATCCTGTAGCGCAGTTTGAAAATCCAAAAAATAATACTTAGAAAAAAAAGAAGATAGAAGCGATTTTAGTCGAGCAGGAAACAAAAGCTGAACACAGGTCAACAAGAAAAAGACCAAGCCAAACATCCAAGTGATTACTTCATTGTTATCTACAACTCTTTCAATGGCTATATTCATGCATGTATCTAAATAAAAGGAACACTCAATTTTATTTTGAACAAAATTAGTAATAAAAAATCATACATTTGTAATCAATTTTATTTCTATGTCCGATACGCTCGTCATCATACCTACGCTCAATGAGATTGAAAACATAAAAGCTATTATTCAAGCTGTTTTCAAACTAAAAAAGAAGTTTCATATCCTCGTTGTCGATGACAATTCCAAAGACGGTACTCCTGAGGCAGTAGAAGCCTTGTATAGTCAGTACCCTGAACAACTTTTCTTAGAAAAAAGAAAAGGCAAAAAAGGCTTGGGAAGCGCCTATATTCACGGATTTAAATGGGCTTTGCAAAAAGAATACCAATACATCATAGAAATGGATGCTGATTTCTCTCACAATCCGAAAGACCTTAGTAAACTATACGATGCCTGTAAAAAGGAAGGCGCAAAACTATCAGTAGGATCTAGATATATCAATAACAATATCAATGTTGTGAATTGGAACATAAAACGACTCTTACTTTCCTATTTTGCTTCAAAATATGTACAAATCATCACAGGAATCCCTCTATTTGACACTACAGCAGGATTTGTTTGTTACCACAGAGATGTATTGGAAACAATCGACCTTGACAAAATTCGATTTGTTGGATATGCCTTTCAAATAGAAATGAAATTCAAGACATGGAAACACAATTTCCCAATCAAAGAAGTTGGGATCGTTTTTACAGACAGAACTCATGGCACCTCAAAAATGAATAAATCTATCATCACTGAAGCTGTTTTTGGTGTGATTAAATTAAGAATTAAAGGACTCTCTTAAAATACTGAAATGAAATACACGCTCATAAAGAATGCAAACATCGTAACCGACGGAACAACAACTTTTGGTGACATACTAATAGAAGGTGCAACCATAAGCGCAATAGGTACTGATTTAAAAGCACCAGAAAATTCCGAAATCATAGATGCAAAAGGATCGTATTTACTTCCTGGAGCCATTGACGACCAGGTGCATTTTAGAGAACCTGGATTGACACACAAAGCAAACATAGAAACAGAAAGTAGAGCTGCTATCGCAGGAGGGATTACTTCCTTTATTGAAATGCCCAACACCATTCCGCAAGCTACAAATCAAGAAGAGCTTGAAAAAAAGTTTGAAACTGCAAAAAACACTTCCTACGCCAACTACTCATTTATGTTTGGCGGAACCAACGACAACCTAGAAGAACTCCTAAAAACAGACCCTAAAAAAGTAGCAGGTATCAAGTTGTTTTTGGGATCCTCTACAGGTAATATGCTGGTTGACGACGAAGATGTACTCAGAAAAATATTTTCTTCAACAGACATGGTCATCTCTGTACACTGTGAAGACGAGGCAACCATCAAAGCCAACCTGCAACAACATATCGAACAATACGGAGAAGCTATTCCTATTGAAAAACACCCTGTCATCAGAAGTGAAGAGGCTTGTTATTTATCTTCTTCAAAAGCTATCGAGTTGGCAAAAGAAACGGGAGCTAGATTGCATATATTCCATTTATCTACAGCCAAGGAAACGGAATTGTTTCGAAATGACATCCCATTAAAAGACAAAAAAATTACGGCAGAAGTTTGTGTACATCATTTGAATTTCAACGATGAAGATTATGCTAAAAAAGGAACTTTGATCAAGTGGAATCCTGCTGTAAAGTCAAAAACAGATCAAGAAGGTTTGTGGAAAGCACTTTTGGACGATAGAATTGATGTCATCGCAACGGATCATGCTCCACACACATGGGAAGAAAAACAACAAGTATACACTAAAGCTCCTAGCGGTGGCCCTTTAGTGCAACATGCTTTTCCGGCCATGATAAACGCACACAAAGCAGGCAAAATCTCACTAGAGAAAATCGTTGAAAAAATGTGTCACAATCCTGCCATACTTTTTGACATCAAAAACAGAGGATACATTAGAAAAGACTACTTCGCAGATTTAGTGTTAGTCGACATGAATAAAGCCTGGACAGCCACCAAAGAAAACACCTTGTACAAATGTGGATGGACCCCTTTTGAAGGTACTGAATTCAAAGCGAGTATTACTCATACCTTTGTAAATGGTAACCTTATGTTTGAAAATGGAAAATTTGACGATAACACCAAAGGAGAAAGATTAGAATTCAATCGTTAAGAAATGAAAAAACAAGCTGTCATATTGTTAAGTATTCTCGCAATCGCTTGCAATAGCAATACCATCT
Source organism: Flavicella sp. (assembly GCA_042091695.1). Taxonomy (GTDB): domain Bacteria; phylum Bacteroidota; class Bacteroidia; order Flavobacteriales; family Flavobacteriaceae; genus Flavicella. The sequence goes on from JBELHA010000034.1 coordinate 14,200, forward strand.
TTGAAAAACCCAAAGACCTTATCTCAGAGGAAGAGATGGTATTGTTGTTGACGGACCTATACATAGCCACTGCTGCAAAATCCTATGCAAACAAGCAAGATGACAAAAATATAGATTACACGTTTATTGTATTTGAAAAATACGGTATCGACAGTGCTAGATTTAAAAGAAGTAACTTTTACTACACCACAAAAATAGACGATTACGACAAGATATATTTGCAGGTACAAGCAAACATAAAAACACTCAAAGAAAAGCAAACAGCACTTATTAAAGTTCGTGACTCCATTAAAAGAGACAGTGTCAGAGCTGCTAGAAAAGCTAAAAAAGTAAACGATAGTATAGTAAAAGCTATTAAAAAAAGAGATAAAAATAATAATAAAGACTAGCCGTTATTATATTTCGCACAGATAGCTTCTATAACTTTCTCCATAGGTTCAAATTCCATTCCTGTAGCTTGCTGAATTTTATCGGAATTGTAAAAGGAATTTTTACTCGCAGACTTTGCGGTATGTTTTGAAAAAGAATTGGAGCGCCCCGTCACAAAAGTATACAACCACGCCAAACGCCAGCCTGCTTCAGCCATAAAACGAGTGACCTTAAATCGCGGTGGTTTTTTCCCAAGAAATCCAGCAATATGATACAACACCGATTTAAAACTTATATTTTCTGAAACCAAAACAAAACGCTCGTTTACAAGCGAACCACGGTACAACAACAAAAGTGCTTTCACAACGTCATCTACACCTATAAAACCTGTAATACCCTCCGTATAAAAAGGAAAACCTTTGGCTACCATGGCAAACATAGCTCCTGAATTCTCATTCCAATAGCCTGGTCCCAACACAACACCAGGGTTTACAACCAACACATCTAGCCCTTCCTGAGAACCACGCCATACTTCCATCTCTGCACCGTACTTCGTAATGGCATAACCGTAATTGTTTGTGTCTAAATTAAAATCGTCGGTTTCATCTACGAATTCTTTTCCTACTGATTTAGAAATCGCAGCGATGGAACTTACATAAATCAACTTTTTGATGGAAAAAGCAATACTTAGATTGACAATTGTTGCAGTCCCTTCAATATTGACACGGCGTAATTGCTCGTAATCTGCATGCCGAAAAGACACCAAAGCAGCCGCGTGAAAAACAGTCTCAACCCCTTCAAAAGCTGACTCAAGAGAAGTGATATCTAAAAGGTTCGCCTGTACCCAGTCTATTTTTTCTATCAGCGTATCCACCGTATCTGAATAGTACGAAAACACCTTTTTGACTTTTTCTATAGCCCTTTCTGAACGGTAAATAGCGCGCACTTTTTCTCCAGAATTCACCAACTCATAAAGCAGGTGTGCCCCGACCATTCCTGTACCTCCTGTTACTAATATCATAGTTCAAAAATACGCTAAAATCGCTAATTAACCATCGATATTGTGATTTGTTAATTGAAACAGTATATTTGCTGAAAATAAGAAGAAAATGACAACAAATTTCGTAGAAGAACTAACGTGGAGAGGGATGTTACACGACATCATGCCTGGAACTGAAGACCAACTAAACAAAGAAGTTACAGCAGGATATATCGGTTTTGACCCCACTGCGGACTCACTACATATAGGAAGCTTGATTCCAATCATTATATTGATGCATTTCCAAAAAGCTGGACACAAACCTATCGCCTTGGTAGGAGGTGCTACAGGTATGATTGGAGACCCCTCAGGAAAATCTGCGGAACGCAATCTTTTGGACGAAGAAGCACTCAACAAAAATGTCGCTGGTGTAAAAAGCCAATTAGAACGTTTTTTAGATTTTAATGGAGACAGTGAAAACGCAGCGGAGTTGGTAAATAACTACGACTGGATGAAAGAATTTTCGCTTATCGATTTTGTGAGAGATATCGGAAAACACCTGACCGTAAACTACATGATGGCAAAAGAATCTGTCAAGAAAAGAGTAAGTGGAGAAGGAGACGGAATGTCATTTACGGAATTCACCTACCAATTATTTCAAGGATACGACTTCTTACACTTATACGAGAACAAAAACTGTAAATTACAAATGGGTGGTTCTGACCAATGGGGAAACATCACCACAGGTACAGAATTAGTACGTCGAAAAGCACAAGGGAAAGCCTATGCAATGACCTGCCCATTGATCACCAAAGCAGACGGAACGAAGTTTGGAAAATCGGAAGGAGGAAATATCTGGTTGGACAAGGGGCGTACCTCTGTATACAAATTTTACCAATACTGGCTGAACTCTTCGGATGAAGACTCTATAAGCTTTATTAAAAAGTTCACCTTCCTAGACAAAGAAACAATTGAAAAACTCATCGCTGAACACGCAGAAGCTCCTCACATGCGTTTGCTACAAAAAACAATCGCAAAAGAAGTAACGGTATTAGTACACTCAGAGGAAGATTATGAAAATGCAGTAAAAGCGTCTTCTATCTTGTTTGGTAAGGCAACTGCTGAAGCACTAAAATCATTGGACGAACAAACCTTCTTAGACGTATTCGACGGAGTTCCCCAAGCAGAGGTAACGAGAGAACAGATCAACAATGGTTTTGAAATCATTCCTGCCTTTGCAGAAACAGGCTTCTTAAAATCCAATGGGGAAGCAAGAAGAGCCTTGAAAGAAAACGCGATATCAGTCAACAAAGAAAAGGTAAAAGAAGATTTTAAAATCACAGAAAACGACCTTATAGCTGACAAATATGTGTTGCTACAAAAAGGGAAGAAAAACTATTACCTCCTAAAAATAAAATAGAAAAACACCTATACAAAGCGCTTGAATGATTCAAGCGCTTTTTTTATTTCTTATCCGACAATGCCGCCAGTTTAGCATCCAACTGATTGATACGATCTTCTAATTTACTAGCACTAGTTGGCATGCGTTTGTAGAGTACGTTTGCTACTTTCCAAAAATATACTTTGCCATTGCGATCTAACTCTAAAGGAGGAATATGTGCATGATCCGCTTTTAAAATAAAAGAACCTTTAGAAGATGCATACCTACGAACACACAACACATCTTCACACAACACCAAAACCACATCGTTTTCCTCTAAATCGCCTGCTTCGCATTGCTCTCCAATAACTACATCACCTGGATACACCCCCTCTTCATTGGACACCATATACAAATCCTGCACCTCAAAAGCCAACAAACCAGTTCGCTCCTCAACAGGTAGCGACAGTTTTGGTAAAGATTCATAGGAAGCATTCCCTACAAAAGAACTTTTAAATTCGGACATATTCAAAGCATCTACAAAAGGAACTTGTACTAATTTTGATTTTACAATCTGGTTTACATCTGTAGTAATCGCATCGTTGAACCGCAACAACTCATTGACAGTGATTTCCTTCGTCAAGATCGCATCAATAGAAATGCTAAAATAATTAGCAACTTTTATAATTGTCGCTATCTTAGGTTCACTCCTACCCTCCTCATAAGCCCCAAGAGTCGCACGTTTCAATTCAAATATATCAGCAAAAGCCTGTTGACTTAACCTCTTAATCCCTCGTAATTTTTTTATATTTTTTCCAAAAAAAGACATATTTTGCTAATTTTATTTGCAATTATAGTTTTTATATGTATATTTGAACCATCAAAGAGCACAAAACTGTTCTCAAAGATACAGTAAATAAGTATAAAACTAAAAATATTAGCAAAATGTAAAAAAACAGAACATTCCCCTAAAAAATTTGTAATATTAGATAAAATATAAAAACAGCATGGAAACACATTTTAACTCAATCAAAAACCACCTCTTAGAACTCAATTACAGTATCACTCATGAAGATAAAGAGGACGGTGTCATTGTGATACAAAAGCTAGAGGAAGGAATCAACAACCTAATTTTAGGGATCGCCAACCCAATCCTTATCATGGAGCAGTTTATCTTTAAAGTTAACAATGAAAACAATCGTATTTTTAAAGAATTACTACAGAAAAATAGAGACATCGTTCATGGAGCCTTTGTACTGGATGAAAGTGGAGAAAAGGTCATCTTTAGAGACACTCTACAAATTGAAAACCTAGACCGAAACGAACTAGAAGGCTCTATCAACTCATTGAGCTTATTATTGAGCGAATATTCAGAAAACATCATTGCTTTTTCTAAAGCATCTTAACACATTAAAAAACAAAATTATGAACATATTTAGAAGATTATTTAACGTAGGAAAATCAGAAGCACACGCTGCAATTGATAAAATTGAAGACCCAATCAAAATGACAGAACAGGGGATTCGCGACATGAAAAAAGACTTGACAGAAGCACTGGAAGGACTTGCACAGGTAAAAGCCATGTTGATCCGTTCACAAAACGAAAAAAAACAATTTGAAATCAAGGCTAAAGACTACCAAAACAAAGCAATGTTGATTTTGCAGAAAGTGCAAAAAGAAGAATTAAACGCTGCAGATGGTGATAGATTGGCAACTGAAGCTTTGACTAAAAAAGACGAAAACCAAGGGCACGTTGACAGAAGCAACATTGAAATTGAAAAATTCTCCAAATCTGTCGCTCAATTAGAATCGAGTGTAGGTTCGCTCAGAAGCAACATCAGCAAATGGGAAAACGAATTGAAAACCCTTAAAGCAAGAGTCAAAGTTTCCAAAGCTACCAAAAACCTCAACAAGCAAATGGCTGCTATCGATAGCTCTAGCACCGTAAATATGTTGGAAAAGATGAAAGAAAAAGTAACAGAAGAAGAAGCATTGTCAGAAGCTTATGGCGACATTGCCAACGAATCCAAGAGTGTAGATGACGAAATTGATAAGGTATTGGGAGACAAAAGCAGCAAAACTTCTAACGACCTAGACGCATTGAAAAAACAAATGGGTTTGTAAACCTTTATAAAATCACCCCCGAGCTGTTGCTTAGGGGTTTTTAACTATTTCAAACCGAAACGTAACAATATGGGACTATTTGACCTATTTAAAAAGAAAAACGAAAGACATTACGACCCGACCAATATCGGTATCCGAGATCTTGGGAAAGGCTATATTTTTGAACTACAGACAGAAACATGGTCTGTAACTTCTCTATTTGAATACGACTGGGGAGATAATTTTTTCACCAGAGAATTTGTCATTAAAAATGGAGATACTGAACGCTTTTTACACATTGAAGAAGACGGAAGTCTTGTGGTAACTCTCTCAGAAAAAGTAAAACTTCGCAAATTAGGAGCCGTTGTTTGTGACTATATTGACAAGAATCAAAAACCACCTAAGAAGATCGTGTTTGAAGGCATTATCTACTATTTAGACGAAACGAGCCCAGGCTATTGCAAGGAAGTGGATGCGTCTAATTGGGAGGAACTCGTCTCTTACGACTACCTCGATGAAGAGGAACAAAAAACACTCTGTATCGAACAATATGGAGACGACGAATTTGAAGCTAGCAAAGGAGAAATCATTGATGAACTCGCTGTTTCTAATATTTTACCTATGGAAGCATAGGTCTGTAAAAAAGACTATATTTGGATTAAAATAAACACCATGAAAGCGCTTAAAAACCTACTAATTCTCTCGTCAGTTATCTTATTGACCGCCTGTGGAGAATCAAAACAACCCTATATAAAATCTCCGCTCGACATCCTCATTACTAAAAACATGAATGTCAATAATTACAGTGTAATTCTGGCCGACATGGACTACAGAGAAGACACGGATGCCTATTACCACAAATACAGAGTGATCAAACAAAAGCCTGGAGCAGTCAATGTTGAAGGTGAAGGAGAGTTTGATGTGGAACTTACCGATTGGCAACGGGTATCAGATATCACCTTTGAACAATACAAAAACGACCTTGGAATGACTGTTTTGTCTAAAAAAGACGGAGTACTCAACAAAAAATCAGCTCCCGCAGGTTATGGTAATTATGTCGGTAATAAAAAGTATGGCTCTTGGCAAAACAATAGCAGTGGTTCTTCTTTTTGGGTTTTTTATGGACAATACAGTTTTATGAGAAGTATGTTCGGAATGGGTAGCAACAGGTATTACAGAAACGACTACGACTACTATAGACGTAACTATTATGGTTCTAGAAGCTTTTATGGGAGAACAAACCGTTACGGAACCTCAACCTACAACAACAGAAATTCAACTTGGAGCTCAAAACCCAAAACATTTAAAGACAGGGTGCGAAGTAAAGTGAGTAGAAGTGCTGCGGCGTCTAGCTCTAGAAAATACAGTTCTAGCAGCAGCTATGGATCTCAAAAAACAACCAGAAGCTACAACCGATTCAGTAACTCAAGTTCTTCTCGATCTCGAAGTGGAGGCTTTGGAAAATAGTATAGACTTTTCTTAAAACAAAAAAAAACATGAATACAGCTTTTAACAGTATCGAGTTCCTTCATTCATTTGGATACATCCTCAGTGGTTTTATCATTTTTATCATCGGTAAATTTGCCTATAAAATCTTACACCCTTCTACCAACATTCAAGAAGAACTGGTAGAAAAAGACAATTTTTCTTTTATCCTTTCTTATGTGGGCTATTTTTCTGCATTGACCATCGCTATCGGAGGTGCTATCGTAGGAGAAAGTTTTGACTTTTGGACGGATATACAACATATATTTATCTACGGCATCCTAGCAATCTTTTTATTACTGATAGCTGCCTGGATCAGCAATAAGGTTATTCTTAGAAAATTTGACCTTAAAAAAGAAATCATCGAGGACAAAAACGAAGGGTCTGGAATTATTGAAGCTGCCATCTATGTGGCTAATGGTTTGATACTATACGGTGCACTATTGGGCGAATCTGAATCTTTACTTGAGGGACTTACCACTTTTGTTGCCTACTGGGCTATCGGAAATATCGTATTGATTCTCGCTTCAAAAATATTCATCACTTGGATGCGTTACGACATTCACGATGCCGTAGAAAAAGACAATGTCGCAGCAGGAGTAAGTTTTGCAGGAGCCATCTTAGCCATAGGAATCATCACAATGAATGCAATATTAGACCCTTTTGAAGACTGGACTACAACACTGATTGACATCAGTATTCAAAGTGCCATTGGAATTGTATTGCTACCCATAATGCGTTTGTTTGCCGATAAGATTCTCTTACCGGGACGCTCTTTGACAGATGAAATTATCAACCAAGAAAAAGCAAATGTCGGAGCCGGGTTGATAGAAGCATTCGCTTATATAGCCTCTGCCACACTCATCACATGGAGTATCTAAAGAAAAATTCTTTTGTCCTAAAAGCAGCTATTTTTGCTACGGGATTCGCTGGGATAGTCGCAGAGTACATATTGTCTACTTTAGCTACCTATTTTATTGGAAATTCTATTTTCCAATGGACTATGATTGTCTCTCTGATGTTATTCTGTATGGGACTAGGAAGTCGATTGAGTAAGTTGATCACCAACAACCTTATTCAAAACTTCCTACTTTTAGAAGCCGGTTTGTCCTTACTCGTAGCTTTTTCTTCGGTACTCGTATATACATTAGCTGCTGTAAGCGACTATTATGGTATTGTAATCTACGGACTGAGCATGACCGTAGGATTACTAATCGGTCTTGAAATACCCTTGGTCGTTCGTATCAACAAAGAGTACGAGGACTTAAAGAGTAATATTTCATCTATACTCGAAAAAGACTATTATGGAAGTTTGGTCGGAGGTGTATTTTTTGCCTTTGTAGGATTGCCAATACTCGGATTGTCCTATACCCCATTTGTTTTGGGAATCATCAACTTTTTAGTAGCAGTAATTGTATTGTACCGTTTTAATGACAATATAAAACCTCAAAAAGCAAGACGTCTCAAGGCAGGATTGCTCTTAGTATTTGCGACATTACTTCTAGGGATTACGTATACAGAACCAATCATTCAGTGGGGAGAACAAAAGAAATACAAAGACAAAGTAGTCTATTCCGAACAGAGCAAATACCAAAAGATTGTACTGACCGAATGGAAAGACGAACATTGGCTGTACCTCAACGGAAACCTTCAGTTTTGTTCATTGGATGAGAAAATGTACCACGAACCTTTGGTACACCCAATCATGCAACTCCACCCCAACCCACAACGTGTATTGATACTCGGTGGTGGTGATGGCTGTGCTGTACGAGAACTCCTCAAATATGAGCAAGTACAAAAAATAGACATGGTCGATTTAGACCCCAAGATGACAGAGCTCGGAAGCAAACATCCAACACTGATTGAAATCAATAAGGGGAGTATGCACAGTGAAAAATTGAGTATCTACAACAAGGATGCCTACATTCATTTAGAGGCAAATCTAGATGCTTTTTACGATGTCATTATTGCAGATCTTCCTGACCCTAGAAACATTGAATTGGGACGCTTGTATTCACATGAATTTTACACACTTTGCCATAGAAAACTCAGACCCAATGGACTCATCATCACACAGGCTGGAAGTCCTTATTTTGCAACAAATGCTTTCAACTGCATAGACAAAACTATTCAATCAGCGGGATTCAATACGGTCAAAATGCACAACCAAGTACTCTCTATGGGAGAATGGGGATGGATATTGGGAACTAAAAACAAGGCACTCAGTTCAAAAAACCTGAAAACAAAATTGCAAAAGCTAGAATTTGAAAAGATTGAAACCCGATGGATCAATACAGAAGCAATGCAATTAATAACCTCCTTTGGAAAAGAATTTCACAACACACAAGACGCTGTTGAAGTCAATAAAATCCACAATCCTGTCTTGTACCAATACTACCTCAAAGGAAATTGGGATATCTATTAATTTATGCAGACAAAATACAAACATATAGAAGCCAACATCTACAATCATTCCTTTTGGTCTGACTGTACAGAACCTGATATCTTAAAGGAAAGATATGAGACACTTTTAAAAGAAAGTGGTTTTAGCATCATACTGTTCAACGAACACCATTTTCCAGAGAAAGGATATACCTGCTTTTGGTTATTAGGCGAAAGTCATTTGGCCATACATACCTTTCCTGAAGGCGGAAAAAGTTACATCGAACTCAGTAGCTGCAACCTAGAGAAATTAGACCAGTTTAAAAACGCATTGTAAAAATCCTTACATTGTAATCACAATGGAATTCTTAATAGTGATCGTATGAAAAAAAAAGTTGGCATCTTTATCAATAACAACCCTTATTTTATACGTTTTATCTACGCTTTGATATTACTCAATATCGTCGCATTAATACTAGAATCTTACGAAGGCTTACGGACTAGCTACGAACATTATTTTTATGGCTTTGAACTTTTTTCAGTCGCTATTTTTACCATAGAATACCTCTTGCGTATATGGGCTTCTGACCTTTCTAAAGAAGACAAAAAAGAACGTATCAACTTTGCTTTTTCTACCATGGGAATCATCGATTTGATTGCCATACTTCCTTTTTATTTACCTTTTATATTCCCATTCGACTTAAGAATTGTTAGAGTATTAAGATTGTTCCGTTTGTTACGAATTTTTAAACTGGCACGGTATTCAAAATCCCTAAAAACCATCAAAAGTATATTTAAGGAAACCAAAACAGAATTATCGGTTACTGTATTTGTAACGTTTGTATTGTTACTCCTCTCTTCTACCTTGATGTATTATATTGAACATGACGAACAGCCAGAACAATTTTCCAATATAGGAGATGCCTTTTGGTGGGGCATTGCTACACTGACCACAGTAGGTTACGGTGATGTATACCCTGTAACAGGTTTGGGAAAGTTATTGAGTGGTTTTATCGCCTTGATAGGAATTGGTTTTGTAGCACTACCTACGGGGATTATTAGCTCTTCTTTTATAGAGAAAATCCAAGAACAGAAAAGAAAAAAAGAAAACCCTAAAAAATGCCAATGTCCCAAATGTGGGGAAACAATTGAACTATGATACACAACAAATACATCCTACAATTTGTAGGCGCCATTTATGTTTTATTTTTTGCCAGCCTATTGCTCCCTATTGCGCAATTCGGAATCGTCCCTAGGACCATTAAAGGTATTGCAGGCATATTCTTAGCGCCTTTTTTCCACGGAAGCTTTCGACATCTGATATCCAACACCGTTCCTTTGATTGTATTGTTATTTATCCTCAATACCTTTTATCCTAAAAAGGCAATAAGTGTTGTCGTATTCAGTACGTTGGTAGGTGGGTTTCTAGTCTGGTTATTGGGAAGAAGCGCCAATCATATTGGAGCAAGTGGTTTGATTTATGGTCTTGCTGCTTTTTTGATGGCCAATGGTTTTATCGAGAAAAAGATGGTACCTCTGATGATTTCTGTAGGAGTAATTCTTCTCTATGGAGGTATGATTTGGGGCGTATTCCCCTCTGTAAATAGGTATATATCTTGGGAGGGACATTTGTTTGGAGCGATTGCAGGTGTGTTGGCCGCTTATCTTTTAAAAGGAAGCGTAAACGCATAGACAGATAACGATTAGGTCACTAGTAAATTACAACCTCGAATGTCCGAATTGTCAAAACGACCTAAAATTTCAAAATCATTAGCGTTGTGAAATCTCCCTAAATCTTGAGTAGCAAGAAAAGAACAAGAATTTCGATTAGCCAAATCGATCACATTGATACCTCCTGCTTTTCCTTGAGGAAGTAAACTCAATGGATCTTCGGTGTCACGAATCAATACACGCATCCATGGAGGACAAGAAAATAAGCCATTTCCCTTAGAATAAGCCTGACTCAACAACTCGGTCATCCCGTATTCAGAATGTATAACCTCTACACCAAAACCCTTTTTTAAAATACTATGCAACTCCTCGCGTACCATCTCTTTACGCTTTCCTTTCATCCCACCTGTTTCCATGACAATTGTGTGTTCTAATGAAAACTGATACGATTCGATTAAATCCAACAACGCAAAAGAAACTCCGATCAACAGTGTCTTTTTTCCTTGAGACTCCAAATACAAAATTTGATCCTTCAAACCTGCTAAGTCATGTAGATAAAAACCAGATTCTTCATGTTTGGATTTCCCTATCATATCTTCAACCATATAAATCAAAGAAGAACCTTCACGTTCCAAATAAGAAGGCAACAAGGCCAAAACCACATAATCTTCTACCTTTCCATAAAAAGCAGCAAAGCCTTTTAGATAGCTTGTCTCATAGATTGAAATATCACTTACATGGTGCTTGCTTTGCGTCATGCCCGTTGTACCACTGCTTAAAAAAGTTTGCGTAATAGGAGCAGCACCTGCGACTATAGTATGTGATTTAAAAAATTGTATCGGTAAGAAAGGAATGGATGCCACTTCTTTCACTCTAGAAGGATTTACACCCAGATAAGAGATGAAATCTTTATACACTTCACAGTGTTCCGCTTGGTAGCGAAATACATCAAGTGCTACTTTTTCAAAAGTAGCTGCATTGGATATAGAAAAGGGAAGCGTGTTCAATGATTACGTTTTTAAAATACAAATTTAAACTAAAATTAGCAGGCAAACCAATCGCTATTCCACTAAATAAAAATTCCCTTTGTAAAGAATTACAAAGGGAATTTTATAAACGTTAAATCGTTTTATAGTTTCGCGTACAAACCTGATAAGTCTAAGGTATCGTCTAGATCTTTCTGTAATTGCATCAAACCTGAAAACAATGTTTTGATACGTTCTTTTTGAGCAGGATCCGCAGCTAAATCATTCATTTCTTCTGGGTCCTCATTCAAGTTGTACAAAAGTACTTTGTCGATTTCAGGATATACTAATAATTTGTATCCATCCTTACGAATCATACGTTGTACTGTAAGGTAAGCACCGTATATTGCATCGTAGTGACTTTCTTTTCTTTCTCCTTTTGCCAAACTCAAGAAACTGTTGAATTCGATATAAGAAGGTTTAGCAACACCACCAATCTCCAAAGCAGTCGCCATTACATCTTGTAAATACACATCAGCATCTACTTTTTTGTTTTTAGGAATATCTGGTCCTAAAATGATCATCGGTGGACGGATACTGTGGTCGTACAGGTTTTGTTTCCCCATAAATCCATGACGTCCCATAGCCAATCCGTGGTCTGAAGTCATGATAATGTATGTATTATCCATTTTTCCTGATTTCTTCAAAGCATCCACAATCATACCTATTTGTGCATCCACATGAGAAATCGCAGCATAGTACTCTTGTCTGTGTACTTTAACAGCATATTCCGTTCGTGGCATTGGAGCCAACATCTCGTCACGCAAGTAATCCCCATTTCTAATACTGTGTCTGTAAGGGTATTCATCTTGGTAACTTACAGGCACTGAGATATTCTCCAATGGATACATATCTACATACTCTTGAGGTGCTTGTCTTGGGTCGTGAGGTGCATTGAAGGCTAGATACATAAAGAAAGGATCTTCTTTTTGTTTTGCCTGATCGATAAATCCGATCGCATCTTGACGTACCACTTCACTCCAGTGTGTACCACCTTCCCAGAAACCACCAAACTTTTTGTCCCATGGCTTCCAAATAGTATCGTTTTCATTTTTAGGACGACCATACCCAATTGGCACAGGCTCTCCTTTTTCGATACCACCTTTTCTTTTGTGACCCCCCCAAGCATCGTGAGGCATTCCTGGACGTACGTGAACAACGTTTTGAAACAAGTCTTCAGCGTTCGCATCAACGTGCCATTTACCAGTCATATACGTATTATAACCTTCAGATTCCATTAACTTTGCCCAAGACATGTTTAAAGAATCTTTTTTCTTCCAATTTTTACGGAATTTATTGACTCTCCAAACTGTTCTACCTGAGTTCATCATCGCTCTAGAAGCAGCACATACAGCTCCGTTCCAAGCTCCCATATTGTAAGCATGTGTAAAAGTAGTCCCTCCTTCAACAAAAGAATCCAAAGCCGGAGTTTTGATTTCTTTGTTTCCCAAAGCGTGAATTGAAGTATAGGTTTGATCATCAGTAAAGATAAAAACTACGTTGGGTTTTTTCTTTGTTGAGTTTTCGGTTTTTCCCTCTGTTTTTCCTCCTCCACAACTTACTGTGAAAAAAGCTATTGCTAATAAATAAAAGTATTTCATTATGTAAAATTTGTCTAATCAAAAATATACTTATTAAGAAATATAAATACTCTCAATTGTTTCCAATTATACAACGTTTCTTGCACAAACTTAAAAAATCATACCTCAAAATGCACAATTTATCCTAAAATCGTTCAGAAGGATGGCAACACCTATTTTTCAACCCCTAATACATTGCCTATAATTTCTTCAAGTTCTTGTTTAGGCAAAGCTCCTTGTGCCATCTGTGGTTGTGCTCCAATTGGACAAAACAACATCGAAGGAATACTTCGAATTCCGAAAGCAGCAGCAAGCTCTTGCTCTGCTTCTGTGTCTATTTTATAAATGTGAATTTTTCCGTTGTACTCATCACTCAACACCTCTAATACAGGCGCCAATGATTTGCAGGGTCCACACCAGTCAGCGTAGAAATCTATGATACAAGGTATTTCTCCTTTGTATTTCCATTCTTTACTTTCTTCAAAATCAAACACTTTTTCTAAAAAAGATGCTTTTGTCAACAATTCTGTCATTATCTACTTATTTTAATTTGTTAAAACTCTTACTTTGTTGGACGTAAAACCTCTAAAACCTTACAAGATTTGATGGTTTGTTTATACAATATCGTGAATTTGGATTTCTTTTGAATTCCAAACAAAAGAGTCTTCTATATTTTTACCAATCAAAAGCTTCCCAATGGGAGCACTTGAAGAAATGACAAAAATAGATTGATCTTCAATAGTGAGTTGTCCAACACTTACCGCTACAAAGAAAACACCCTTGGAGGTAAACACCAAACTCCCCAATCTTACCGGCCCTTTGGATGGTAGTATAGAAACTTTAGAGAGCAGATTTTGTGTTTGCTGTACCTGCAGCCATTGCTGTCCGGCTTTTTCCATTTCTAACTGTAACATAGCACGTCCTGTTTCGTGCTTATCACCTGCCGAACTCTTCGTTTCTGAACCCAAGTCATTTTTACATGATTGAATCGTAGCAGCTATACTTTCTAATCTTGAAGCTATAGTAGCTTTACATACATTCAATATCTTTTCTTTGATCGTTTGCATTATTTTAAATCTAGTTTTAATTGCGCCTCAGCTACTGTGGTTTTCTTTTTGGTGAGGGTATTCAAATTTGTGACAGAAATTCCTAAAAGCCGCACAGAATTATCTAATGTGTCTTGGTACAATAATTCTTGAACCGTATCCAAGAGAATGGACTTGTCTTTCACAAAATAAGGCAAAGTTTTGCTTCTAGTTTGTTGGGTAAAATCACTATACTTAATCTTTAAAGTTAGGGTTTTTCCTGAAACCTTTGACGCTAGCAACCTTTTTTCTAAGACCGCAGCAATCTTTTCTAACTCTTCCAACATATATATTTCTGAAGTTAGATTCTCTTGAAAAGTGTGTTCTGCAGCGACAGATTTTCGTATTCTATGTGTTGTTACTTCGCTATTGTGTACACCTCTGACTATATTGTAATAATACCGACCAGATTTTTTAAAATGGGTTTCTAAAAACTCTTGTGATTTGGATTTTAATTCCTTCCCTGAAAAAATTCCTAGTTGAAACATCTTAGCTCTAGTAACTTTTCCGATACCGTAAAACTTTTCAATTGGCAAGTCTTCTAAAAAAGAGAGTACTTCATCTTGAGAGATTGTTTTCTGACCGTTGGGCTTGTTGATATCAGAAGCCACTTTAGCGATAAATTTATTGACTGAAATTCCCGCAGAAGCATTCAAGCCCGTTACCTTTAAAATTTTTGCTCGGATTTCAGTAGCTAATAAAGTCGCAGAGGGATTGTTTTTTTTGTTTTTAGTAACATCCAAATAAGCCTCATCTAGAGAAAGCGGCTCTACTAAATCAGTATATTCATAAAAAATCTGATGCACTTTTTTTGAAATTTCTTTGTACCTATCAAAACGGGTAGGTACAAAAATCAAATCGGGACACAATTTCTTAGCCAAAGCGCCAGACATAGCGGAACGGACTCCAAATTTTCGTGCCTCATAACTAGCAGCAGAAACAACCCCACGAACTTCACCTCCACTTACGGCAATAGGCTTCCCTCTCAACTCAGGATTGTCGAGCTGTTCTACGGAAGCAAAAAAAGCATCCATATCAACGTGAATAATTTTTCTAGTTATTATATCAGTCACTTTTTTCTGTACTTTTTAGGTGTAAATGTAATTAATGATACAACAAAGCTATTCGAAATTAAGCCAAAATATAAGACAAATGCAACTCAACTTATAAGTATCGAATAAAATGATTAATTTAGAAAAATGTTAACTCCCTAAAATGTCCACTATTGAAATACTTATACACTGCGCTTCTCTCTCTAAGTTTATCAATATTTAATTCGGCAACAAGCCAAGAGATCTCTCCTTTACAAAATTTCAATACTAGTCATTACAAAGGGGCCAATCAAAATTGGAAAATTGCTCAAGGCATTAACAAATACATCTATGTGGCTAACAGTGATGGACTCTTAGAATTTGATGGAACAATGTGGACATTGTACCCATCTCCTAATAAGACAGTCATGAGAGCTGTTGCAGTAATTGAAGATAAAATATATACTGGCTGCCATATGGAGTTTGGTTTTTGGGAAAAAAACAATTTTGGCACCTTGTCCTACACCTCTATTAGCCAAAATCTTAAAATACCACTTATAGAAGATGAAGAGGTTTGGAATATTCTCGCTTTTGAAAATGAGATCATCTTTCAATCACTGAATAGATTGTACATATACGACACCTTAGGCAAGACTTTTAAAATCATAAATTCCAAGACTGTACTTGAAAAAGTTTTTGTAATTAACAAAACAATCTACTTTCAAAAATCAAAAGAAGGACTATACAAAATAGAAAACGACATCACCACGTTGCTCTCTAGAGACCCAATAGTAACTGAAAATATTATTGTGAATTTGTACCCAAAAGATGCTCATTTACTTCTTATCACTCAAGAAAAGGGTATGTTTTTAATCTCAGAGGAGGGCATATTAAAACCTTGGAAAGAAAAGACGGAAGTACTTCACGATAAGAGTATCTACAGTAGTTGTAAAATGAAAGACGGCTCCCTAATACTAGGAACCATAGCCAACGGTATCTTTATTTTAGACAACAAAGGAAAAGTTGTACACAACATTAACCAACGAAAAGGATTGAACAACAATACCATCTTAACAACCTTTGAAGACAAAGACCACAACCTTTGGTTGGGATTAGACAATGGTATTAGTATCTTAAATTTAAATTCTCCATTTACAGTTTACACTGATTTCGAAGGAAAAATAGGTGCAGTATATACTACCATCAGTCACAACAATATATTATATATTGGAACAAATCAAGGATTATTCTATAGAAAAAGTACTGATGGAAATGATAGTTTTAGCCTTATTGAAAATACACAAGGGCAAGTTTGGTGTTTGAAACTAATTGAAAACACACTGTTTTGTGGTCATAACAAAGGAACTTTTGTAATCAAAGACAACAAAGCAAAACTTATATGCACAGTACCCGGAACATGGGATTTAAAAAAAATACCCAATACAAATGGTAAGCTTCTACAAGGAAACTACAAAGGTTTACACATACTAGAAAAAAATAGCGATGAATGGTCTCTAAAAAATAAAATCACCGGTTTTGAAAATTCCTGTCGTTACTTTGAAATCAATGACAAAAATCAAATTTTCATCAACCACGAATACAAAGGAATCTATGCTGTAAAAACAAACGATACATTTACTAAAATTATTGAAAGCACTGTAGATAGCAGTAAAAAAGGATTCAAATCTGGACTGACAACTATTGACAACAACATCGTACATATTGGAAATACTGAAATAGCGAGTTACAATAAAGCATCACTGCGTTTTGAAAAAGATAGTTTATGGACAGCTAATATTTTCAAAAACGATGCCTATGTTTCTGGAAAATTAGTAAAAACAGCCGATAGAAAAGTATGGGCATTTACAGAAAAAAATATTCTCTATACCGATGAAAAGACCGGAAATAGAGATCATAAAATTTATAAGATACCACTACCATCTAATGTAAGAAAAGACATACCCGGTTATGAAAACATTAGTTTGCTTCATAAAAACCAATATTTGATTGGAAAATCAGATGGCTATATGATTTTAAACTTAGAAAAAGAAAACGAAAAATCAAATAGTATCTACCTCAATAACATCACCAAAGAAAAGGTAAGCGAAGCAAAGACTTACCTAGATAAAAATAAAAACACCGACATAACCTACACTGAAAACAATGTAAGTTTCTCCTTCGGTGTACCTCTGTATGAAAAATATACAGAACGAAAATACCAATACAGACTCGCTGGCTTGTACGAAAACTGGAGCGAATGGACCACTACTACAAATGCTCAATTTAAAAACCTCCCTTTTGGAGATTACACCTTTCAAGTAAGAGCAAAAGTTGGAAATAAACTCACAGAAAACACAGCCTCCTATACATTTACAGTTGGAAGACCCTGGTACTTATCAAACTTATGGATTGCTTTCTACGTATTACTAGGTGCATTTGTCTTTGCAACTATACATACGATTTATAGACAATACTACAAAAGACAAAAACAAGAATTTCTCACTAAAAAAGAGAAAGAACTTGAGAGAATGCAGTTAGAAAATGAAAAAGAAATCATGAAACTCAGGAATGATAAATTGAGAGCTGATATTGAAACCAAAAATAAAGAATTAGCAGCATCAACGATGAGTATCATCAAAAAGAATGAATTTCTTAACAACATAAAAAAAGAACTCGGGCAAGTTGAAAATAAAGAAATCGTCAAACCTGTGATCAAAATTATTGATAAAAATATTGACAAGCATGGAGATTGGGAACTATTTCAAGAAGCGTTTAACAATGCTGACAAAGATTTCTTAAAGAAAGTCAAAGACAAACATCCATCACTAACTCCAAACGATTTAAAGTTGTGCGCCTATTTACGACTTAATTTAAGTTCAAAAGAAATAGCTCCCCTTCTAAACATTTCTTACAAAAGTGTTGAAATCAAACGCTATCGCCTTAGAAAAAAGATGGGCTTGTCTTCAAAAGACAATTTAACACACCATATCCTTGAGATTTAAGAGCTGAGATCCAAACTACATCACCTTAACATTCAATATATTTAAAACCAAACAACCTACTACGACGAAACAAAACAAAATTAACAATTAGATAAAAAACCCACTAAAAACAGATAATTATCTAATATTAGTGGGTTTTTTTATGTTTTATTTAAAATGTTATGTTTTTGTATAGGTGTTTTTTTCACAAAACATACTTTACATTCGTAATTTAGTAATTGTAAAAATCGCTACTCAAACGTTTGAGTGACTATACACTTGAAATAAGAGTAACATTTTTACAACTACTAAATCTTTAACCAAAAGATTTAAAAACTAAACTATATAACACAATCCCCCAAAAGGGGTTTTGAAAAAAACCAAAACCAATGAAAAGAACCACCATGCTCTTTTTGTTTGTTCTGTCGACTTTTACACTTTTCGCACAGCAAACACAAATTACAGGTATCGTAACCTCTTCTGAAGACAATTTCCCAATTGCTGGAGCAAATGTTTTAATTAAAGGTAAAAACGCAGGAACCTCAACAGATTTTGATGGAAATTTCAGCATAGCTGTAAATCAAGGTGAAACTATTGAAATTAGTTACGTAGGTTTCGCAACACAAACAATAAAAATAAACACTCAGAAAACACTTTCAATTATATTAAAACCAGATACTGCTGCTTTAGATGAAGTGGTCGTTGTAGGGTACGGAACACAACGTAAAAAAGAAGTAACTGGTGCTGTATCTGTAGTTGATTCAAAAATTATTGACAAATTAAATCCAGTACGTGTGGAACAGGCATTACAAGGACAAGTATCTGGGGTGAATATTACTTCATCTTCAGGATCACCTGGTAGTGGATTGAATATACGAATTCGTGGTATTTCAACAAATGGAGATAGTAGACCATTAATCTTAGTGGATGGAAATATCATTGAAGATTTATCTGTAATCAACCCAAATGATATTAAAAGTGTCAATGTATTGAAAGATGCTACTGCAGGTATTTATGGAGTATTAGCTGCCAATGGGGTAATTTTAATTGAAACAAAAACTGGAAACAAAAACAGTGATTTAAGAGTGAGTTTTGACTCTTATCTTGGATTTCAACAAACGAGCAAGCAAATTGACTTGATCGACAATGTATATGATTATGCTACTTATGTAAATGCAGCATCTTCTAATGGTGGAGGTTCCAATAAATTCATTCCAATTGCTAATACAGGACAGGTATTTTATCCAAACGATGTATTGAATCCAATTAATACAATTACAGATTGGCAAAAAGCAGTATTTGATACAGCTCCTATTCAAAATGCCAATATTAGCTTTAACGGAGGTACTGAAAAGCTCACCTATTCATTTGGAGCATCCTACTTAAACCAAGAAGGGATTGTTGGTATGGATAAGTCCGCATACGAAAGAACTACAGCGAGATTGAGTTTGCAATACGACTTATTGAGCAATGTAAAACTATCAACAACAGCCATATACACCAATTCAACTAAAAACAACTTGCCTGAAGGAAGTATTGGTTCAGTACTTTATGGAGCAGTTAATAGCGACCCAATAACAACAGTTATGGACGCAAACAACGATAGTGGCTATGGCGAAACCTTAAATACTGCACGTGAAGTTGTAAATCCAATAGCAGTAATTGACAACACCTATAACACCGATAAAATTGACAAAATTTCTGCAACTTTTGGACTTAATTACACTCCTTTAGAGGGACTACAATTAGATTCAAAATTTCAGATGAACCATGCAGTGGTAATGAGTGATGTATTTAGACCTGTTTTTAATTATGGCCCTGGAAAACAAGGGACGATTGAAGACGATCCTTCAATTATCAAAGATGATGGTAATGAATTATCTGACCTAGCTGATATATACGATGATTATAAATTTGAAAATTATTTGACCTATTCAAAAGTTTTCAATGAGGTTCATAACTTGAATGTGGTACTAGGTACTTCTATCATCGAATTCAAAGGACGCTACACAGGAAGAAGCGGTAGAGGATTGATCAACGGGAGAAATACGATTGAGGATGCCATATTTGCATATGTGCCACCTGAAAACATAAGACCTAGATTTAATGAAGAACAACTAAAAGAAGGTGCAGATCGCTATATCAATCGTTTGTTCTCCATATTTTCTAGAGTACAATACAATTACAAAGGCAAATATCTTGTATCGGCTGTAATTCGTAGAGATGGTTCTTCAAAGTTTGGACCATTGAACAAATTTGGTTATTTCCCATCTGGTTCTT
>JBELHA010000035.1:0-34133 GCA_042091695.1 Flavicella sp.
ACACTATGTATTTCACTCGAAATCAAAAAGGAACAAGAAAACTTTTTAAGAGTATAGACAATATGCGTTTGGGTATCTACAAAGCTGTGTTAAAAAAAGGAAAATGGAAAGTAAAAGGCGCCCTTCCTTTCGTAAATGAATCGTATTCGACAGGACATCCATCTTTGAGTCCAGATGGTGATTTTATGTATTTTACATCAGATATGCCAGGAGGGTACGGACAATCAGATATCTATAAAATTAGAATT
This sequence comes from Flavicella sp., assembly GCA_042091695.1. Taxonomy (GTDB): domain Bacteria; phylum Bacteroidota; class Bacteroidia; order Flavobacteriales; family Flavobacteriaceae; genus Flavicella. The sequence continues at coordinate 249 of JBELHA010000035.1, forward strand.
AATGGCGAAGGAGATTTTGGAGAACCTATAAATTTAGGGCCTCAAATTAATACCAAAGGGAAAGAACTATTTCCTTATGTTTCAAAAAATAATGTATTGTTTTTCTCTTCAGATCATCATGAAGGGTACGGAGGATTGGATGTTTTTGCAACCGATTTATTTGAAGAAAGTGTAGTTGAAATAATAAATTTAGCTCCTCCATTGAACAGTATAAAAGATGATTTTGGCTATATTGATTTCGATAATGGAAAAACTGGGTTTTTTACAAGCAATAGAATTGGTGGGGAAGGAGATGATGATATTTATAAGTTTCACCTGAAGGAATCTCTGTTTCCAGAGTGTAAAGTTAAATTTAAAGGTGGGGTCTTTGACGCCATAACGCAAGAAGAAATTTCAAAAGCAACCGTCATTATTTTAGATAGTGTGACTTCTTTTGAAAAAGTATTTTTGTCCAAAGAAGACGGTTCTTTTACCACTGCTGTAATTTGCTCTGAAGCTCTCAATATAAGCGTTTCAAAAGAAGGATATTTGACAGAGAACTTAAAGATCAATGTAGATGAGAGTATTGAAGATTTAAAAATAAATTTAAAGAAAAACGATGGCTATTTCACTCAAAATGATAGAGGTGAAACGATTGTATTGATAGAACCAATATATTTTGATTTAAACAAAGCTTTCATTAGAAAAGATGCAAAAATTGAATTGGACAAAGTTGTGGCTATCATGAAAAAATATAAAGATATAAAAATTGTAGGAACCTCACATACAGACAGTCGAGGCTCTACCGAGAGTAATTTTAAACTCTCTCAAAGAAGGGCTACATCAACTGTAAATTATATCATATCGAAAGGAATATCAATAGATAGAATTTCTTCGAAAGGATATGGAGAAACACAATTGACAAATAACTGTTTGAACGGAGTAAAATGTCCAGAGAAAATGCACCAGTCAAACAGAAGAACCGAATTTGTGATATTTAAGTAAGATTTTATTTCCTCAGACATGCCTGTGTTAAAGAAAACACAGGCATGTCTATTTTTTTGTAATTTAGATGTGTTAATTGTTACACTTATTACTTTATTTGTTGTGGTATTTTTGAATCAGTTATCTTTGATTATTACTTAATTTAGCCACCCTCCCTTTTTTTATTGAATTATCTACTTATTGTTTAAAACAAGTGTTTCTACTGCTTGAATGATAAGATACTGGCAAGGTTTAATTTTATTGCAAGTAAAAAAATATAAAATTTCAAGGACTATAGTATTTATTTTAGAAAATTTAATATTAAAAGTTTTTGAATGATGGTTAGCTACAGAAAAATGAATATAGCATTTTTGTCTTCAGATGAAGCAATAGTTTCAGAGGTAGAATTGCAGGTATTAGAGTTTTTTAAGGATACGGTTAATTTTTATTCTTTTACTACAAAAAAAGAATTCGAGCAGTCTACAAAAGAAATCAATTACGAAGTTTTTATTTTTGATGTAGGTTATTGTTTTTTTGATGTTTTTTCTTTTTTAGAAAAAACGATAAAAGCTGTTACTTCAGTTTTATACCTGTTAGTTGATGATAAAATATCTGTAAAAGCATTGCACACAAGACTTATTTCAGATACTTTAATAAAACCATTTGCTAAAGATCAATTGAATAAAAAAATTAAAAACTTACTCAATAAATCACTTTATGAGAAAGAATTTTCCAAAGGAGATGTTAATGGAAAGTATTTAAAATTAAATTTTCTAGCGGTTCCATCACTTGCGAAAATTGATTTTTTGAAAATCAATACTATTTTATACTGTGAAGCCGATGGCAAGTACACAACTTTTTATTTGGAGGATGGCTCTTCAATCATCTCGAGTAAAAATTTAGGAGAATATGAAAAATTACTTGCGCACAATTCTTTTTTTAGAATTCACCATCGTTATCTAATAAATCTTGAAAAGGTGCTTAGAATTGACAAAACTGGAGGCGCTTATTGTGTTTTGTTAAATGAAAATTTACTCCCTATTTCCAAAAGAAAACAAGAATCATTAATTCGCTTTCTAAAAGTAAAATAAGACAGTAGTCACTTAGTAGATTTAATAGTAGATCTAAACTATCTTTTAGCTTTTTTTTATAAATCCTATTCTTATGTCAGCACTCCAAACGAATTTTTTTGGGGTGTTTTTTTGTGTATACGATGTTACTGTATTTCTGTTTACGACCAAACGTACAGTCACTTCATCCCTTCTTTTTTAAATGTCATCGCTTATAAATTTCTCTTTGTCCCAAATATAAATCTGTTTGTCTAGGGTAAATTGATTCTCACCGAAATTACTCAGAAATAGCCTGTTAATTAAATAATTTAGAGATAAATAACGGAGGGATTAATTGAGGGAGACAACACAGTTTTTTGGTTTTATGATGTTTTTTTAAAACCAATTATATTTCTAAAAAAGATACATATGGGATAAATATTCGTCCCAGATCAAAACATTAGATATTGTGTTTATGCCTTGGAGTTTAATATGTTTTGCAATGATTTGCTAGTGTTGTTTTTGGTTATTTCACTAGTATCCCCCCTCCAATATATGATTTGCAAAATTTTCTCCAAGGCTTTTTTTTAAAACAATAGTAGTCGGTTATAAATCAGGAGGGAAATGATTATAACTTTTTTTAATAATCAAGTTGAAAGACTTCAAATAAACAGAAGAAAATGAAATTAAACTTACAGATAAATTTTTCGGTTTTAGTGTTGTTTTTAGTAGTACAACATGTCTTCAGTCAATCTGAATCACAATATACTCAGTATATGTATAATACATCTATTGTGAATCCAGGATATTCTGGTTCGGAGAAAGCTTTGAAAGTGGGGTTACTTCACAGGTCTCAATGGCAAGGAGTGGATGGAGCTCCATGTTCACAAACTTTAAACATTGAAAATAGAATGTTTAAAAGTTTGGGGGTTAGCTTAAATGTAAGTAAAGATGAAATAGGACCTGTTAAAGATGTTGTTTTTGATTTGAATATGGCATACCATTTACAGGTAAGTGCTGCTACTTATTTGTCATTAGGACTTAAAGGAGGAGGTCGGTTTTTTAGTTTCAATCCCAACCAAGGGAATCTGAATGATAGACAGACTATTTCAAGGAATAACGCAGTTGATAATAAGTTTTACCCGTCTTTTGGAGCAGGGCTTTATTTGTACAATGAGCATAGTTATGTTGGTTTTTCTGTTCCAAATCTATTAGAAGATTATTATGACAGCAATTCCAGTGTATACTCATCTGACAAACACTATTATTTTATTGCTGGAACTGTAATGAATTACAATCGTGTAAAAATAAAGCCATCTGCTATTGTGAAAGCTGTTGAGGGAGCTCCTATTTCAATTGATGTTTCATTAAATTTCATGTTTTACGATAGGTTTGTTATTGGAGGTGCCTACAGATATGATGCAGCTTTGAGTGGTTTGGTAGGTTTTCAAATATCAAAAAATTTATTCGCGGGCTATGCCTATGATTTTAACACCGCTTTTGACCATAGTTATACTGGGACCTCTCAAGAATTTTTTCTAGGTTATATGTTGCCTATGGACAACATGTATGAATCGCCAAGATTTTTCTAAACCTTTAATTATTATACATGCATAGACAGTTTTTATTTTTTTAGAAACTGTCTTTCTGTATTCAGAATATTCGTAATTTTATAGGCACTAATTCCATTGTTTAAACGACCCTATGTATTTAATTTTTGACACCGAAACTACTGGTTTACCAAAAAATTGGAAAGCACCTATAACAGACACGGATAATTGGCCAAGGTGTATACAAATAGCTTGGCAATTACATGATGCTATGGGTAAAGTGATCGAGCATGATGACTTTTTGGTACAGCCTGATGGTTTTAATATACCTTATGATGCAGAACAGATACATGGAATATCAACTGCCTTGGCGCAAGAGCAGGGAATATCCTTGCTTGAAGGTTTAGAAAAGTTCAATGCAGCATTGCATAGATCCCAATTTGTTGTTGGACAAAATGTCGGTTTTGATGTAAATATAATGGGCTGTGAATTCCACAGGTTGCAGATAGAAAGCCCATTGACAGAGTTGCCCGTATTGGATACCTGTACGGAGGTGACTGCAAAGATTTGCCAAATTCCAGGAGGTAGAGGAGGAAAGTTTAAACTCCCTACACTTACTGAATTACACCAACATCTTTTTGGTACAGGATTCGGTGAAGCACACAATGCAACAGCTGATGTAGAGGCAACTACTCGTTGCTTTTTTGAATTACTGAGAAAGAGAGTCTATACCGCATCAGAATTACATGCGGAAAAAGAATATTTAGAGGTATTTAACAAGGCGAATCCAACAAGCATAGAGGTCATAGGATTACAGCATCTAAATCTTAAGAAAGAAAGTGATAAAATTCGAAAGCGTGCAGAAGCTATTACAAAAAGCACGCAGGTAAATGTCTCAGAAAACGCATCACTACTAAGTGATGCATCATTTAGTCATTTGCACAATCATACACAGTATTCCGTATTGCAATCTACCATTCAGATTGGTGCTTTGGTAAGTGCAGCAGCAAAGGACAACATGCCTGGAGTAGCCCTTACAGATGCGGGAAATATGATGGCAGCTTTTCATTTTGTACGCGCTGTTTCCAATCAAAATAAAGCCATCAAGATGGCTAATGAAGCGGCAATTGAAAATGGAGACACACCGACCCAGCAAGAAATTAAACCTATTGTAGGTTGTGAATTCAACGTCTGTGAAGACCATACTGATAAATCTAGAAAAGACAACGGATATCAGATTGTGATCATTGCTAAAAACAAGCGAGGGTATCACAATTTGGCAAAAATGTCATCTATTGCCTTTGTCGATGGTTTCTACTACGTACCAAGAATAGACAAACAAATAGTTGAAAAATACAAAGAGGATTTAATTGTTCTTACAGGAAATACCTACGGAGAAGTACCCAATAAAATTCTAAATATTGGTGAAAAACAAGCAGAAGAAGCTTTGGTATGGTGGAAAGAACAGTTTGGAGAAGATTTGTACATCGAATTGATGCGACATGGTCAGGAGGACGAAAATCACATCAACAAAGTTTTGTTGCAGTTTGCAGAGAAACATTCGATAAAAACGGTTGCGACCAATAATACTTTTTACCTAGAAAAAAAAGATGCCAATGCCCATGATATTTTACTCTGTGTAAAAGATGGAGAAAAACAAGCGACTCCGATAGGTAGAGGAAGAGGCTACCGTTATGGACTGCCAAATTCCGAATACTATTTTAAGTCTTCTGAGGAGATGAAAGAATTGTTTGTTGATATTCCTGAAGCGATTGTCAATACACAAGAGATTGTCGATAAAATAACTCCTTTCGAATTGGCGAGAGATGTTTTATTACCAGCTTTTGATATCGAAGCGCAATTTCAAGATTCCCAAGATTTAGAAGACGGTGGTAAAAGAGGAGAAAATAACTTTTTACGTCACATCACTTACGAAGGAGCAAAAGAACGTTATGATGAATTGACAGATAGTATATGTGAGCGTTTGGATTTTGAATTGGACGTTATTGCAAAGACTGGATATCCAGGTTACTTTCTGATTGTAGAAGACTTTATCAGAGCAGCAAGAGCTATGGGAGTATCTGTTGGACCTGGTCGTGGATCGGCCGCAGGTTCTGTAGTAGCCTATTGTCTGAAGATTACCAATATAGATCCTATCAAGTACGATTTGCTATTTGAGCGTTTTTTAAATCCTGAACGTGTGTCCATGCCCGATATTGATATCGATTTTGATGACGAAGGAAGGGGGCGTGTGATGGATTATGTAATTGAAAAATACGGAGCCAATCAAGTAGCACAGATTATTACTTATGGTACCATGGCCGCGAAGTCCTCAATTCGAGATACGGCGCGTGTACTAGATTTGCCTTTGTATGAAGCGGATAGAATAGCCAAATTGATTCCCGGAATGAAGTTGGGAAAAATATTTTCTTTAGATGACAAAGCGTTGAAAGAAAAGTTGCGTTCTGAAGAGATTGAATTGGTCAATGAGTTGAAAAGCATTGCCGATGGAGCTGGTTTAGAGGCAGAAACAGTCAACAAAGCAAGGGTTTTGGAAGGTTCTGTTAGAAATACAGGAATTCACGCTTGTGGGGTCATTATCACACCAGATGATATCACCAAATTTGTCCCAGTCGCGCTCGCCAAGGATTCAGACATGTATGTAACTCAGTTTGACAACTCGGTAGTAGAAGATGCAGGACTGCTCAAGATGGACTTCTTGGGTTTGAAGACCCTTACCTTAATCAAGGATACCGTAAAACTTGTCAAAGCAAAACACGGAGTGGAGTTGGATCCTGAAAACTTTCCATTAGACGATGTAAAAACCTACGAACTCTTTCAAAGAGGAGAAACCGTTGGGATATTCCAATACGAATCTCCAGGAATGCAGAAATACATGAAGGAATTGAAACCTACTGTATTTGCAGATTTGATTGCCATGAATGCCTTGTACCGTCCAGGGCCTATAGAATACATTCCTAGTTTTATCAATAGAAAACACGGGCATGAAGAAATCGAATACGATTTGGATGCCATGGAAGAGTATTTGGAAGAGACTTATGGAATTACGGTCTACCAAGAGCAGGTGATGTTACTCTCTCAAAAGTTGGCAGATTTCACAAAGGGGGAAGCCGATGTCCTGCGTAAAGCCATGGGTAAAAAGCAAATTGCAGTCTTGGCTAAGATGAAACCTAAGTTTGTAAAACAAGCCAGTGCTAACGGACACGCAGAAGATCGACTAGAAAAAATATGGACGGACTGGGAGGCCTTTGCATCCTATGCTTTTAACAAATCTCACTCAACCTGTTATGCTTGGATTGCCTATCAAACAGCCTACTTAAAGGCACATTATCCAGCAGAGTATATGGCAGCAGTTTTGTCAAATAACATGAATGACATCAAGCAGGTTACATTTTTTATGGAAGAGTGCAAGCGTGCTGGTTTGACGGTTTTAGGACCAGATGTAAACGAATCCTATTTGAAGTTCTCAGTAAATGAACAAGGCGCCATCCGATTTGGGATGGGGGCGATTAAGGGAGTAGGAGCTGCTGCCGTTCAAGAAATTATAAGAGAACGAAAAGAAAATGGTTTTTTTACCTCTATATTCGATGTAGTTAAAAGAGTTGACCTGCGTTTGACAGGTAAAAAAGCCGTAGAGGGATTGATATTGGCAGGAGGCTTTGACTCTTTTACCGCGACACACCGCGCACAATACTATATCACAGATGAAAAAAATTCGACCTTTTTAGAAAAAGCTATTAAGTTTGGTCATAAATACCAAGAAAGTCAAAACTCATCTCAAGTATCTTTATTTGGAGAGGCTTCAGAAGTTACTTTTCCAGAACCGGATATTCCCTATTGTGATACTTGGGGAACGATGGAATTGTTGGCCAAAGAGAAAGAGGTTGTCGGGATGTATATCTCAGCGCATCCTTTGGATGACTTTAAGAATGAAATGCGCTTTTGCAATGCACAGTTATCCAATTTTAAAGAAGATTTAAACAAATATATAGGACATAAATTAAATTTTGGTGCCATCGTAACAGGGGTAGAGCACCGTGTTTCAAAAGTAGGAAAAGGATGGGCTACCTTTGTTGTAGAAGACTATGGGGACAGCCATGAATTTCGAATTTTTGGAAATGAATACCTACAGTTTAGGCCTTTTTTGACGGAAAACACATTTTTATACTTGAGCTGTGTGGTACAACAAGGATGGGCGAACAAGCAGACAGGCGTCGTTGGTGATCCACGTGAAAAGTTTACAAACTTTATGTTGTTACACGATGTGATGGACGATAAGTGTGATAAGATTACCATTCAATTGAATTCCAATGAGATTTCTAAAGAAAGTATTCAATCACTGCATACGATTTTAAAAGAATACGAAATTGCAGGAAAGCAAAAATTAGCATTTACAATTCGTGACCTTAAAGAGAAGATAGAAGTTACCTTGCCGAGTAGGGGGATGAAAGTAAATGCGAGTTCTGAATTTTTCAATCGCATGGAAAAAGAAAATATAAGATTCAAGGTCAATTGATGCATTCCAATTTTAATCTAAAAAGCACTTATTTAAACAATGGCAGGTATTTATATACACATTCCTTTTTGTAAAAAGGCGTGTCATTATTGTGATTTTCATTTTTCTACTTCGATGAAACACAAAGGTGCCATGCTTGCAGCAATCGCGAACGAGTTACAGCTTCGTTCTGAAGAACTCAAAGCGCAACCCATTGAAACGATTTATTTTGGTGGAGGAACCCCCAGTGTGCTTACGGTTTCAGAAATTGAACAACTACTCAATATCACTCGTGACTACTATGAGGTAGTACCTGAGGTGGAAGTTACTTTAGAAGCAAATCCAGATGATTTGTCAGTATCCAAGATAAAAGAACTTGCAGTAACTTCCATAAATAGATTGAGTATTGGGATCCAATCTTTTTTCGACGAAGACTTGAAAATGATGAACCGCGCGCATACTGCAAAAGAATCTTTGGATTGTTTAAAAATAGCAACGCAGTATTTTGAGAACATCAGTATTGATTTGATATATGGTATTCCAAATATGTCAGGTCAACGATGGTTGCAAAACCTGCAAGAGGCCTTTCGCTTGAATGTCAGTCATATATCTAGTTATGCATTGACGGTTGAAGAGAAGACAGCTTTGGCAACTTTTATAGCCAATAAAAGTTACCCTCCTTTGGATGAAAATTTGGCATTGGAGCATTTTAATATTTTAGTCGCTGAGGTAGCAAAAGCAGGTTTTGTTCATTATGAAACTTCGAATTTTTCCAAGCCTGGTGCGTTTTCAAAGCACAATACTTCTTATTGGAAAGGAGTTTCTTATGTAGGAGTGGGCCCTTCAGCACATTCCTTTGACGGTACAAGAAGGGCTTGGAACATAGCGAATAACAGCAAGTATATAAAATCACTCGCTCAAGATATACTACCTCTAGAACAAGAAGTTTTGTCTATTTCAGATCGCTATAATGAATATGTGATGACAGGCTTGCGTACTATTTTTGGAGTTTCCATGGAAAAGGTATCCAAAGATTTCGGAGAAATTTACGAGCAGTATCTGACAAAAAATATGCAGGATTTTTTGAATCAGGAGGTCTTGGTTTGTAAGGAAGGAGTTCTTAAAACAACAGACAAAGGAAAGTTTTTGGCTGATGGAATTGCCTCAGATTTATTTTATATTGAGGACTAAGGCAATCTATAGTATAGTCAACGCAATATAAAACCAACAAGAAGAATATGAATATTGAAAGTTTAAGAGATTATTGTTTGTCCAAGCCTTATGTAAGTGAAAGCCTTCCCTTTGACGACAAGACTTTGGTTTTTAAAGTAGCTGAAAAGGTGTTCGCGATAACTGGTTTAGAAGATATCCCTGCGCGAGTAAATTTGAAGTGTGTTCCAGAACAGGCGCTTGAATTACGTGAAAGATATCCTGAGATAGTTCCAGGTTATCATATGAATAAAAAACATTGGAATACTGTGTATTATATAAACTTGCCAGATGCAATGTTACTAGGATTGATAGATGATTCTTATAAATTAGTCCTGTCTGGTTTGACCAAGAAAAAACAAAAAGAGCTAGGATTCAATCCCTAGCTCTTTTGCTATTATGCGTTTAGCTCCGTAAAATATTTATAGAACAATGGGATGGTTTCTATTCCTTTGATAAAATTGAAAATTCCAAAATGTTCATTAGGAGAGTGGATAGCATCGCTGTCTAGGCCGAATCCCATCAAAATAGATTTACTGTGGAGTTCTTTTTCGAACAACGCAACAATAGGAATACTCCCACCCGAACGCTGAGGTATAGGTTCGATTCCAAAAGTTTCATGATAGGCTTTTTTAGCTGCCAAATACCCTTTGTTGTCTGTTGGCGTTACATAAGGGTGTCCTCCATGATGCGCATTTACTTCTACTTTAACAGATTTTGGTGCTATTTGATGTATGTATTCTGCAAACAATTCTGAAATTCGCTCGTGGTCTTGCCCTGGGACCAGACGCATGGAAACTTTGGCATGAGCCTGAGAAGGAATCACTGTTTTGGCTCCCTCACCTATATAACCTCCCCAAATACCGTTAATGTCAAGTGAAGGGCGAATCGAAGTTCTTTCATTTGTAGTGTATCCTTTTTCTCCAGAAATATCGGTGAGTTCTAATGCTTTTTTATAGTTTTCTATCGAAAAAGGAGCTTTGGCCATTTCGGCACGCTCCTCCTGAGTCAATTCCTCAACACCGTCGTAAAACCCTGGAATAGTTACTTTATTGTCAGCATCTTGAAGTTGTGCTAGTATCTGAGTCAATATATTTATCGGATTTGCTACACCACCACCATAGAGGCCCGAGTGTAAGTCTCTGTTGGGGCCAGTTACCGTCATTTCCATATAAGACAAACCTCTAAGACCTGTTGTGATAGAGGGTTGTTGGTTTGAAATCATTCCTGTGTCCGAGATTAAAATAATATCATTTGTCAACATCTCTTTGTATTCTTTGACAAACCATTCCAAGCTAGGAGAACCGATTTCTTCTTCACCTTCAATCATAAACTTGACATTACAAGGGAGTTGTTTGTTTTGTACCATGTATTCCAAAGCTTTGACATGCATGAATACCTGTCCTTTGTCATCACTAGCACCTCTAGCAAATATTGCCCCTTCAGGATGAATTTCTGTTTCTTTTACAATAGGCACAAATGGTGGGTTTTCCCACAATTCAATGGGGTCTGCAGGTTGAACATCGTAGTGTCCGTACACAAGAATTGTCGGAAGTTTGACATCTTTTATGATTGCACCATAGACGATTGGGTTTCCAGGTGTTTCATAGATAGTGGTGTCCTCACAACCAGCAGCTATTAAATACTTTTTTACCTGCTGTGCACTTTCTAAAATCTCTTTAGAATAGGCAGGGTCTGCACTGATGGAAGGAGATTTTAAAAAATCACATAATTCTGAAATAAACCTATCTTTATGTGTATCAATGTATTGTGTTTTGTCTGTCATAGTGTTCAAAAAAAATTTAATCAAAAGTAAGAAAAAAGGAGCGAACAGCTTTGAAGTTTGGTAGTATTGTGTATATTTGCACTCACAATTATGCAGGCGTGGTGGAATTGGTAGACACGCTAGACTTAGGATCTAGTGCCGCAAGGTGTGAGAGTTCGAGTCTCTCCGCCTGTACAACTAAAGCTTCTGAATTTCAGAAGCTTTTTTTATGCAACAAATGTAAATAAATGACTTGCCATTTTCTTATTTGGCATGTTTTAACAATATACTCTTATTTTTTTCTCTTAATTTCACAAAAATTTTGTTTTGATGAAAAATTTATATGCAATAAATGGTGTTGTTCAAGATTATGCCTGGGGTGGTTCGGACTTTATTTCGAGTCTACTTGGTTTAGCAACTACGGCTAAACCTAAGGCAGAATACTGGTTGGGAGCACATAGCAATGCACCTTCTTCAGTAAGTACTGACAAAGGAGTGGTATTGCTCAATGACTTTATCGCAGCGGATGCCCCATCTATTTTGGGGGATAAAATTGCCAAGACCTTCGGCAGACTTCCTTTTTTATTCAAAGTATTGGATGTAAAAGACATGCTATCCATACAAGTGCATCCTTCTAAAAAATCTGCAGAATTAGGTTTTCAAAGAGAGAATGAACTAAACATACCCTTGACGGCGCGTCACAGAAATTACAAAGACGACAATCACAAGCCAGAAATAATGATTGCCTTGAGTGATTTTTGGTTGTTACATGGTTTTTTGCCTGAATCTAAGTTAAAAGCAGTACTTGAGGAAGTACCGGAATTCAATATTTTTCTACCAGTTTTTGAAAAAGATGGTTACAAAGGTTTGTATAAAAAGGTGTTAGAACTTCCAACAGAAACTTCGAATGCCATTTTAGCCCCATTAGCAAAGCGTATTCTTCCAAAATACACTTCGGGAGTATTACAAAAGGCTTCTGCTGATTATTGGGCTGCGAAAGCTATTGCAACCGCTTTGGATAGTACAAATTATGATATAGGTATTTTTTCTATTTATTTTTTCAATTTGTTAGAGGTGCAAAAAGGAGAAGCTGTCTTTCAAGATGCTGGCGTTCCTCATGCATACTTGGAAGGACAAAATATAGAATTGATGGCCAACTCTGACAATGTATTGCGCTGTGGATTGACGCCAAAACATATAGATATCCCTGAATTGCTACAACATGTCGTTTTTGAGGCTACTCACCCTGAAATACTTAAAGGAGCTATGGGCGCTGACAGTCTAGAGCGAACATTTAACACGGTTGCCAAAGACTTTTTGTTGAGTGAATTATTACTTGAGCAAGGCACTATTTTTGAAGCTTCTAGTGAAGCTGCTATTATTATGATTGTGACTGAAGGTGAGGTAAAGGTGTCATCAGCCGATGATATTCTAGAAGTATCTAAAGGAGGTTCATTTCTTTTAACTGCAGGTGCTCATTACACCATAGTGTCAAATGCTAAATCTGTCTTGTACAAGGCTACGACTCCTTAATCTATTTTTTTTAGGATACGTTAGTATAAAATACAAACACCCACTTTGATACTACAAAGTGGGTGTTTGTCTAGTTGTCCTTTCTTTCAATAATTAGATTTTCAATATTTTTATTGTCTTTGTTTCTTTTTCGTTTGTAACCTTTAAGAAGTAAACTCCTTTCGCAAAGCTTTTAAGTGTAGTTTGAATCTCAAGCACTTGTTTTGCATTGCTTTTTTTATGGTAAACAATACTCCCACTTGAGTTGTATAGAGTTACTACAGAGGCTTTGCCATTTAATACAATGCTAATTTTGTCTTTAAATGGATTTGGATATACTTGATATTCTGGATGAATAGAAACAGTTGTCATTTTGTTGTTTTTCGTATTTCCTTTATTTGTTGTAGTTGCATAAGGCGACCAATACAAATTATCTAGTGCAATAGACTTGTTCGTATCTGTTGCAGATGCGTTTCGTAGCGCAATTTGAACATTTCCAGCTATATTTATATCGCTAACCTCAAAAGTGTAGTCTTCGGTACCAATATGATTGAGCGTTTGAATAACGTTTCCATTGACTAAGAGTTCTAGAGTTCTTTCTTCTCCAGCTTCCCATAAATCTTTACAGTCGACTGATAAACTAGCTATACCTCCAGAAATTGTTTCAGAGGTGACCCCTGTTTTTCCTGATCTCATATAAATATGTTTTCCATCCATATATCCCGTTATGCTTTTTGCATCAAGGGTCCATTGTATGCCGTTGACTCCAATAAATGAATCAGTTGACCATCCATTTATTGGATTGTTTTGAAAAGTTTCTGTACTTCCTATGTTTATACTACACACTGCAGTTAAGTTTCCGTCATTGCTACTCACTGTCATATGAGCAACACCTGTGTTTAAAGCAGTAACAAAACCATTGGCGTCAATAGTAGCGGTATTCGTGTCACTAGAAGTCCATGTTACTGAGTTGTCTTGTGCATTGTAAGGATAAACCGCATGTGTTAGTGTTAGCGTATCTCCAACTTTAAGGTTTTTATGTGTCTCTGTTTCAACTGCAATTGGATGTACTGGTGCATAACTATTCCATGAAACATTATCAATTGCTATAGTGTTGTCAGCTGTTTTGCTAGAGTTGTTTTTAATTTCTATTGTAAAATCACCTTCAATATTTATATTGTTAACATTGAAGTTGTATACTTCTGTTCCTGTGTGTTTTTTGGTAGCAATTCTTTGTCCGTTAATAAATAGGCGGATTTTTCTCTGATTACCTGTATTCCACAAATCTTTACACTGTACACTAAATGAACTGATACCTCCAGATATTTTTCCTGATTTCAATCCTTTTATTCTAGACTGCATATAGATTTGCTTCGTGTTATTGATATAGCCACTTGTATTCTTGGCATTCAGCGTCCATGGTATATTTGCAGTACCTCTATACGTTTCTGATGACCACCCTATAATTTTTGTGTTTTCAAAGTTTTCTGAAGTAATGGCTGTATTGATCCAATTAGGAAGACTTCCCAATCGATGTTTCAATTGTGTTTCATACAGAGAATGTTCATCTACATGTGTTCCCGGTGATTCATTAATTTGGTATTGTTTGTCAACACCAGAAATGGATTGTGAGGTATCTTCACTTATTGAAAATCCTACAAGTCCAGAAACTATCGGAGGGATTATTTTTCCATAGGTTTGGTTATTTTTCCAGAATTCGAAATTTGTTTCCGTGTATCCCTTTCCTTCAAAATTCCAAAGTACCAAATGGCGTAAATGGTTAGGTTGGTTTGCGATACTACCTCCATAATGCATACCCATACCACCACTACAAGCGTCAATTAGATTTGCTCTAGGTTGGTTAGCGTGTATTTCGGTACCGCCCTCTCCATTTGTTGGGTGGCTATTTCTCCACAAAGTATTTCCTATAGCGGGACCATTCACACCACAGCCGTGAAGTATTCCTGTAGAAAGATCCGAATTTAATCCAATCAAGCATCCCGTAGAAGCATTTGCAGATATAAATGCATGTCCAGGATTTCCTGTATATCTATTTTGAATCGCTGAACTATAAGCGCATAATTTAAATTGAGCAGCATTACTCATATTTGAAAATTCAATATTTTTAACCCAGCCATTGGCACTATGGTTGAATTCGATGCCACTCCAACCAGAGTCTTGTTGCCATCCTGAGTGGTGTACAAAGGCTGTTGTCATTCCTCCTTTATAGTTGAGGTCTTGTATTCCAACTTCTTCGATTACAGGGAATGTTTCCAAAGACCAATTGTGATTACTATTGATACTTTTATGCATTGGTTCTACAAAAGTAACTGTTGTTCCCGAAACACTTGCTACTTTGTGGATTTCCCATGTGTTGACTTCGGTTCCAATTTTTGTGTAAGCTGAGACTACAGGATATGGCGCAAATTCCTCTAGTAGTAAGTCTGGGTCATCATCAGCCAATACTAGGCGAACCCATTGACCTGCTGTTATTCCATTAGTATTTGCAACTTCTACTTCAAAAGTTTCACGAGTAGCATCACTTACTACATTGGTTATATGTGATCTTGTAGTGTTTATTGGTTTGAATTGGAACAAATAGGGAGCTGTCCAAAATTGCAAGGGGTTGCTTGGGTTTGTATAACTATTTTGTATCAATGTAGTTCCTCCCAATCCTGAGCCACTTCCTTTTATTACGATGTTACTTTTACTGATTCTTATAATTTGGTTGAGGTCGTCAGTTGCTTCGTTGACATGGAATTCTCCTGGAGGAAAGAAAACAATCCCTCCATTTGGATTTGATTCAGCAGCTGCTATAGCTGCTATAATTGCATTTTTATCTGAATTTCCATCATTGGCAATAGCGCCATATGCAGGATCTGTTACATTATAAACAGTTTGTGAAAAAGAAGAGGGTAGTCCTATTTCACCATTGTGATATCCTGCATAACTAAAGTTTGGTAAAATTGGTTCAATACCTTTTTCTTGTGCAATAATCCAATCTTTTACAAGGTTACTGGGGTTGCCTTGTCCATAGCTAAAGATAGCAAACGACATTAGCAGGTAAGCAATGTTTTTTTTTAAAGTCTTATAGTGTAACATGTCTAAATGGTTTAAAATAAGTTTGTTAGACTTATGTGTTTTTTCAAATATCTTGATAAATATAATTTTTATGTCGGGGGTTATTGTTCATTTAACAGGGGGAAATAGCTTATAGTCATATGTTTAGTACCATTCAGAGTTTTCTTGTAAGTATTATTTATAGTGATTTTTTGTAGGTAATCCGCAGTTCTTAATGAGATATAGCTTTTATTTATTCCCAATAATTATATAAATCTATTAATTCTATCTGAAAATACAATCGATTGTATTTTAATTATTTATTTGTATTTTCACTTTGTTTTTAACTAAAATAATGTTTGATACTCTATAATTACCAATTGTATATTGTATTTGTAACAGATAAAACGAGCTTTAACTAAAAATAAAAACGAGAAATTATGTCATTAGATTTATTTGATTTAACAGGAAAAGTAGCATTGATTACAGGAGCTACTCATGGATTAGGAATGGCCATGGCGACAGGTTTGGGAAATGCTGGTGCTACTATTGTAGTTACAGGTAATTCATCTCAAGAAAAACTAAACAAAGCTGTAGCGCTGTATCGAGAAAAAGGATTAAAAGTACACGGTTATTTATTTGATGTCACAGATGAGTCGGCAGTACAAAAGAATATTTCCTCTATAGAATCAAAAATAGGACCAATAGATATATTGGTAAACAATGCAGGTATAATCAAAAGAACAGCATTGCTAGATATGGAGGTATCAGATTTTGAGCATGTCGTAAAGGTTGATTTGGTTGCTCCATTTATAATGTCTAAACATGTGGTTCCTGGAATGATTGAAAGAGGAGGAGGAAAGATTATCAATATATGTTCTATGATGAGTGAATTGGGAAGAAATTCAGTAGGAGCTTATGCAGCAGCCAAAGGAGGTTTAAAAATGCTGACACAAAATATGGCAACAGAATGGGCAAAACACAACATACAAACGAATGGTATTGGTCCTGGATATTTTGCAACTAGTCAGACTGCTGCAATTCGCGTTGACGGACATCCTTTCAATGATTTTATCGTAAATAGAACACCAGCGGGTGTTTGGGGAGATCCTAATGATTTACAAGGAGCCGCAATATTTTTGGGATCTAATGCTAGTAATTTTGTAAACGGTCAAGTCGTGTACGTAGATGGAGGTATATTGGCAACTATTGGAAAGCCGTCAAATGAAGATTAATTTTGTTTTATTTGAACCTCATTAAAAAGCGAGTTTGTAAATTGTAAAACGCTTTTTTTTTGCTAAAACATTTGTTTTCAGTAAGCTATAATTAAGTAAGTGTCAAAAAAAAACTCTCAATAAATATTGAGAGTTTTTTAGTAGCGTGAAGCAGAATTGAACTGCTGACCTCCGGGTTATGAATCCGACGCTCTAACCATCTGAGCTACCACGCCTTTTGCGGGTGCAAATATAGAATAAATAAAGTATCGAACAAACTTTTTGATTAAAAAAATAGACAAAAAAAATATTTTTTTTTTGTTAATATTTATACATAAATTGTCCTTTTAACACTATTTCTATGGACAAAGTAAAATTCGAATTGGAGTTTCCTATACACGCATCTCCAACAATGCTATATCAGTATTTTTCTACCCCTTCAGGATTGGGAGAATGGTTTGCTGACAATGTAAATTCAAGAGGAGTCATCTATACATTTATATGGGATGGAGCCGAAGAAGTTGCGAAATTAATTTCTGATAAAACAGATGTAAAGACACGTTATAAGTGGGAGGAAGATGATGACCCCAATTCTTATTTTGAATTTAGGATTCAAATAGATGCCATTACGAAAGACGTATCACTAATAATTACGGACTTTGCTGAAGAAGATGAAATTGAAGAATCAAAAATGCTTTGGGAAAATCAAATCAGTGAATTGAAACAAACTATTGGAGCATAAAAATATTTTTTTATTGAAACCTTGAACTGCTGTTCAAGGTTTTTTTTTGTTTAAATTTGCAACTTAAATTTACCTATATGCTCAATTACAACGGTACACTTATAGAGAAAGAATCTTTTCAATTACAAACAGGTAATAGGGGTTTTGCTTATGGCGATTCTCTTTTTGAAACCATACGTGTCATCGATGGGCAGGTACGTTTTTTAGAGGACCATTATTTTAGATTAATGGCTTCTATGCGTATGATTCGCATGCAAATTCCTATGACGTTTACCTACGATTATTTATCGAGTCAAATAGATGCGCTTTTAGCGATTACTGATCGCGATTCTATTTTGAAAGTCAAGTGCACTGTGTATAGAAATGAAGGGGGATTGTATACACCATCTACACATGAGGTTTCTTTTATTTTAGAAGCAATTAAAGGAGAAGTCGCTGTAAAAGAGCAGTATGAGATTGATCTTTTTAAAGATCATTACGTCTGTTCTGGTTTGTTGTCCACTTTGAAGTCTACCAACCGTTTGATCAATGTAGTATCTAGTATTTTCGCAACTGAAAATGATCTTGACAATTGCTTATTGATCAATGAGAAAAAGCAAGTTGTCGAGGCTGCTAACGCGAACATTTTTCTTGTCAAAGGAACACATATCAGTACTCCTGAATTATTAAGCGGTTGTATCAAAGGAATCGCAAGAAAAAAAATAATTGAAATGTTAGAAAAAAGTGACGTTTATACAATTGAGGAGTGCGTCATTTCTCCTTTTGAAATCATGAAGGCAGATGAGGTTTTTTTAACGAATGCTGTAATAGGAATACAGACAGTTTCAAAGTATCGAAAAAAGAATTTTTCCACAGCAGTAGGAAGGGAGCTTACCCTTCAATTCGACGCTTTACAGGAATAAGTTCAATTGAGTTTTGGATCTGAAGGAGCATTGGCCCAAAGACGGTATTTTCCACCTACTTTTAAAAGCTGATTTTTCCAAAAAGAATTATTGTCAGTATTTAGGATGTTTGTGTAGTTGTTTTCAATGCAAAACCACGATTTGGTGGTCATTTCATCTTTCAATTGATTCGAAGACCACCCAGAGTAACCTAAAAAAAAGCGAATGGAATTACTGTCTATTTTTTTCTCGTTGAGTAAATCGATTAATGAATTGAAATTTCCACCCCAGTAGATGCCATTACTGACTTCTATACTATTGGGTATTAGCTTTGGGATTTTATGGATAAAATAAAGATTATCTTGCTCAACAGGTCCTCCCTCATGTACAATAAAATTACAATCTACTTCAGGAATAAGGTCATTAACAGAGTATTGAAGTGGTTTGTTTAGAATAAAACCAATCGAATTTTCGTCGCTATGTTCTGTTAATAAAATAACAGATCGGTTGAAAGAGCTGTCATTTAAAATAGAAGGTTTTGCAATTAAAAGCCTGCCTTTATGAGGAATCATTGAATCCATGATATTTTCTTTAATTAAATATACGAAAATTTTTTCAAAAAAAAACTTCTTAAATGCCTGAGCAAATAAGAAGCTATTTTTTTTTGTATTCAGTTTAGTTTACAGAGTCACTCAATCCAGCACCAGCTTTAAACTTTACAATGTTTTTAGCAGCGATTTGAATAGTTGCACCTGTTTGAGGGTTTCTACCTTCTCTTGCTTCTCTTTTAGAAACAGACCATGTTCCCCATCCAACTAATGCTACTTTTTCACCTTTTTTAAGTGTTTCAGTTACATTGTCAGTTAATGATTCTAATGCTGCTTTAGCAGCTGCCTTAGAGATTCCTGCATCAGCAGCCATTGCATCGATTAATTCAGATTTGTTCATAATTTATAGTTTAAATAATTAAATAAGTTTTTACCACTTAATTCTCTAAACAAATATAATAGGAATAAGGTCTTGTGCAAATATTATCTCAAAAAATACCTAATTTTGTTAATAAATAGCTAACAATTGTTAATAAGAGCTTCTGTATTCCTTGCCTTTTATGTGTTTATATGTGTTATACAAGGGTTTTGGCTTCCTTTTCGAAGGTGTATCCGTTCAGTAAACTAGCAGTGTCCATCCTTCTTTTACCTGATAACTGAAGCGATTGTACATGTAAGAAGCCATCTTGAGTAGCTATTTTCAACTGTGCCTTCTCTGTTACAATGTGTCCATTGGGGTGTGCATGTTGACAAAATTCTTTGCTACAGTCGAATAGTTTTATTTTTGTTGTGCTATCTCCGTTTTCAATTTCTGTCCAAGCTGCAGGGTATGGATTGAGGCCTCTTATGTGATTGTAAATTGTATTTAGAGGCAAGCTCCAATCTATTTTACAGGTGTTGGTATGTATTTTATAAGCAGATTTGACAACTTTTTCAGGTTGTATTGTAGTTGAAACTTTGGCTTGAGCTATGAGGTCTAGCGTTTCTATAACTAGTGCTGCACCTATATGCATGAGCCTGTCGTGTAACTGTCCTACTGTTTCATCAGATGCGATGTCAGTTTCTTTTTGTAGTATAATCGCTCCGGTGTCAATTTTCTCATCCAAAAAGAAGGTGCTTACACCTGTCTTAGTTTCACCGTTCATGATAGCCCAATTGATTGGGGCGGCTCCTCTATAATCAGGTAGTAGCGATGCGTGTAAGTTAAAAGTACCTAATTCAGGAAGGTCCCATACAACTTTAGGCAGCATTCTAAATGCTACAATTATCTGTAGGTTTGCGTTGAGTGCTTTGAGTTCTGCAACAAACCCTGGATCTTTCAGGTTTGTTGGTTGTAGCACTGTTAAACCTTTTTCAATGGCATATTTTTTAACGGCAGATTGGTTTAATTTTCTTCCTCTTCCTGCGGGTTTGTCAGGAGCTGTAATTACACCTACTACAGAGTATTGATGTGCGATTAATTTGTCTAATATGGCAACAGCAAAATCAGGAGTTCCCATAAACACAATGTTCAATTTTTTCATACTAATAAGTTTTAGTCTTTAGCTATGCAAATATAGGTACTTTAGGTGATTCTGTGTTTTATTTTGCTATTTACCTTTTGGAATCCATCGGTAGGTATTGCTGTCTGTAATAAGGATTTTTTTTTCCTCTATTAAGTTTCTCAATACGGTTAAAACCTGTGTTTCGGGAAGTGAAATTTTGTCGATGAGTTGTTGTGAACTTAATTCTAGGTGTTTTTTGAGCAGTGTTTCAATTGCTATTGCTATGGGTTCTTTCTTGTAGTTTTTATTTTTCTTAGACAAACAAACATCACAAATACCACAAGCTTCAGTTTGGTGTTCTTCAAAATAGGTAAGTAGTTGCTTACTTCTACAAAGCTTGTTGTTTATGAAATAAGCGGCAATAGCCTCTGCTTTATTTTCTTTTTGAAGGGCTTGTTCTTTTATTTTTTTTGAAATTCGATTGATGCTTATCGCGTCTTCTCTTGGAACCAAAAATTGAATCCGAGTATTTTTATTTTGAGGTGTATAAACCACAAGTCCATTTTTTTGAAGTATTG
This sequence comes from Flavicella sp., assembly GCA_042091695.1. Lineage (GTDB taxonomy): Bacteria > Bacteroidota > Bacteroidia > Flavobacteriales > Flavobacteriaceae > Flavicella. The sequence goes on from JBELHA010000035.1 coordinate 21,320, forward strand.
AAAGTTGTGATCTAAGTGTTTCAGATGATATCTGTAATTGTTTACAGATACTATATTCGTTTAAGGTTGCAAAATTTTCAAAAATCCCAGGATAGCTCCTAAGTATTGTCTTGGTTACTTTTTCTAAAGATCGATTGTGTTCACAATACTTGAGAACGTGATTGCTATTGCTGATGAATTTTAAAGATGATTTTTTATGAAACCCCTCATGAAAACAAAGCACGCCATGTCTTTCAAGAGTTTTTAGTGCATTGTATGTCTGGGGTATTGTAGTGTTGTATTTTTTACAGAAGGTTTCTATAGAAAAATCGTGTTCTTTTTCTATCATTTCTCCCATAGATATTTTGTAAAATTGATTGAGATTTAAATAGGTTTTCTTTAAAAAATCGATAGTAACTCCTGTATTCTTTATTTTTTTGAGAAAGAGCTCAATATCATTTTTATAAAGAAGTGTCACAGCAAATGCCTTGTGGCCGTCTCTTCCTGCTCTCCCTGCTTCTTGCATATAGTTTTCAATACTGTTTGGTGGTTTTATATGGATAACTATTCGAATATTAGATTTGTCTATACCCATACCAAACGCATTGGTTGCAACCATGATTGTTTTTTGTTCTGTATACCATTCCTGATAAGCGAGCTCTTTTCGTACGTTACTGAGTCCTCCGTGATAAAAGGTACTGCTATAGCCTTCATTGTTTAAAAGGTCACTTATTGATTTTGTTTCCTTTCGAGTCTGACAATACAAAATAGCAGGTGCTTTTACCTTGTCAAATATTTGCTTGATTTTTGTGAATTTATTTTCAACTTCAAACACTTGATAAGCAAGGTTTTTACGTTCAAAAGATTTTTTATAAACAACAGATGATTGCATTTCCAATTGTTTAGAGATGTCTTCTAAAACTTTCGGTGTTGCAGAGGCTGTTAGTCCAATTTTTGGTGCATCTGGGCATATCTCATTCAAAATTTGCAATTGTAAGTAGGAAGGTCTAAAATCGTGTCCCCATTCAGAAATACAATGTGCTTCATCGATAGCTATAAATGATATTGGTAGTTGTTTGATTTTTTCCTGAATAAATCTAGATTGTAATTTTTCAGGAGAAACATATAAAAATTTTATGTCTCGGTGTACAATATTATCGAAAAGAATTATGAGATCTTCCTGCGATCTAGGTGTGTTAAGGGCAATGGCAGGGATGTTTTTTCTTTTTAGATTTTCAAGCTGGTCTTGCATCAAAGCTAGTAACGGAGATATTACAAGACAAATGCCGTCGAGCATCAGGGCAGGAATTTGGTAGCATAACGATTTCCCACCTCCAGTAGGGAGTAAGACAAGTGTATCTTTTCCCGATATTACAGATTGTATGATTGCTTCTTGTGGAGCTCTAAACTCGCGGTGACCCCACTTTTCAAATAGTATTTCTTTCGCTGTACTCAAAACTGTCTGTTTTGCTAATCTAATATAGGCAATTTTAGTACAAAAACAGTAAGATTATTTGGATTGTTCTAGGATAAAGGAAACACGGTCTTCAATAGCACCAATAGGAATTTCAACAGGTTGAAAACCAAATTTCTCGTAGGAGTTCATTAGGTGTTTGTGGATTTCCTTTGCTTCTTCAAAACTTTCATAACGCTCGTTGTCTGTTTTGTGAATTTCTTGCCATGGTGGTGTGATAAACACTTGGTCAATTTGAAGTCCGTCCATTACTTTTTTAAACTCAAAATTATGAGGTGTTTCTGCAAAGTCTAAGTAGGCTAAAATATCTAGAATTCCGCGGTCAAAAAAAACAACTTCTTCATCTAATTTACAAGCGTCATAGTATTGTTCTGTTCTTTTTTCGAGAAGCTTTTCGCTAAAAAGAATAGGAGAGGTAAGGAAAATTTGTTCAATTCCCTCTTTTCTTGCTTCCAATACCAATTCTCTTGAGATTTCTTCTTGACAGCTATACCCTTTGTCTTGAAGTGCTTCAATAATTGTGGATTTACCAGTACTTGGCCCTCCTGTAATAATTACTTTCTTTTGCATGCAGCAAAAATAGTATTTTCTTTCTTATTTATTTAAAATCTTTTTTCAATTTTTTAAACAAGAATTCCTCTCAAATACCTTTTCTTAGTTTTTAAAAGTCATTCAATTAATGTAGTTTTGCAATTCCTACTATTAGGTTTACATTCTAAGATATTACAAATGAGTAAAGAGTCAGAATTTTACGATAAATTGAAGCAAAGTTTAGATGCTTCTACAAAATTCCCTGCGGATTATCTGTATAAATTTATTGTGCCAACTTCCAAAAATCAATTGGAAGAAGTCAAACAAGTTTTCGATATAAAAGGTGCTGTTATCAAGACTAAATCTTCTAAGACGAATAAATATATAAGTGTTTCAATTCGCCTGAGAATGAAGGATTCGAATGCTGTTATTCAAAAATACCAGGAGGTTTCTGGTATTGAAGGAATCATATCTTTGTGATTTTATTAACAGTACTATATTTTAATATAGGATATATTTCCCCAAATAAAAAATTCAATTATAAATAGTCTTGAAAAAGAACTTAAATATTATTTTTATGCATCAGAAATTCAACGTTTTATGTTTTTTACTACTTTTTGCAAGTACAATACTTGCTCAAGAAAAAGGAGATAAAGTCCTTTTTAAATTAGATGGAAAACCTGTTTATAAGTCTGAGTTTAAAAGGCTTTTTGGAAAAAATGCCAATGTAAAAGTAGCAGACCAAACCCCTTCAATCGAAGAGGATATTCGCTTGTTTGTCGATTATAAATTAAAGTTAGAAGAAGCAAAAAGTTTGCAATTAGATACAGTGCCTTCATACCTAAAAGAAGTATCAAAATATAGAGATCAATTGGTCTTACCGTATTTAAATGACGATAGTTTGATAGACAGCTTGGTAGCAGAAGCTTACCAGCGTAGTTTGAAAGAGGTGAAAGCGAGTCATATACTGGTAAAAGTTCCTCAAGGGAGTATGGATACTGTAAAAGCTTATACAAAAATAGACAGTTTAAGAAATCAAATTGTCAATGGTGCAGATTTTTCAGAACTAGCTAAAAAGTACTCTGAAGACCCAAGTGCCAAAACAAACAGTGGCGATTTAGGATATTTCTCGGCATTCAGAATGGTGTATTCTTTCGAGAACGCTGCTTTTACAACTCCTAAAGGTGCTGTCTCAAAAATATTTAGATCTCGTTTTGGATATCACATACTTAAGGTTGATGATATTAGAGATTCCATGGGAGAGATTGAGGTAGCACATATCATGATTCGTGATACTACTGCTAGCGGTAAAAATACAATTGATAAAGTCTATTCCGAAATTATCAATGGAGGGGTTTTTGGAGAACTTTCAAAAAAATATTCAGACGATAGAAGAACGGCTTCCAATGGAGGTAAGTTGTCAAAATTTACGATGGGGGCTTTGCCACCACCTTTTGGTGAGATCAGTTTTTCTCTATCAAAAGAAAATGAGTATTCTAAACCTTTTCGTACTCCTTATGGATGGCATGTTGTTCGTTTTATAAAGCATTATCCTGTAGCCTCTTTTGAAGATTCAAAAAAGAGTTTATTGTCGAAAACTAAAAAAGATAGTAGGTCTAAAACTTTGACCAACCCAGTCGTAGCAAAACTAAAAAAAGAGTATACTATTACTACAAATGGAGCAGCTAAAGAAAAATTAAAAGACTACAAAAAAGGCGCGTCTTTGGATTCCATAAATAATTGGTTATTGGTTATAGAAAAAGATACTTTGACCCAAAGCGATTTCCGCAATTTTGTAAGTAATAAAAGAACTAAAAAAACAACTTCTTTGTTTGGTGATTTTGTAGATAGCTCTATTTTAGACTATTACAAAGAAAACTTGGAGGAAAGTAATTCAGAATTTAAAAACTTATTTGAAGAGTATAGAAACGGATTGTTACTCTTTGATTTAATGCAATTAAAAATATGGGATGCTGCACAAAATGATTCTATTGGACTACAGAATTTCTATCTAAAAAATACTTCTAAATATATCAAACCAGCCACCTATAATTCTATAATTGTTAGTACAAAGGACAATGATATTGCGGATTCAATTTTCAACATAATTAAAGAGTCTGAGTCTTTTGAGGAAATTCAAAAGGTACTAGACACGAAGGAATCTGTTTTGTATAAAATTGGAGATTTTGAAAAAGAAGCAACAGCATATCCTGCAGGAGTGGAGCTTATAGAGAATACAACCAAGATGTACAATGACAATGGTTACCACGTAATCGTGAAAATAGCTACTTCGACTCCAAAAAAATCTCAAGAGTTTGATGCGGTAAAAGGAAAGGTTGTAAGTGATTATCAGAATTTTATTCAAGACAATTGGATGGATTCCTTGAGGTCAAAACACAAGGTTAAAGTATACAAGCGTACGGTGAGAAAATTGAAATCTGAAATGAAATTGTACAGTGAAAAGAGTTAATTTATTTATTGTAATAGTACTTTTATTTGTTTCCTGTGATTTCTTCGATACTACAAAGAATTCTGGATCTAAAGAAGTTGCACGCGTCTATGACGAAGTATTGTATCAATCTGATTTAGAGAGGATGTATTCCAAGAATACTGAAGCAAAAGACAGTGTGCTTACAGTTCGAGAATTGATTAATTCTTGGGCAAAGCAAAAGTTACTTTTGTACAAATCAGAGTTAAATCTTCCCGAAGAGAATAATGATTTAGAATTACTCGTCAAAAAATATAGAGAAGACTTGTTTATCAACTCTTTTAAAGACGCCTTGATAGCACAACGTTTGGATACTGTTGTTGCTCCAAAAGAGCTATTGTTGTTTTACGAAGCTAATAAAGAGAGTTTCAAACTCAGAGAAATGTTACTTCAAGTAAAATTTATGGAAATAGATAGGAAGTCCAAAAATACTTCTCTACTAAAACGTTTGTTTCTGTCAAACAAAGAAGAAGATAGCGATGCATTGACCCAACATGAAGACTTAAAAGCAATAAACCTCAATGATTCAGTTTGGATACCCTATAAAAAAGTTTTGCATAATGTTTCTTTTTTACAGGAGTCACTTCAAGGAAAAACACCTTATAGTAATTATTTAACAACACATTCAACATCCAATTCTATTTCATATTTTTATGTGAAAAAGGTAAAAAAACCAAATGAAATAGCTCCTTTTGACTATATTGCACCTTCGCTCAAGCAAATGGTTTTGCACAAGCGAAAATTGAAATTGATAAAAAAAGTGGAAGAAGTTTTAGTTGACGATGCCATAAAAAACAAACAATTTGAAATATATTAATACAATGAAATACGCAGTAATATTCTCTATATTTTTATCAAGTTACACATTTCTTAGTGCACAAGAAAAGCAAAAAGTAGATGGTGTTGCAGTTGTAGTTGGAGAAAACATCGTGTTAGACTCTGATGTAGAGAAGTTTAAAAAAGAAGTTTTTGCAAGTAGTGATGGAAAAGTAACTTTATCCAATTGTGAAATGTTAGAACAAATAATGCTTCAAAAATTACTCTCTCATCATGCAGTGATTGATAGTGTTGTTGTATCTGATGTGGAGATAGTAGGTGGTGTTGAGCGAAATATTGCTTATCTAACACAACAATTAGGATCTATTGAAAAGGTCTACGAGATGTATGGTTTTAATGACGAAAATGACCTGAGAAGTGAATTGATGAAGATAGAAAGGGAAAACATGTTGATCCGTAATGAAAAACAAAGTATCGTATCAAAAGTTACTGTTACCCCTGAAGAAGTTCGTTTGTATTTTAAAAGTCTAAAAGATTCAGGAAATCTTCCTGAATTTGGAACAGAAGTTGAATTGTCTCAACTGGTAATGAATGTTGAACCCTCTAAGGAAGAAGTTGAAAAGGTCATAGAGAAACTTTCCGAAATTCGTAAGGATGTAATAAATGGTTCTAGCATGCGAATGAAAGCCGTACTCTATTCTGAAGATCCAGGTGTGACTCAAAATGGAGGGCAATATACATTGACTAGAGAATCGCAGTTTGTAAAGGAGTTTAAAGAAGTTGCTTTTAGTTTGGACGAAGGAGAGGTGTCTGAACCTTTTAAATCCAACTTTGGATATCATATCATTTTATTAGAAAAAATTAAAGGCCAAGAAATAGATGTTAGACACGTACTGATGCAACCTCAAGTCTCTGATGAGAAGTTAAAAGCTGCAGAAGTCAAGGTTGCTAAAATTCGTGATAGTATCCTTTCTGGTGAGTTAGATTTTGATACAGCAGTATTGAAGTACTCAGATGATAAGGATACGCGTCAAAATAAAGGGATACTCTTAAATCCTCAAACCAACGATAGTCGTTTCGAATTGACAAGGATGGACCCCGTTTTGTATGGTCGCGTAAGTTCTCTTGACAAAGATGCAATCTCTGAACCATTTTTTGATGAAACACGTGAAGGTGTAAAAATGTATAAGTTTATCAAAGTGTCCGATAAAGAGACCGCTCACAAAGCAGACTTTTCCAAAGACTATGTAAAGATCCAACAACTGACGCTTCAAAAAAAGCAAGAAGACGCAATAGATATTTGGAACAAAGAACATGTATCTGAAACTTTTGTTAAGATTAACGACTCCAAAAACACTTGTGAATTCAAGTACAATTGGTCTAAAAATTAACGAACAATACTCCACAAAAAAAGAGGTTTTTTACATGTAAAAAACCTCTTTTTTTATTTTTCAAAAAAACTAAAAACATTTCCGCCATACCTCTTCTCATAACTAAAATGAGGATGATCATTCAATTTTGTTTGTTTGGAGTGCTCTACGATCAACATTCCGTTTTCATTGAGTAGGTTTTTATCAAAAATTAACGTTGCAATACGAGCAAATTCTTCATCCGAAAAATCATAAGGAGGATCTGCAAATACAATGTCATTTTGAACTTTTGTTTTGTCTAGAAATTTGTAAACATCACTTTTTATACAGTCTATCTCAAAATCAAATTCCTTACATGTTTTTTGTATAAAACGTATGCAATTGAAATTTTGATCTACTGCTATAATATGTTCACAGCCTCTAGAAGCAAATTCATAACTTATATTTCCTGTCCCAGAAAATAAGTCTAGAACACGTAAGTCTTCTATGTAATAATTATTGTTTAGGATATTGAATAAGGACTCTTTTGCCATGTCTGTTGTTGGACGAACCGGGAGGTTTTTTGGAGCACTTAGACGTCTTCCTTTGTGTTTTCCAGATATAATTCTCATGCTTGAATGTCTTAGAGTTTAATTGCTGATATTCGACTCGTATTGATGGAGTGCAGTATAATTTTCATGCTTGGGAAATTCGCTAAAGTCTTCAGAAAGGTTTGTGTTTGTTTCGTTGTAAAAGCTCAAATTCCGAATGTAATTATAGGCCATTTTGTAGACATCACTGTCTTTTTTTATAGCTCCCGTAAGTTCTACGACAATCTCATTTGGGTCTAGGTCATTTTGCTCCAATGCAAACAATATATAATAGATGAAATCTGTAGCCGTACGATATTCATATCGGTTGTAAAAGTTCAGCTTTCCCTCCGAGTATAGCAACATATCAAAGGATGTATCGTAACAATTGATAAAACATTTATTTGAGCTACTCTTGGCTATATCTTTGTTTTTTAAATCCAAAAATAAGGTTGAAATATGGTAATATTCAAAAGAACCAAAACTAGAAAAAAGGAGGTTGTTGATATTTACGTATGGAACATACACGATATAAATCCCCTCGTTTTCAAGCATGTCAAACGCTATATGATCATCTTCTAGTAATTTTATGTTATTTTCTAAATACGCACTCAAATGTGCTTCCTCAAAGTATTCAGAGGGCACCAATGTAACCAAGCTATTGTCGTGAAATACCGTTACTTTTTTGTACGTTTCTTGTAGCAGACGATTTTCCTTAAATATAGTTTCAACTCTTTCAAGCAAAGCCTCTGGACTGCGGTTTTCATGCTCAAAACGATAATTGTGTTGGGCTATGAATACAGCTGTAACTGGTTCGTATATAAAAAAAGAAAATCCATCCAAACTAATTTGGATGGATAGATATGTTTCTTTTAAATCGATAGATGTTATCGATTTGTGTTCTGTTTTATTGTACCTTTTTGTCATAAAAAGGAGGCCAATTTCCGTTTGAATTTACTTCTTCTAGAGATCCAACTGACAATAAAGGTCCTTTTACCTCGTCTCCTCCAATTGCTTCTTTCTCTTGGTTGATCAATGACTTACTCATTCCTTTCAAAATGATAGCCTTATCAACACTAGCTTGAAAAACAGGAAGTTCCAATCCAGCTACTTTTCTAATAAAGCCAACACTCAATTTAAAAGAGGCATCTGTGTCTGGTACTTGCATCATTTTAGTGTAGTCTCTTTTATTGAACAAGGTGTTTTTTACAGATTCATATCCAGTAGTATCCGTAACCTTTTGTTCGATTTCCACCATGATTGGTTGGTACTTTGTTCCTTTGTTTACTTCTACAATTTCATTGTGTGTATTTGTAATTGCAAATTGTGCAGTGTCGATAAATTTGATCAACTTTTCACCATTTCTTTCATACGTACCTGTAATTGTTTTGTGAGCTTCTTCTGCATCACGGATCATTCTTAAATGATTGATAACTTTCGCATACCTAACTTTCTTTTCAGTATTAAAACGAATAGGTCCCATGATACTGTCGTAGATGGAATATCCTAGAAATACAGCTAAAGAGAGTAAAACTAAAGAAACGAGCCATTGAAGTTTGATAGGGATGTACTTAATTATTAAGAAAGCAGCAAGAACGGTAAAGATAATACCTGCAATTATTGTTAAGATCATTTTTAATTTGAATTTAAATTTGAATTAGACAAATCTACAATTTTTTTTCTACCTTAAAAATTTTTAGGGAGAAATCAATCCCTATATTTGTTGTTTATTTTCTTCTATGCTAAAATCACCTTCACAATTTTACAATGACTTGTTAAAGTCTTTTCCTTTTACTCCAACTGATACTCAAAATGAATTGCTTTTGCAATTGTCTGAATTTGTATTTAACAAAGATAAAAATGGTGTTTTCATGTTAAAAGGATATGCTGGAACAGGAAAAACAACAACGATAAGTAGTGTTGTGAATAATCTTTGGAAAATAGGAAAAAAACCAATTTTGTTGGCTCCGACAGGTCGTGCTGCAAAAGTGATTTCTCTGTATGCCAAACAGAAAGCGTTTACCATTCACAAAAAAATATACCATCCTAAAAAAACAAGCAATGGAGGTGTTGAATTTGTACGCCAAACCAACAAACACATAAATACCATTTTTTTTGTAGATGAAGCTTCTATGGTTCCTGATGCTCCAAGTAATTCAAAATTATTTGATAACGGGTCTCTATTAGATGATTTGATGGAATATGTGTATGCAGGTGTCAATTGTAAATTGATTCTGATTGGAGATACAGCACAACTTCCTCCTGTAAAGCTAACGTTAAGTCCTGCGCTTGATGAAGATAAACTCAATTATGATTACAATAAAAATGTGACTTTGATAGAATTGGATGAAGTGATGCGTCAACATCAAAATTCGGGTATTTTATCTAACGCAACTGCTTTACGTTTGATGATTGCCAACTCTTCTGAAACAGATTTTCAGTTTGATTTAAACTTTCCTGATATTGTTCGTCTTGTAGATGGCTATGATATACAAGATGCAATTACCACTTCCTATCAAAATAATGGAGTAGAGGAGACTGCTATAGTGGTGCGTTCCAACAAAAGAGCCAATCAATACAACCAACAAATACGAACTCAAATTCGAGGTCAAGAAAACGATTTGTCTGTTGGCGATCATATCATGGCTGTAAAAAACAATTATTTTTGGTTAAAGGACAGTAGTGAAATTAGTTTTATTGCAAATGGAGATACTTTTGAAGTTCAGGAAATTTTCGCACTCACAGAACTTTACGGATTTCGATTTGCTGAAGTCAAGATAAGAATGATTGACTACCCTTCACACCCTCCTATTGAAACGGTATTGCTTTTAGATACCTTACTTTCTGAAAGTCCTTCCTTACCCTACGAAGACTCCAACAGATTGTATCAGGAAGTACTTAAAGATTTTAGTCATATTTCTTCTAAGTATAAAAAGTTGTTGGAAGTAAAAAACAATAAATATTTCAATGCATTGCAGATTAAATATTCCTATGCTATGACCTGTCATAAATCACAAGGAGGGCAGTGGGATACTGTTTTTATCGAGCAACCTTATTTGCCAGACGGACAAAGTGTGAGTTATTTTAGATGGTTGTATACAGCGATTACAAGAGCAAAAAATAAATTGTACTTGATAGGTTTTAAAAATGAGTCTTTTTTAGAGGACTAATCAAATAAATAAGCAATTTTGATAGCACCGTATGTGTTTGATGCTTCTATCATTTCCTCTAGTGTTTTTGAATACCTAATAGCAGCATACGATAGATTCATTCTTTTAAATGCATATTTTATACCTATTTCCATTTCTATATTTAGGGGAATCAAGGTGTAGTCAACTTGTCTCGCCTCATTTGGTAAGGTACCTTGTATTGTGGCATTGTAAAAGGTATAATTTATTTGAGGCTTGAGGTATATAAATAATTCTTTTTGTTGTATTGTTGGTTGGTTGTATAGGTTGCTATCTAGAAGAGTAGTAGCGTTAAAAGAGGACAAAGGGGTTTTCAATAGATTTATTCTACTGTATATGTTTGCTGAAGCATGTGAGTGTATTGTTCCAATTTTAGCCGTTGTTGTTACTATGAAATCCATATACCGTTTCTCTTTCTTGGAAAGTGGTTGTAGGTAGCTCGCTTCGATATTGATTGCAAATTTATTTTGTATTTGATTTTTCCAAGCCTTGTTTTCTGCATATCCGATTGACTGATGTAAGGTGTTTTGTATTTCAGCAGCTTTAGTTACAGGACCAATGGCTCCTAATTCTATCCCAGTTATAAGTGCATTATTCTTATTAAACGTATTTTTTTTATAGCTTAAAAACGCATACCCCGCATAGGGCCTATCAATCGAATTGTCTTTTATTTTGTGAAACTGAGGGGTGTACATTTTATGAACTACTTGGAATTCATGTATTGTTTTTGATGCTCTGTTTAGATTCGGATCTGCATATCTGTAAGATACAAACAAGCCATTGGTGTAGTACCTGTCGTAATACGTAGACACAAAGAGATCATTTTCATTTAAGACCGAGATTGCTTTCGATAAAGTTGTTTGTGTCCTTCCTTTTGTGCTTGCTAATAAGAGGATAGCTAGCAGTAATTTTTTTAGAATTATATTGTTAGAAGTCAACAATTTTTTGGATTTTGGGTGCTCAAAAATACATTTTTTAATGCATTTTTTCATTACGGTAACATTGTTAAATTAAAAAGCTCTGATTGACAGAGCTTTTTTAACTAACCAAAATTTAATTTATGAAAAATGAGGAAATCACCCCTCAATTAACATAAAACAAATTTCGTGCCACATATGTTTTTGTGCTTTTATTCGAGATGTTTTTGAGCTTTGTAAGAAGATCGTACCAAGGCGCTACTTTCTACATGTCTAAAACCGAGTTCCAAACCTATTTTTTTATATTTTTCAAACTGTTCAGGAGTTATGAATTCTTTCACAGGTAAGTGTTTTTTAGAGGGTTGTAAATATTGCCCTATAGTTACGACGTCTACTTTGGCAGCAGCTAAGTCGTGCAATGTTTCAATCACTTCTTCTTCAGTTTCTCCAAGTCCAAGCATGATCCCAGATTTTGTTCTTCTTTGTCCATTGTCTTTCAAGTACTTTAGGACTTGTAAACTTCTATCGTATTTTGCTTGTATTCGAACTTCTCTTGTCAACCTTCGTACTGTTTCCATATTGTGAGAAATAACTTCAGGAGCAGCTTCTAAAAGACGGTCTATGTTTTTCTCTATCCCTTGAAAATCGGGAATTAATGTCTCTAATGTAGTAGTAGGATTTGCTCTGCGAATCGCTTCAATAGTTTCTTTCCAAATGATAGAACCACCATCTTTCAAATCGTCTCTATCGACTGATGTAATAACTGCATGTTTTATTTTCATGAGTTTGATAGAACGGGCTACCTTTTCTGGCTCATCCCATTCAACTGTTTCTGGTCTTCCAGTTTTAACACCACAAAAACCACAAGAACGCGTACATATATTTCCCAAAATCATAAAAGTTGCTGTACCTTCTCCCCAGCATTCTCCCATGTTAGGACAACTTCCACTCGCACAAATTGTATTTAATTTGTATTTGTCTACCAATCCTCTTAATTCTGTGTATTTTTTTCCTACTGGTAGTTTCACACGAAGCCACTTAGGCTTTGCAACACGCTTTTCAGTAATGATTTGTTCTGACATAAATTCAATTTTATCAGTTGCAAAGTTACAAAAAGCTTCGCTATAAAAGGTGTTGTTTTTTTAAAGTATTTAAACTCAAAAAAACAGTTATTAAGAACTACTTTTTATGCAAACTTTAATAAATTTCTGTTTTTCAGAAACAACACGAGCTGAGATTTTAATTTTTAGATATATTTTGTGTGCAAAATTTAGTTTCTTGTAAGATATTGCGGCATGCCTCTATGAATCAACATACCCAACAAAAAAACACTTATATTTCTATAAGTGTTTTTGTTATTATTTTAAATCTAGCTTTAAATTATTCGCTGAAATTTTCGGTTTCCAATTCAGATTCTGTAGTTTCAACCTCAGAAATTGGCTTTAAGTTCTCAGGAATTTCCTCGTTTAATGCTGCTTCTTCTTCTCCGCTGTAGTAAGGAAATACATCTAAAATTGGAGA
>JBELHA010000036.1:0-20343 GCA_042091695.1 Flavicella sp.
TTTATTTATCTCTTTTTTAATTCTATTTTGAATATATAATCTAATATATAGTTTTAAATCAAGTGAATTCTACTATAGAATTTATTCAAAAATCCATCAAATATTACTTTTCAATTTACAAGGTAGTACTGGTTTTTATTCCTTTTTGAAGTCCATTATTAAATTTTTCCAATACCAATTTTCAATTACAACCTGTTTTACTATTATTTTTTACCTAAATATTTATAGCGTATTCTTTTTTTCTATAGAAATATTTAATGTTAGATCTTAGTTTTATATCTGTTTATTAAATTTTCTATACACTTTTAAAAGCATTGTTTGTTTTTATTTGTTATAGGTAACTCTTTATTTGATGATGGTTTTAGTTAATTGATGCTTTATTTAGTCGTTTATTTCTTTTGCGATTATTACTTTTTTAGCACACATATCTTTATACTTAGTATGTAATGGTTTTTTCTACTTTATATTTTGAATTACTTCTTTAAAAAAACAGTTAATAATCTTAAGTACTATATAGTTCTTAGATATTTATAGTTAATTTCGTAATGATTATTACTTTATTTTAAACGTTGTTTATATATGAAATACAAATGCATTCTATTTGACTGTGACGGTGTTTTAGTTGATACAGAGGCTATCTCTGTTCAGGTACTTTGTGAGCTTTCTGCCTCTTTAGGCTTACAATTAGAGTTCAATCATGCTATTGAAGTTTTTACAGGACTCTCTTTGATTTCTTGTTTTCAATACATTCAAAATAGAGTAGGGGTATCCTTGCCTTCGGACTTTGAGCAACGTTTTCGCAAACGCACCTTCGAATTGTTTGAAAAAGAATTGACAGCAATCCCAGGAATCCATGAAGTTGTAGAGAGTTTAAGTATTCCTTTTTGTGTGGCTTCTAGTGGTCCACAGCATAAGATTGCACTCAATTTAAAATTAACAGGTCTTTACGATCACTTTGAAGGTAGTATTTTTAGCTGTTTTGATATCCAAAAATGGAAACCTGATCCTGCAATTTTCCTACATGCTGCCAAAACTATGGGATTTAAACCCGAAGAATGTGTTGTTATTGAAGATAGTGCTCCAGGTGTCAAGGCTGCTATTGCTGGTGGATTTGACGTGTATGCACTTGCAAACTCTCATACAGAAAAAAGATTGTCCGAATTAGGAGCGCATCTTTTTTATAATATGAAAGACTTATTACCTTTGTTATCTAGTTAATTTATCTATACCAATATGACTGCACGCGCTGTAAACACCCCTCCAAACCCAAGTACATTTACTACCTATGTTACTTGTAAAGACCATTTAGTTAGTGGTGAAGAATTTGATCTTCTATTGGATGAAAATTTAGACTTACTCATGACATCTCCCAAACCTGAATCTTCCGATTTAGGCAAGTATTACCAAAGTGATTCCTATATTTCACATACGGATTCAAGCAATACTTTGGTAGATAAAGTGTATCAAATTGTTAAGAACTACGCTCTAAAAAAGAAATTAGCATTGCTTACATCTTTTAATTCTGAACAAAAAAAGGTATTAGATATAGGTTGTGGTACAGGTGATTTTTTGAAAATTTGTGCTGACAATGGTTGGGATGTTACAGGTGTTGAACCAAGTAAAGTTGCCCAATCTTTGGTTCGTTCTAAAATTTCTTCAGATAAACTTTCCCTATTTGACTCAGTAGATGCTTTAAAAAAAGAAGATAATATATTCTTAAGTTACGATGTTATTACTTTATGGCACGTTTTAGAACATGTTCCTAACTTAGACGAGACTATTTTTAATCTAAAAAAATTATTAAAACCAGAAGGAACACTTGTTGTTGCAGTACCTAATTTTAAGAGTGATGATGCAAATTATTATAATAAATATTGGGCAGCTTATGATGTTCCTCGTCACCTATGGCATTTTTCTCAAACTGCTTTGAGAAGATTGTTCTTTTTTCAAGCAATGGAAGTTGTAAAAACCTTACCTATGATATTTGATGCTTATTATGTTTCTCTTCTGAGTGAAAAAAATAAAGGAGGTAGTACAAACTATTTCCGAGCATTTTGGCGTGGTTTTGTATCTAATTGGAAAGCAAAAAGATCTCAGGAGTATTCTTCATTGATTTATGTGATTAAAAACACTAAAAACTGGTTTTAAGCCGTTTTAAGCTGTTTTTATTCTAAATACATACATATACATCTCTTTTTTACAATAAAAGATAAAAGGTAGTTAAAATCAAGTCATATATAATAATTAAAAACTATTAATAATCAATTATTAATAGTTTTTAATTATAATCATTTTTGAAGTAAAAATATGCTTGCAATACTTGCTAAAAAGTAAACTGTCAAGGAAGTCGCACCAACATAATCTTTTGCGATACGTTGTCCGATCAACATGGATATTATCGTAAGGCTGGCCAATATACTTCCATAAATTGCATTTTCTTTTGCCTGGTTGAAAATCAATTCAAAGAGACCAATACTTAAAAAAAACAAAGTCACTATTTCTAGACAGATCAAAACCCAAATTAACACTCTACTAATAGCAGCAAACAATGTCTTTTCAAAAACTGCTGTCATATAAGCAAAGGTTCCTTTTAGGTCAACAAATTTTTCAATTACAGAAATTAGAAAAGTGATAAAAAGAAATAGTACTGCCAATATACATGTACTTTGTTCGATAAGATATTGTGTCATTTTTTAGTATACTTTATGTGAATTGTATCTTTCACAAAGGTACCCTTTTTAATTGCAGGTTTCCATATTCCTGCTTTGTAAAATATAGAATCTAACTTGGTGTTAGTTTTTATTTTATCTTTATTAAAATACTGAATATCAGTAATATAACCTTTATTAGAGATACTAATTACTACGCTATTATGTGTTTTTAACAACCAATCTTTGCTAACACTATCCGCCTGTATCAACAACCAAGTTTTAAAATTCTGAAAGCTTCCTAATGGTGAAATAGTTCTTCTGTCTTTGCCTTTATGAGCTGCTACCTTATTGTTTATTATTGAGGGAGGTACGTCGTACATATTTTCCATACCCTGTTGTTCTTTTGATAGTTCTTCCAATGCATTCCTTTCAGTATTTGAGGGTTTTTTTTGGAGTTCTTCTATTGTATTAGGATGTATCCTTTTGCTTCTTTGTATCGTAGAGCTTCCTTTATTTAATGGATTGTTATCCTGATTATTTTTAACCGTTTCTATTATTATTTCTTCAACATCTTCTGTAGTATTATCAATTTCTACTGTTTCATCCACTATGTCTTTTTTAGCTACTTCAATCTTTAAAACTTTTGGATTTTCTTTTTTGTTATTCCTTGTATTTAGTATTTTATTACTGCTTTTGTCAATGTTCTTTTCAATGTTCTTTTCAATGTTTTCGTCCTTGTCTTTGCTCTTGTTTTTATCAATGTTTTCGTCCAAGTCTTTGTCTAATTCCCTGTCAACATTTATATCCAAGTCTCTTTTAATATCATTCAAATTCTCAGGTACTGTAAAGAAGTTTTCTTGTTTTATTTCAGTATCTATAGTTGTATAAATAAGAGTAGAAATACCAAATATAACAAGTACAGATGCAGCTATTCTATACCCGTAATAGTTGTTTTTACCGACTTTTTTTCCTTTCGTATGGACTTCTATATATAGTTTTTCAGTATCCTCTATTTGCTGTTTCATCTCCAACAGATCAAGTCCTTCCATAGCTTCAATTTCAAAAGGATCTGCAAGTGTTTCTCGTTCATAAGCGTTCCTTTCTTTCTCTGAAAGTTGGTTTTTTAGGTAGTCTAAAAATCGTCTATATGTATTTTTAAGATGCTTCATATTCCTTCTTTTTTTCCATACAAATTCTTAGATTTCTCTTCGCATTTTGTAATTGACTTTTTACTTTTTTTTCTTCAATTCCTAGTTCCTCAGCTATTTCTCTGTAGCATTGTTGCTCATAATAGAAGAGTTCAACACAACGCTTTTGAATTATTTTTAGTTGTGCTATACAGCTTTTAAGTAAGTTGTTATCCTTTCTATCATCTATAGGATGCTCTTTTTCAGTATTTTCCACATTAATAGAACGTGAATAATCTTCAAAATTCCTACTTCTTGACTTTTCTTTGCGTAATTGCATCAAACAATGGTTGCGTGTTACTCCATATAGCCAATTTTTGAACGTCTGGATTTTGTGGTTGGGAATCTGCTTTGAGATATGTTCGTAGATTTCAATGACTGCATCCTGACTATTTTCTCTATTTTTTAAATATTTCATGCATACACCGTATACCAAATGTATGTAACGGTTGAATAAAGTAGCCAAAACCTCTGTATCTCCAGTTTCTCTGAAGATTTCTAAGAGTTTTTCATCACTTTTCTCAGTTTTATTTTTGAATCGAATAAGCACCGTTTTAAGATACATAAAAAATAGTATTCATTTTTTATGGAATTCATTTAATGCATGCATCCTACTAGCAAACGATTGTTTCATTAAAAATTTAAAATCATGAAAAAACACATTTTATTATTCACATTGTTCTTCTGTTTGTTTGCCCCATTGACGGCAAAATCCAAGACAATAAAAATTACGGGAGATATCAAAGATCCTGAAGGAAAAGCCCTACAAGGTGTGCTCATTAGCAATACAACCTCAAATATTTCAGCGCTATCAGACGCCTATGGTGCCTACGTGATTGCTGCAAAGAAAGGAGATATACTCCTGTTTACATTAGCTGGATATATTCAAGTAACTACTGTTGTTAGCCAGCTCACACAGCTATCTATAGTTTTAAATAGAGCAAACACATCAGTCTTATTTACAAACCCACTTCTGGATCCTGATACATATAATGATGCTTCTTCGATGCCTTCAAAACGTTCTTTTAGTCCTCCTTACCAATTATATACTCGAGGAAAATTAAAGGTTTCGGTTCCAAATACTCCGTACAGGTCATGTTATACACCACTTGTAAAAAACAAAAACAGCTATGCTCACTTTACAGAAAATAACTTTTTAAACCCAAAAAAAGATCCTCTTTCTACCTTTTCGATAGATGTCGACAATGCCTCTTACAGTTCGATTAGAATGTATTTACAACGAGGAAACAAACCTCCAAAAGACGCGGTTCGTATCGAAGAAATGATCAATTATTTTAACTATGATTTTGAAGCTTCTAAAGGGAAACATCCTTTTGGAATTTATACCGAATTGGCTGCTTGTCCTTGGAATGAAGACAACCAACTTTTACAAGTGGCATTACAGGCAAAAAAAATAGATACCAAACATGCACCTGCTAGCAATTTGGTCTTTTTGATCGATGTTTCGGGTTCCATGAATGTTCCTAATAAATTGCCCTTGTTGAAAAAAGCTTTTGGTTTGCTAGTGAAACAGCTACGCGCCAAAGACAAGGTTGCTATTGTAGTGTATGCCGGTAGTAGTGGTATTGTCTTAGCGCCAACCTCTGGGTCTGAGAAAGCTACAATACAAGCTGCAATTGAACGTTTACATGCTGGCGGAGGTACTGCTGGTGCTCAAGGGTTAGAATTAGCTTACAAGGTTGCTGAAGAAAATTATATAGCGGGTGGAAATAACCGTATCATTTTAGCTACTGATGGTGATTTTAACATTGGAAAATCTAGTGATATCGAAATGGAATCCATGATAGAACAACAGCGAAAAAAGGGAATATTTATATCTGTAACGGGCTATGGTATGGGTAATTATAAGGACAGTAAAATGGAAATTATTGCGGACAAAGGGAATGGGAATTACTATTATATCGATACAGCTTTGGAGGCTAAAAAAGTTTTTGTCACGGAGTTTAGTGGTACTTTATATAGCTTAGCAAAGGATGTGAAAATACAGATAGAATTCAATCCTACTGTCGTGCATAAGTATCGTTTGATAGGTTATGAAAACCGAATTTTAGCATCAGATGATTTTCAAAATGATCACAAAGATGCCGGGGAAATAGGTGCTGGACACACCGTGGTAGCATTCTATGAAATTGTTCCTACGAGCTCTCAGGTGCAAGAGGATACCGATTTGAAGTATCAAAATGTAAAAAATAGTGGCTCAATGAGGTATGATGACGAATTGGCGACAGTTAAATTTCGTTATAAAAAACCGACTAAAACGAAGAGTAAATTGTTGAAAAAAACAATCAAAAATGAACCAATATCTTTTGAAAAGGCTTCAAATAATTTTCAATTTGCAAGTACGGTTGCAGGTTTTGGAATGTTGTTGCGAAATTCAGACTACCGTGGTACAATGACCTATGCTTCTTTACTCGATATAGCTAAAAGTTCTAAAGGAAAAGATGTATTTGGTTACCGCTCTGAATACATACAATTGCTTTCATTTGCTGCTGCATTGCAGTAAATACAGCGCTATTTAAATGCAAATGCTCCGTATTTTTTATAACATGGAGCATTTTGATTTATTGTTGATTCAACTGTTGTAAAAATTGAAAATACTGTGGGTTTTCAGGAAACAATTCCACCAATTTCAAAGCGATATTCTTTGCTTTTTCTGGGGCGTTGTTTTGTGCGTAATGGTAGGCCAACAAATAGAGTAAACTTTCATTATTAGGCACCTCTTGTAAACCTCTAAGGATTGTTTTTTCTCCCATTCCAGTATTGTGCAAGCTATCGTATAATAGGCTTAGGTTGTAATAGATACGCGTATTTTTCGGAAGGTATTTTGTAGCCTTTTCCATCTGTTGTATCGCCTCTGGAGTACGTTTCAATTCTGCCAATAAAAGACCGTAAGAATAATAGGTAGCTCCATATTCAGGTTCCTGAGAAATGATGGTTTTAAATGCTTCCTCTGCTTTGTCGAATTGTTTGTTCTGGTAGTATAAATTAGAAAGGTTGGTACGAACTATATTGTTGATATTGTCCAATTCCAAAGCACTTTCATAGCCTTTGATAGCCGCTTGTAGATTTCCTTTTTTCAAGATATAATTTGCCTTATTGATACGTCCTCCTACAAAGTCAGCAGTTACACCCAAATGTTTAAAATATTCTTTCTTTGTTATTTGGTAAGCCTTCTTGTGTTTTTGAGGGATGCTGTTTTCATCCATAGCTGCAAGGGCACTAAAGGCTTTGACACGCACACTTCTTTTCGGATCAGATAGCATTGGTAAAAATGATGTGAGGTATTCAGGATTCGACATCTCATTTAAGGCATCGATAGAACTCGCTCTCACCAAAGCAGAGGTATCGTTTAAAAAGTGAAGTAAATCATTGACTGTAACTTGATTTCTATAGTTCCCCATTTCTTTGATAGCAGAAGCTCTTGCAATCTCTGGCATATCTTGACTTTTTGCTAAAGTAGTCAATGATTCTAATGCATTGGGAGCACGCGTCAATCCAGGAACTAGATAATCCGAAAAATGAATGTAATCGCGTTCTCCATAACGTTCCAATACGACACTTTCTGCCCATTCGTCTGTTTTTTCTTTGTGGCAGCCTGTACAGGCATTAGGAGTTCCATATTTTACAGATAAATCAGGTCTAGGTATACGGAAACTATGGTCTCTTCTGAAATCAATTCCCATATAGTGTTTTCCTGGCATGTGGCAATTGACACATTGTGCACCTTCACTCCCTTTTGGGTGGTAATGGTGTTTTTCGGTATCAAAAACCTCAGGAACGTGGCATTGTGCACAGAGTCTGTTTCCTTCAAATTTTCGTTCCATCGTATGTGGATCGTGACAATTGGTACAGGTTACATTGTTGTGGTACATTTTACTCTGTACAAAAGAACCATACACATAGTCTTCGTCTAGTATTTGTCCGTCTTCATGATAGATATTTGGAGTGATCAATTGTGGGTAATAGTGGTCCAACATCGTACCCTCAAAATTATAATTGTCAGAAATTTGTTCTCTACGCATGTGACAACGTGCACACTGATCCACCAATTCTTTTGGAGGGGTGTTCATAGTCATTTTCATGGTACCCGTATCTCTGTAATTCTCTCCGAGTTTGTTGACAGCGCTTACATGGTCTTTTCCGGGTCCGTGGCAGGCTTCACAACTGACATTGATCAGAGCAAATTCAGTGTCGTAGCTGTGGTCTTTTTGTGTATAATTTTTACGGACATTTGTAGAGTGACAGTCGGCACACATATTGTTCCAATTCAAGCCACCTCTTGACCAGTGCAACCACTCAGAGTGTACCACCTTAAAATCAGGATACAAATCGTACCATTTTTTCTTGTTGACATCCCAAGCTGTTCGAAGGCATTGGTAATGGCCATTGGGGAATTTAACAATGTATTGTTGCAGGGGAGTAAGCCCAAAAACATATTCAATTTTATAGTCGTGGTTATTACCATCTGGCCCTTCAGTATTGACATAAAAATCTCCTCCTTTTGAGTAAAAACGAGAATAGACACCTTGGCTGGTATAAGATTCTCCTTTAAAATCTGCTAAAATTGTTTCACGTGTCGCAATTTGCATGGACTTATCGTGGTGAGATCCTTGCCATTTTTCGTACTCATTTTGATGGCATTCTTTACAAGCTTTGTCTCCTAAAAAATGGGCATCAGGAATTTGTTTGTCAGACACAAAGACGTTCGCAACGGTTTTTACAGGTATTTTTTGGTAACTATCTTTTTTAGTTTCCTCTGAACAGGAGCTTAAAAGGCACAGGCATACACTAAGGTAAAGAAAAGAAAAAAAATGTATGCGGTTTGTAATCATATAGTGTGTGGTCGGTGTTTTTTAGTGTGTCAGGCCTTATTTGGCACAGCGAAATCCTGTGTTGAATAAAGAAGTGTCAATAGAGTTTTTAGATCTAAAAGTGGTGGTAAAGCTTTTTTCTAAGGCACCGTCAAACATAAAGCTTCCGCCTCTAGTTACCCTTACGTTTGGTGCTTTCCTTTCAGGATTTGGATTTCCAGGGTAAGACGCATAAATATCTTCACACCATTGCCATACGTTTCCACTCATATCTGTCAATCCTGTAGGAGTTTCTCCGTAATGTCCGATAGGAGAGGTCAATTTAAAACCATCGTCTATAGTACCGTTTTTGATATCTGCTCCTTGCCATACATTGGCCATGTGCTTCCCTTTAAGCATCGCAGTTTCTCCCCAAGGATAGCGTTTGTTTTTTCCGTTTTTTGCTGCAAATTCCCATTCGTATTCTGTGGGCAACCTTTTTCCTTTCCAAGCAGCATATGCTTTTGCATCGTTCCAACTTACATGTGTTACAGGATGGTTGTCTTTTGCTTTTGCTTGAGTTTCTCCCAAAGGAAACTCCCAAGTTACGCCTTTGATAAGGTTCCACTTTTCTTGTTGAAAGTCAAAAACCCCGGAATCTCCAAAATTTTCCGCTTCAGTTCTATAGTTTGTAGCAACTACAAAGGCTCTAAAATCTGCTACTGATACCAAGTTTTTGTCCAAGTAAAAAGGAGCGAGTGTTGTTTCAAATTTTGGCAACTCATTGGCGGCACCTGTATCAGATCCAATTTCAATTGTTCCTCCTTCAAAATAAACCATCTCTGTGGTATCTATTTCTTTTTTTATGGTTTGAACAGGCTGTTGTTGTACTGTTTTTTCTACAGCTTTTTTTGTTGTTTTATCTGTTGTATTTAGCTCTTTGCAAGCAGAAAAAAGAAGTATAGCAACAAAAAGAGGGAAGAGTAAACGCATTTATAAATGTAGTGATTGGTTAATAATTGCAAAATTATTCATTTATTTTTAAGAAATAAGCCCATTTAACGTTAAAATCACTCTAAATATAACGGGATGATAAGGTTTTTTCTATTTTTGGTAAAAATTTTAATAAATGCAAGACTTTTTCCTTTATTTCAAACTCGGTTTGGAACACGTACTTGATCTCAATGCCTACGATCATATTTTATTTTTGATTGTTCTGGTAGTAGCTTATAATTTCAAACAATGGAAAGCATTGCTTTGGTTGGTGACCTCATTTACGATTGGTCACAGTTTAAGCTTGGCACTTTCTGCCTATAAATTTATAGCAGCTGACGTTGGATTTGTAGAGTTTTTAATTCCATTGACCATTGTGATTACTGCACTTATCAATGTTTTTTCTGGTACTAAAAATGGAGGGTTGACAAAAATCATCTTGTTTTTGTCCTTTTGCTTTGGTTGGATACACGGTTTGGGATTTTCTTTTTATTTTAAGATGTTATTGGACGCGAGTGAATCTAAACTAGTCCCACTTTTAGAATTCTCATTAGGAATCGAAGCTGCACAACTTTGTGTAGTTGTTGGTATTAGTGTTGTATATGCATTGGCACACAATATTTTCAGAGTGACAAAGAGAGATTGGATTCTCGTTTTGTCTTCCATAGTAATAGGTATTGCTATTCCGATGCTCATTGATCGTTTTGATGCTTTTGTAAGTGTTTTGTAATTGTTTCTTGTGCTATTAGGTATAGTGAGATATTTTTACGATTTTTAAATTAGAATAGCAGGGTTATATCAAAAGCCACGAGTTAACACATGTTTTTATGACAGATAAAAAACAATTGAAATACGATCATGCCTACATGAGAATGGCGTTTGAGTGGGCGAAACTATCACATTGTGAACGCAAACAAGTAGGTGCTTTGATTGTAAAGGAGCGCATGATTATTTCTGACGGTTACAATGGGGCTCCAACTGGTTTTGACAACTGTTGTGAAGATGAAGAAGGCAAGACGAAATGGATGGTTTTACATGCGGAAGCCAATGCCATACTAAAAGTAGCCGCATCTACTCAATCTTGTAAAGGTGCCACGCTTTACGTTACCCTATCTCCTTGTAGAGATTGTAGTAAATTGATATTGCAATCAGGAATCATACGTATTGTATATGCTCATGCATACAAGGATTTGTCAGGAGTAGATTTTTTGCAACAATCAGGTATTGAAGTTATACACATTCCAGGATATGAACACTAAAAACAATCTCCCCCTTTATTTTTCAATAGCCATAGTAATAGGAATCTATATTGGTAGTATCTTTAATTTTTCCGATGAATCTTCTTTTTTTACAGCTGAGAATTCCCATAGTAACAAGTTAAAAAAACTGTTACAATTTATAGAGAATGATTATGTAGATACTATAAATACAGAAGAGATTATAGACGAAGTTATTTATGAATTGATTGGAAAATTAGACCCACATTCTGCTTACATACCTAAAGAACAATTTTTGGGAACTACAGAAAACTTACGCGGAGATTTTGAAGGAATTGGAGTACAGTTTAAAATGCATAAAGATTCACTAGTAGTCACACATGTCTTAAAAGAAGGACCTTCAGAAAAAGCAGGTTTGTTGGCCGGGGATAGAATTCTTAGGGCTGGAAAAGACACGCTTTTTGACAGAAGTTTGGGGAGTAGAGATATTGTAAAAATCCTGAAAGGACCCAAAGAATCAGAGGTTTTACTAGATGTTTATAGAAGAGACAGTACTGATATTTTGACTTTTTCTATCAAGAGAAATAAAGTAAAAATTCAAAGTGCTGAGGTAGCTTATATGTTGTCTGATAGTTTGGGATATATTAAGTTAGATCGTTTTGCGATGACTTCCGCTAGGGACTTTGAACGTCAAATAAAGGTTTTAAAAAATCAAGGAGCATCAAATCTCGTTGTAGATTTAAGACAAAACGGAGGTGGTTATATTCATATCGCCAATCAAATTATAGATCAATTTTTACCAGCGGGAAAACTGATTGTTTTTACCGAAAGTAAAAATGGAAAAAAAGAAGAATTTTTTGCTACTGAGTCCGGAGCTTTTGAAGAGGGAACTATCTATGTATTGATAGATGAGGGATCTGCTTCTGCAAGCGAAATTTTTGCAGGCGCTTTGCAAGACAACGATAAAGGGGTAATTGTCGGAAGGCGTTCTTTTGGAAAAGGTTTGGTACAACAAGAACGACAGTTGGGTGACGGATCGGCCGTTCGTTTGACCATTGCTAGGTATTTTACTCCGACAGGAAGGTCCATTCAAAAACCTTATACCATGAATGGATCTGCTGCTTATGCTGAGAGTTTTGAAAACCGATTTCTAAATGGAGAATTGCTATCTAAAGACAGTATCAAAGTGACAGATTCTTTAAAATATACGACCCCTGCAGGTAAAGTTGTTTACGGAGGTGGAGGAATTATTCCAGATGTTTTTGTGCCAATCGATACCACTAGGTATTTGGAAAATAAATATGTTTTTAATATTACTTCCTTTTCTTTTGACTATGCAGATCAAAACAGAACACGTCTTATTAAAAGTGGAGTGGCAGCATTTGTAAACGAATTAGATACCACTTCAGAACTCATAGAAAGTTATATTGCTACCTACGGAAAACCTTCTTGGAACCTTACAGACAAACGCAGGGAAATTTTAACACATTACCTTAAAGTTTTGATCATTCGACAAGTATTTGGAGAGACAGATTTTTATATAGAAAACAATAAAAAAGACAGTGTGATACAGAAGGTATTGGGTTTAGATGCTACAGATGAAAATTGATATTTTTCTCTTAGACTTTCCAATATTTACTTCGCAAATCGAGTCTTGTTGTGCTTTCTTACCTCTGCTTGCACAAAAAAAGTATATTTGCATTTAAAAACCTAGAATTTGAACTCAAATCAAAAAGTATATTTTGCTTCTGATCAACATTTCGGAGCTCCTACAGCTGCTAAAAGCGCAGTAAGAGAACAGTTATTTGTGCAGTGGTTAGACCAAATAAAGGAAGATGCCACCTGTTTGTTTTTAGTAGGTGATTTGTTTGATTTTTGGTTTGAATACAAGACAGTAGTACCCAAAGGTTTTATTCGTGTGTTGGGAAAAATTGCAGAGTTACGAGATATGGGGATTCCGATTCATTTTTTTGTAGGAAATCACGACCTTTGGATGCAAGATTATTTTGAAAAAGAATTGTCTATTCCCGTATACCACGAACCTAAAGAATTTACTTTTGGAGAACATACATTTTACATAGGACATGGCGACGGTTTGGGACCCGGAGACTTTGGTTACAAACGCTTGAAAAAACTCTTTACACATCCAATTTCTAAATGGTTATTTAGGTGGTTGCACCCTGATATCGGAATGGCGTTTGGGCAGTATCTATCAGTAAAGAACAAAATGGTATCTGGAGATGAAGATATTGTTTATTTAGGCGAGGACAAAGAGTGGTTGATATTATATGCCAAAGAGATTTTAGCACAAAAACACTACAATTACTTTGTGTTTGGACATAGACATCTACCTATGAAACTAGCTATTGGGGACACCTCAGAGTATGTGAATTTAGGAGATTGGGTTTCTTACTTTACCTACGGTGTGTATGACGGAAAAACTATGGAAATACTCCCTTTTAAGACTTCAGACTAAAATACCCTTATTCTTTCTAACGGCTGTTGTTATATCTTAATACTTTAGTTAACAAAGCACGATAGTTTAAAATAATAACAGCAATTACATTTTATAGTGGCTATAAAAACAAAAAAAGAGTCTTTGATAAGACTCTTTTTTTATAGTTGGTTGTTTAGTTAAAATGTTTTCGGTCACAACAAATATTAATAAATTAAATAATATAACCAAAGAATATGTTAGTTAATTTTGTAATAACATGCATTTTAGCAGGATTATCGATAGCTACTGGTGAATTCTATAATTCTTCTTTAACCAAATTTTAACAGTAAGATGCCATCAAAAGTTTAGTTTTGTGAAATTCAAATAAAGTAACATTTCATTAATACTATTTAAAATAGATGGAAGAACAAAATACAAGTGTTGACATAAGAGCAATCAATGAAAAAATTGAAAAAGAAAGTGCTTTTATAGATTTGTTAAAATCTGAGATGAAAAAAGTGATCGTCGGACAAAAAAACATGGTCGACAGGTTGTTGATTGGTCTTTTAGGAAACGGACACATACTTTTAGAAGGAGTTCCAGGTTTGGCAAAAACACTTGCCATCAATACGCTCTCAAAAGTTGTAGACGGCGCTTTTAGTAGGGTGCAATTTACACCGGATTTATTACCAGCAGATGTTGTAGGAACAATGATTTACAACATGAAAGACAACAAGTTCGAAATAAAGAAAGGACCTGTATTTGCCAACTTTGTATTGGCAGATGAAATCAACAGAGCACCTGCAAAAGTGCAATCAGCATTGTTGGAAGCCATGCAAGAAAAGCAAGTGACTATTGGAGAAGAAACTTTTGCATTGCCTGCGCCATTTTTGGTGATGGCTACGCAAAACCCAGTAGAACAAGAAGGAACGTATACACTACCTGAAGCACAGGTTGATCGTTTTATGTTAAAAGTTGTGATTGATTATCCTAAGTTAGAAGAGGAACAAATGATCATGCGTGCCAACTTAAATGGAGGTTTTGCTACTGTAAATCCAGTAGTATCTCTCGATCAAATCGTCAAAGCTAGAGAAGCGGTAAAAGAGGTATACATGGATGAAAAGATAGAAAAATACATCTTAGATATTATTTTTGCAACGCGTTATCCAGAAAAGTACAATTTGGCAGACCTAAAACCACTGATTAGTTTTGGTGCTTCTCCACGTGGAAGTATAAGTTTGGCACAAGCAGCCAAGTGTTATGCTTTTATACAGAGAAGAGGTTATGTGATTCCAGAGGATGTAAGAGCGGTTGTTTACGATATTTTACGTCACAGAATAGGAGTCACTTACGAGGCAGAAGCAGAAAATATCACTTCAATGGATATCATCAGTAAAATTGTAAATGAAGTTGAGGTACCATAGATGCTACTTTGCCTGTTCACAGGTATATCGTTTTGTTGTAATCTAACACATATCCTAACCAATCACATTTATACAACACCTTGGAAACAAAAGAAATATTAAAAAAGGTCCGCAAAATAGAAATTAAAACGCGTCGACTTTCTGATCATATATTTTCCGGAGAATACCACAGTTCTTTTAAAGGGCGAGGTATGACGTTTAGTGAGGTTAGAGAGTACCAATTTGGTGATGACATACGAAATATAGATTGGAATGTTACGGCTCGTTACAACCAACCTTTTATAAAAGTCTTTGAAGAAGAGCGCGAATTGACAATGATGCTGGTTGTGGATATTAGTGGATCAGAGTTTTTTGGAACACAGTCACAATTCAAAAAAGATACCCTTACCGAAATAGCAGCGACACTTGCTTTTTCTGCGATTCAAAACAATGACAAAGTTGGCTTGATTTTATTTACGGATTCGGTAGAATTATTCATCCCTCCCAAAAAAGGAAAGAGTCACGTGTTGCGTATCATTCGTGAATTGATTGAGTTTCAACCTAAAAGTAAAAAAACCAACATAGACGAAGCTTTACGATATCTTTCTAATGTGATGAAAAAGAAAGCGATTGTATTTGTACTTTCTGATTTTATGGACATGTCTTACGAGCAAACCTTAAAAATTGTCGGTAAAAAACACGATGTGACTGGAGTTCGTATTTATGACAAACACGATGTATCCCTACCAAACTTAGGATTGGTTCCTATGTTGGATGCAGAGTCAGGGACAACGACGTTAATCAACACCAAATCTAAAAAAGTAAGAACGGCTTATCAAGTGCATTACGAGGCCAATAAATCTTTTTATGAAACCACTTTTTCTAAAAGTGGTGCCGGAGTGATCCATACACGCGTGGATGAAAGTTATGTCAAAAAACTACTCGGTTATTTCAAACAAAAAGGAAATTAATACCAAGATTTTTTAAATGTCTTGCAATAAAAAACACATGAAAAAAAAATTCGTATACATCTTATTTTTGTCTTTTTTTTGGGGGTTCTCTCAAGAAGATATTGCTTTGCAAGTAAAAACAGATACGACGCAAATACGAATAGGCGAACAATTTGAATTCGCTATCGAGGTAAACCAAGCAGCATCTGTTCGCTTTCCTGAATTGGAAGGCTTAGGTAGTTTGGAACTTATTTCTTCTGAAAAAGTAGATACATTGGAGCGTTCATTTCTTAAAAGATATACGCTTACTGGTTTCGATAGTGGTAGTTTTTATATCCCTAAACAAGAAGTATTCATCAATAAGAAAACGTATTTTACAGATTCTATTCTTATTGCAGTTGCTACTGTTGCTGTAGATACCTTACAACAGAAACCATTTCCAAACAAAGCCATTGCTGAAGAGCCTTTTATTTTAGACGATATAAAACCCTATTTGCTTTGGGTTTACTTGTTTTTAGGAATTGCATTATTGGTTTTGGTGATTTATCTTTTTGTAAAAAAGAAAGAAATTGCAACATCAAAAAAAGCCAAAAAAGTAATACCTGCTTTTAAAGAGGCACTCCAAAAGCTAGATGCTTTGGACAATAAGTCTTTATTGGAAAGTAATGAGATCAAAGAATATTATATTGAATTGACAGAAATTCTAAGAGTGTATCTAGGTAGAGAAGTCAATGTTCCTACCTTAGAAGCAACTACTGCAGAGTTGATAGCACTCATAGAAGCAGAAAATAAAAAAGCAGCTATTGGTATTTCAAAAGAAGCATTTACTTCTATCGAACAGTTTTTGAAGCACGCAGATTTTGTCAAATTTGCCAAACTTCGTCCTGCATTGCATGAAATTCAACAAGACCGCTCATTAGCAGCCTCATTGGTCAAAGAGCTTGATACCGTATTGACACCGCACAATCAAAAACTACAAACTGCTGCTTTGGAAAAAGAAAAATTAGAACGAGAAAGCCAAGCAGTTGTTCCTAAAGAAATCAGTAAAAGAACCCTGTATTTTGCAGGTATCATTGTTGTGTTACTGATTGCTATTTCTGTTTTTTCTTACACGATATTTAAAAATAATAAGGCCGTAAAAGCGCTTACTAAAGGTACTACTCCTCAAGAACAAACAACCTCGGTATCTTGGGAAACACAATCCTTTGGGTCGCCAGCCTTGACTTTAGAAGCTCCTGTTTCTATTTCCTTACAAAACGACAAAGTTCCGCAGCAAGTAAAAAGTGTGCTCGAAGACCTAAAAGAATATGCTTATGAAGACACTTCTAAAAACGTTCAAATAGCAATTACGGCACTCAAATATACCGCTCAAGTAACACCTGACGCAGAACAAGTATTGCAAACTTCACTAGAGGCTTTGCAAGAAACTTCAGGTATTGAAGATTTTGAATATGAAAGAAGTCCGTTGAACTTAGAAAATGGTTCTCAAGGAATTTCCTTATCGGGAAGTTATCAGGAAGCAGGAGTAAGGGTGCGTTTTTCATTGCTAGGATTTTCTTCAGATACAAATGTTTGGCAAGTATTTACAAAGCATTTAGAAAGTGATACCGAAACGGCTACCCTTATAGAAACTATGAGACAAACCATAACTATAGAATTAGAATAACATGTTGAACTGGTCCAATTTTGAATTTGTTTCACCTCATTTTTTATGGGGACTATTAGTACTTCCTTTGGTACTAGTATGGTTTGTATACAGTCATAAAAAGCAGTCGGCGACCTTAAAAGTTACCACTACAAAAGGTTTTGAAACGACAAGTTCTATAGTGCCTTTGCTAAAAAATAGTTTGTATGTATTACGTCTTTTAGGGATTGCTTTATTGTTTATCGCTTTGGCAAGACCTAGAAATGTCGAGGTGAGCAAACGTACAAAATCAAACAAAGGAATTGATATTGTCATGGCTATTGATGTGTCGGGAAGTATGTTGGCAAAAGATTTAAAACCCAACCGTCTGGAGGCCTTGAAAAAGGTAGCTTCCAATTTTGTAACACAAAGACCCAATGACCGTATTGGAATAGTCGTCTATGCCGGAGAGAGTTATACGCAAACACCAATCACAAGCGATAAGAGAATTGTCAGAAATACGATACGTTCCATTGAGTATGGTCAGGTTGAAGATGGAACAGCTATCGGAATGGGCTTGGGGTCTTCTATCAACAGGTTGAAAGATAGTAAGGCAAAAAGTAAAGTCATCATACTGCTGACAGATGGTGTAAATACAGCAGGTTTTATAGACCCTAGAACTGCTGCTGAATTGGCAAAAGAATTGAATATAAAAGTATATACAATTGCCATTGGAACTAATGGAATGGCGTTGTTTCCTTATGCAAAAGATTACCGCGGGAACTTACAATATAGAAAGCAAAAAGTTGAAATTGATGAAGCTTTGTTGAAACACATTGCCTCCGAAACAAATGGAAAGTATTTTAGGGCTACTGACAATGTAAAACTACAGTCTATTTACCAAGAGATCAACAAACTCGAAAAGACCAAAATAGAAGAGTTTAAGTACTATAACTACCAAGAACAATTC
This sequence comes from Flavicella sp., assembly GCA_042091695.1. GTDB lineage: Bacteria > Bacteroidota > Bacteroidia > Flavobacteriales > Flavobacteriaceae > Flavicella. The sequence goes on from JBELHA010000036.1 coordinate 18,244, forward strand.
CGCGTATTTGTGCTGTTAGCAATGTGTTTCTTCTTTTTAGAGTACCTATTGCGAAACACTGTTTTTAGAAGTTTTATTTAAGTGTAAAAAGAGATTATGTATAGATTAGAATCACCGAGTTATTTTTATTTATTTGTACTACTTCCTATACTAGTAGTGCTCTTTTTATTCGTCTATTGGTGGAAGAAAAAAACACAGAAAACATTTTCTGAATTAGGTTTATTGGAGCAATTGGCTCCCAATTATTCCTTTTTCAAGGGACTATTAAAATTATTAGTGCTGTCTCTTAGTTTTTCATTTTTGATCCTTTCATTGGTAAACCCTAAAATGGGAACCCAATTGAAAACAGTCAAAAGAGAAGGGGTAGATTTGGTGTTTGCTTTGGATGTTTCTAAGAGTATGTTGGCTCAAGATATCGCTCCAAATAGACTAGAGAAGTCCAAACAATTGATTTCTAAGACCATTGAAAAACTAGGAAGTGATCGTGTAGGAATTATTGTATATGCAGGAAATGCGTATCCTTTACTTCCAATTACTACAGACCATGCCTCCGCAAATATGTTTCTTCAAAATGCCAATCCAGACATGGTATCTAGTCAAGGAACAGCCATCAACGAAGCATTGAACTTGGCAAAAACCTATTACAACAATGAAGAACAAACCAATAAATTTTTAGTCATTCTTTCAGATGGTGAAGACCACGAATCCAATACGGTTGAATTGGCTGAGACTTTATCAGAAGAAGGGATCAAGGTATTCACCGTGGGAGTTGGTACAGAAAAAGGTGGACCAATACCAGTGAAGGTCAATGGGAGAAACCTTTACAAGAAAGATCGAGCAGGAGAGGTGGTGATTACCCATAGAAATCCAGCAGTATTAGAAGGTATCGCTGACAAGGCTTCTGGTTTTTATATCGATGGCAACAAGACAAATGCAACGGTAGAAGCTTTGATAGAAGTAGTTTCAAATGCACAGAAACACGAGTTTGAAACCAAGCAATTTTCAGATTATAAGGATCAATTTCAATGGTTTGTTGCCATTGGGTTGTTTTTTATTCTTTTGGATACTTTTTTGTATGAAAAAAAGACCAAGTGGTTGCAAAAAGTAGATTTGTTCAATGAGAAAAAACAGTCTTAAAATAGTTTTTTTAGTGGAACTAAAAGATAGTTAAAACAAATATATAACGATGAAACGAATACAGTTCTTAATTTTCCTATGTTGTTTTTCTGTATCCTATGGGCAGCAAGATACCATTGTTCAAAAAAGAGTAGCACGTAGCTTTGTAAGAGAAGGAAATGCCCTTTTCAAGAAAGATAAGACTGCTCAAGCGGCTATATCTTATAAAAAAGCAATCACAGCTTCCGGAACCTATTACAAAGGCGCATACAATTTAGGAAATGCTCTTTTTCAACAAAAAAATTACAAAGAAGCAGCACCACAGTTTGAATTGGCAGCCCAAAGTACTGCTGATAAAATCGAAAAAGGAGCTGCTTATCACAATTTAGGTAATGTGCATATGGCAGAAAAAGCCTACGAAAAAGCCATTACTGCATTTAAAAATAGTTTGAGAAACAATCCTTCAGACAATGAATCACGTTATAATTTAGCACATGCTTTAAAAGCCTTGAAAAAACAAAAAGATGACGAGGAAAAGAACAAACAGCCACCTCCATCAGAATATGCTAAAAGAATGAAGAAAAAAGCAGACAAACTATTGAACTCGTTTCAGTTTGCAGCTGCTTTACAACTGCTAGATGCTGCACTTGAAAAAGATGCAACAGTGTCCAATTACAAAGAATACATGCAACATCTTCAGGATGTCATTGAAATACAAAACAAATGAAAAAAGTAATTTACCTCTCTTTATTATTGATCGGTTCCGTCTGCTTTGCACAGCAGTCTGCGAAAGGTTTTTTTGACAATGGTGCCAAGGATTTTGTCTACAGCAAACTAGAGAAAGCTACCGCAACAGTAGATAAAGGCCTACAGCAATATCCTTCGGATACCGCCCTTTTGGCATTGAAAGAAAAATTAGAAGCAGCCAAAAAGAAAAAAGAACAGCAACAAAATAACGACCAAAACAAAGACCAAAACAAAGAC
>JBELHA010000036.1:20443-33762 GCA_042091695.1 Flavicella sp.
AAGACAAAGACAAGGACCAAAAAGACCAAGACAAAGACCAAGACAAAGACAAGGATAAGGGCAAGGACGATAAGAAAAAAGCACAACCTCAACCTGGAAAAATGTCACCTGCTCAAATTCAGCAGTTACTAGAAACGATGCGTAATGAAGAGCAAAAAACTCAGAAAAAAGTCAATGCTCAAAAAGTAAAAGCACCAAAGAGAACACAAGAAAAAGATTGGTAATACCCCAACAGGTATACAAATCTGAAAACCGTATATAGATGAAATCATATTTTTTAAACACAGTATTGTTTTTTATCACAACAATTTCGTTGGCTCAGGTAACTTTTACTACAAAGGTCAGTAAGAAAAAGTTAGGAGTAAACCAACGACTTCGTGTTGAGTACACAGTTAACAAACAAGGTGGAGATCATTTTGCACCACCGAGCTTTCAAAATTTTGAAGTTTTGGGAGGTCCTAGCCAGTCTGTAAATCAATCTTGGATCAATGGAAAGTCATCCTACGCTCAAACCTACACGTATATCATAGCACCATTGAAAAAAGGAGCGCTAACAGTTCAAGGAGCAACGATTGAATACAAAGGCAAAAGAATTCAATCTAATCCTATTGTAGTATCTGTAGTAGCCGCTACTGAATTACCCAAAAATCCTAATGATCCAGACTATATCGCCAATCAAAATGTACACCTAGAGGTGTTGATTTCTAATAAAAAGCCCTACGTTGGTGAGGGAATTTATGTAGAATACCGTTTGTATTTTAGCAATAAAATTGGAATCAATGATTTTGATTTTAAAGAATTACCTGCATATAAAGGATTTTGGAATCAAGAGATTAAAATAGATCAGATTCAGGCCAAGAATGGCCAATATGACGGAGAAGATTACCGCTATTTTACCCTAAAGAAAACCGTTTTAATTCCTCAAAAATCAGGAAAACTATACCTAGAACCTATTCGAACTGATTTGATACTAGGTGTTCCAACAGGACGTGGTGACTTTTTTGGAAATCCTATTACTAGAAACATACGTAAGTCTTTTAAAACATTCAAACAGACTATTCGTGTAAAACCAGTACCTACTGATGGAAAACCAGCAGATTTTAACGGTGCAGTTGGGGATTTTTCATTGGCAGTTACTTCCAGTAAACCAGCATTAAAAGCCAATGAATCTACTCAATTGAAAGTAAGTGTATCTGGTAAAGGAAACTTAAAATTATTTGAGATACCTAGTTTGTCAACCCCAAAAGAATTAGAAGTATACGCTCCAGAACACCAAGAAAATTTGCGTACCTCAGTATCAGGAATTCGAGGGTTGCAAGGCGAAGTTTTTGACCAGTATACTGTAGTCCCTGAGTTCAAAGGAAAGTATAAAATACCTAAAGTTTCTTTTTCTTATTTCAATCCTAAAGAGAAGAAATACCATACTTTGGTCTCTGATGCAGTCTATGTAAACGTAACAGAAGGAAAGGAATTATTGAGCACTACTTCAGGATCCACAACATTGCCTACTCAACAACGTGTCAAAGCAAATGCATCTTTCCGTTATATCGCCAATCACACAGTTTTTGAGTCAGCAGCCAAAGAAAATTTCTTTAAATCGACACTCTTTTATGGTTTGTTATTATTCCCATTACTATGTATTCCTTTAGGTATTTTTGTGGGTAGAAAACAAAAACAACGCGCAGATGATTTGATTGGGTCCCGCACTAGAAAAGCGGATAAGTTGGCTCGTAAATATTTGTCGCAAGCCAAGAAACAACTCGGAAAGAAAGAAGCTTTCTACATTGCATTGGAAAAAGCACTTTACAACTATTTAAAGGCCAAGTTGCAGATTGAAACATCAGAAATTTCAAAAGAATATATTAGAGAATTACTAGAAGCTAGAACGGTGACCTCAGCGACTATCGCGGATTTTATTGCTGTTCTTGACGATTGTGATTTTGCACGTTATGCTCCAGTAACAGATGTCATGATGCATGAAGAGTTTGCAAAGGCCAAAGAAGTCATTACAGCACTGGACAAACAACTTTAAAAACACCTAAAAAGTAAAAACAAGATGAAAAGTATGAATTCATTTACCAAAGCAGCAATGAGTTTTTCTGTGTTGACTGCTATGAGATCTATTTTTACAGGAATATTGGTTTTCACCCTGTGCACAGTTTCTTTTGCTCATGAATTCCATGGGAACCAAGAGTCTCAAGAGTCCATTGTACAATTCGAGAAGGCCAATGAGTTGTATCGGAATTCTTCTTACAAAGAAGCGATTGTGATTTATGAATCTATAGAACAGTCAGGCACTATTTCTGCTGACTTGTATTACAACTTAGGAAATGCCTATTACAAGACCAATGAGGTTGCTGCCTCCATTTACAATTATGAAAAGGCATTGCAATTGAACCCCACAAACAAGGAAGATATTCTTACGAATTTGACCTATGCCAAACGCATGACGATTGATGTGATAGAGGCTTTACCAAAGACCTTTTTACAACGAATAGAAACAGATTATGTAGAAAGCATGTCATACGACCAGTGGGCTTATTTGTCTGTTATTGGTTCTTTTTTGACAGCAATTCTATTTTTACTGTTTTATTTTTCATTTGTACCCTTGCAAAAACGCCTTTATTTTATTGGTAGTACGCTTGGTTTGTTCATACTTATTGTTTCGCTTTCCTTCTCAATTTTACAATACAATACCGTACAAAAAACGCAGGAGGGAATATTGTTTACACCGAAAGTAGGTGTGAAAAATGCACCTTCACAAATAAGTGAAGAAGTTTTTGAACTGCACGAGGGAACCAAGGTTTCAATCATTGATCGCGTAGATGTCTGGTTACAAATTAAATTGGCAGATGGAAAAAAAGGCTGGCTACTCTCTGAGCATTTGAAAGAATTGTAATGCGCTATTACTTCCACCTAAAAAAAGCCTTAAACATTGTTGTTTAAGGCTTTTTTTGGTCGGTTTAAGCAGTTTATTACTATTTGTGAAGATGTACATCCATTTGCGGGTAAGGGATGTTGAGACCTTCAGAATTAAATCGGTTGTATACATTTTCATTCATGTCAAAGAATACGTCCCAATAGTCTTCTGCTTTAGTCCATACACGGACAACAAAGTCTACCGAACTATCTCCAAGACCAGAAACAGCTATAAAAGGTTTGTGTGCCTCTGTATCTTGTAAAATTCTCTTGTCTTCATCAATAAGTGATTGCAAGACTTTTCTTGTTTTTTCAGTGCTGTCACCGTAGCCTACACCAAAAGTGAAATCTACCCTTCTAAAAGGTTCTACAGAATAATTTGTCAAAGATGCTGTAGACAATCCACCGTTGGGAACAACGATCGTTTTGTTGTCTAAGCTTTTGAGAACCGTATTGAATATTTGTATTTCGGATACTACACCTTGATAGCCTTGAGCATCGATAAAATCACCCACCTTAAAAGGTTTGAACAATAATATAATGACGCCCCCTGCAAAATTTTGTAAGGTGCCCGAGAGTGCAACACCGACTGCCAATCCAGCAGCTCCTAATAAGGCTACAAACGAGGTCATTTCTATGCCCATCATAGTCAATACAGTAATTATCAACAATAGTTTTAATGACACCCCGACGATGCTATTTAAAAAAGGTTTTAGTGTAGGATCTGCAGTTGTCTTTTCGAGTATTTTAGCAAAGGCTTTTGCAATTCCTTTGATAATTAGGGACCCAATGATCCATACACCGATGGCACCGAGTAACTTCAACCCATAAGTACTCGTAATTTCTATAATTTGATCTGTTATTATTTTGTAATCCATAAAATGATAAGTTTAAAATCAACCTTAAGTTACGATATTTAATATTATCTACGTGGATTTATCAATCTTTTAGCTGAGGTTTTTTTATTTTTACGCTATGAAAAAAAACATTCTCATTACAGGAGGAACAGGGATGATTGGCTCTTTTCTAATAGCAGTGTTACAAGCAAAAGGGTATGGTATATCTATTTTGACACGAAATAAGAAGAAAAACACCAGAGCGGTTCAATATTATACTTGGGATATAGCGTCACAAACAATAGATGCGAATTGTCTAACAAATGTCGTAGGGATTATTCATTTAGCGGGAGAGAATGTCGCTTCTGGGAGGTGGACTGACAAACGAAAAAAAGCACTGTTAGAGAGCAGAGTAGCTTCTACTGAATTGCTCTACAAACTTCTTTCAGAAGAGGAACATACAGTTCAATGTTTTATCGCTGCTTCTGCAACGGGTATATACGGAAGTAAAACTTCGGACATTACTTTTACAGAGGATATGCCTGCAGCAACAGATTTTTTGGCTATTATTTGTAAGGAATGGGAAGCTTCTGTTGCATCAATTTCTCAATTAGGTATCCGAACGGTAGCACTTAGAACCGGTATTGTTTTGAGTTCAAAGAGGAGTGCTTTGCAAAAGATGTTGCTTCCTTTTAAATTAGGGCTGGGGTCTCCCATTGCAAGTGGGGCGCAATACATGCCGTGGATTCATATAGATGATTTGTGTAAAATGTATCTTCATGCTTTAGAGCAACCCGAAATCAAAGGGGTGTTCAATGCGGTTTCTAATGAAGCTATAACGAATGAACAGTTTTCTAAAGCCTTGGCTAAAACCCTGAAAAGGCCATTTTTTATGCCCAATATTCCCTCATTTATTTTGCAATTGATATTCGGAGAAATGGCGATTATACTGACCACGGGAAGTAGAGTTTCCTCTATGAAAATACGCAAGGCGGGCTTTGAATTTTCTTATGAAAATTTGAACGATGCTTTCCGAGATTTGCTAGGTTAAAACGTATCCAAACAAGTCATTAAATTAGGGTGTATGAATTGGTAATCAAGGTCTTTTTTTAGCTTTGAATTGTCGATTGTTTTAAAGGCTGTTTTTTCCTCCATAAAAGTAGCAGGTTTGAGACCTAGTTTCAGCGTAGCAGCGGTATAAAACTCCTTTTTTGTTGGATGTGTATCCGCAGCAGCGTTGAAGATTTTACCCTTGAAGTTACCTTCACTTATTTTAAGGACAATTTCCAAACAGTCGTCCAAATGGATCAGATTCACAGGAGCAAGGCCATTGGGTACGGTGCGACCTTCTTTAAAAAAATTTCCTGGATGTCTAGTTCCACCAATCAGTCCAGAAAAACGCAGGATATTTGTTTGGAATCCTGAATGTGATAGGAATAACTCCTCCAGTGCTATCAGTGCTTTTTTTTGCGGATTTTCTTCAAAGGAATTCGTTTCATAAATAGTTGAGTTCGTGTCTTTGTAAACAGAGGTAGCACTTATGAATAGCACTTTTTGTATTGTGGACCTTTCAATTTCTTGCGCCAAAAGGGCATAAGCTTTTAAGTTGTTTTTTTGTTGGCTAAAAGGAATCGCAATACAGAGAATGTCTGCGTTTAAAAAATTTGAAAGGTTTCCTGATATCTGATTGTTTTCGAAGTGAATTGCGTGATGCACAATTTCATTTTCAGCGAAGTGTTTTCTTTTCTCAGTACTCCGTGTGCTTCCACCAACATTGTAGCCTTGTTTTTTTAAGAAAAGAGCTAAAGGGTAGCCCAACCAACCACACCCAAGAATATTAAATTTCATTTTCTTGTTTTTGTTCTTGCACATCGTGAGAGTCAAAATAATCAGGAAAAAGAAGTGGTGCTATTTCAGTAACAGGGTATATCAATACAGAGGTTTTCATTTCCGCTTCACCAACAAAAGGGATACTTTTGTTTACTTTTATAAAAAAAGACAATACTACGCTCAAGATCAGTGCTATTTTTAAGCTTCCAAAAATACCTCCCAATAATTTGTTAATAAGTCCGAGTGCTGCAAAATCTGCTATTTTTGTCAAGAGTTTTCCTACCAAAGAAATAACGACAACTATAGAGATAAAGGTCAATGCAAAAGCACCTAAAGCGATGTAGTTTTCACTCCAAGCTACATGTTCTTTTAACAAGTCACTTGCGTAATAAGAGAAATGCATGGCTCCATATACACCGCCAACCAATGCAACAAGAGAGGCGATTTCTACAAAGAGTCCTTTGAAAAGTCCCCTGATAAATCCAAATAATAATAGGCTGGCAATAACGATGTCAAATGTACTCATAGCAATAGTTTATAGATAGTTGCTCAAAGATACAATTACTGATAGAATAGCCAACAGAATTTCGAAGCAATCACCTTGTCAAATTATTTTGAGCAGTTGTGCTTATAGCGTTATATGTATTGGTTTCATTTTAGTTCGTTTCAGAAGATTCAGAGAGACAGTTTTATGTATCTTTGTAAGACATAAATATTACACAATGTCAAGAGATATAGCCTTAAAGAAAGATTGGGAAACTTTGGTAACATTTTTATCTAAAAAGTTTGCAGATGGAGATACGTTGGATTTAGATGCCATTATTTATTTGATAGGAGTACAAGAATTAGGAAAAGACGTCAGAGAATTCAAAAAGGATGAAAAGATCAATTTGATGCACATTGCTATTTGCCGTTTATTGGAACCCTATGGTTATTACGAGTTTGATTTTGTAGATCCAGATGGTTGGCCTCATTTTAAAGTATTGGAAGAATTACCAACCTTGAAACCAGGAGAACAGACGATTTTAATGAAAGAAGCAATCGTCAAGTATTTTGAATCTTAACCTATTTGTTTTATGTATTAATTGCTATAATTCTACTAAAATTATGCGTCATATATTTCTTCTCTTTCTCTTACTTTCTTTTAACTCCTCGTTTTCTCAATACACTATTTCGGGTACTGTGACAGATACAGCAGCCGACGTCTCTTGGGCTATTTTGTACCATTTAGAGTCGGGTAAAGAAACGTTTATTGAAAACACAAAAGTAAAAGACAAACACTTTGAATTTGAGTTGCCTATTTCAGCCACTTCTGGTATGTATCGAGTGACCTATCGTTTGAAGGGTCCTGGACATGTTGATTTCTTATTTGACAAAGAAGCGGTTTCGTTTCGCTTTGATTCTAGTTATCCTGAAGAATCTATTGTTTTTGATGCTTCAGAGCAAAACATGTTATTTTTAGAATACCTCACGGAAACTTCGAGACATCAGACGTATATAGATTCCATTCAAGTAAATCATTTTAGAAGCCCAAAAGAGGAACACAGTTCTCTTTATGAAAAGGGAATGGAACGTCTTGTGAATGTTCAAAAAGAATTCGAAAACAAGACTAAGGATCAATTGGTGTACCATTTTATAAAGGCCACAAATCGCTTTAATGCATCAGAATTACAAGAGACTCCTTCAGATTATTATACGGGTATAAAAAATAAATTTTTTACGCACATCAATTTTAAAGATACCGTCCTTGTAGGTTCTAATTTCTTATTTGATCGCGTAGATGATTATGTTTTTTATCTTCATCGTTCCAATAAACAAACAAAACAACAGGAACTTTATAAAGAAGCAGTTACAAAAGTTTTTTCTGAAAAGATGTCTATAGTATTACAAAAACAATTGCTGTATTACTTGATAGAGACTTTTGTTAAAAGGGACAACTTTGAATTGGTGAATTATATTTTAGATACGCTCTATGCAACTTTACCTGAAGAGGTAAAAGATGCAGCTTATATAACTACAACAAAAGCTAAAATTACATTGGCGATTGGCGCTTATGCCCCAGATTTTGAATGGAAGGAAAACGAAGAAACCTATTCCTTATCAAACTTAGATACACATAAATATTATGTGGTCGTATTTTGGAGTACGGGTTGTTCACATTGTAAAAAACAATTGCCAAAGATGTATCAATTTATGAAGACGCATCCTAAGGCACAAGTTGTAGCGGTTGCTTTAGAGCGCAACTCCAAAGAATGGAAAAAAGTAAAAGGAAATTTCGAGGGATGGCATCATATCTTAGGATTGAAAAAGTGGAGAAATACTCTTGCTGAAACCTACGATGTTTCCAATACACCTACTTATTTTGTGTTGGATGCTGCCAAAAAAATCATTGCAAAGCCCGAAAACTTTAGAGCTTTAGAAAAAACAGTCAACAACCTACGTTAACATTATTTATCAGCTCATTTAGAGGTGCTTTTAGAAATGAAAAAAACCATCCTCAATATGTTGAATTGTCACTTTTTTTTTAGGAGGAATTAGTACAGAAACGATATCAAAACGCACTTGTAATGTGATTTCGTTTTTTGTGATGTAGGCATCGGTTGCAAGAACTAACAAACGAATTTTTTCTTTGGAGATAAAATCTTGTGGGTTACCGTAGTGATTTGACGATCGTGTTTTTACCTCGATCACTACCAGTACGCCATTAGCCTCAGCGATGATGTCAATTTCAGCTTTTCTGTACCTCCAATTTCTTGTGATGATACGGTATCCTTTCTTTTTTAGGTAATCCGCGGCAATTTGTTCTCCCGCTTTTCCAAGTTCGTTGTGAAATGCCATTTTTTGGAAAGATACCACCGAAATCTATACAGAACAAGGTCTCTACAACAGTGCTATTCGAAATGTATTTGAGCACTTTCTTTCGTAACAACGAGTCTTGTGTTTTTCCCGAAATACAAGGCTTTGTTAACGTGTTCATGTCCTGCAGGAAAATCAAATAGTACCGGATATGTATGCGCTCCAATAGCCTCTAATATGATTGCTTCGATTTCCTGACCAAAAGAGGGATTGTTGCGTTTTAGTTGACTCATTCCACCGATAATAACAGCATTGCAATGCTCAAAACTGCCATTTCTTTTTAAGGTTCTCAACAAGCGATCTATATGGTATTTGTATTCTCCAATTTCTTCTATAAATACAATTTTGTCAGTTGTATCTACCTGTGTTTTCGATCCAGATACACTGGCAAGGAGGCTGAGGTTTCCACCAACTAAAACTCCAGTAGTTTCTCCTTCTCTGTTGTGTTTAGAACCTGAGATACTGTAGGATTTTAAAGTGCCAAACAACGCTTTTTGTAGGCTTCCAAAACTTTCCTTTCGCGCATTTTCAGGAAAATCCATATTTACAGGCATGCATCCATGAATAGAGGTAAAATTTTCAGATTGCAGATAGTTGTGAAACACTGTGATATCAGAATAACCTACAATCCATTTTGGGTTTTTCTCAAATGCTTCAAAGTTCAAATCATCGATAATTCTCACACTGCCATAGCCTCCTCTAGCACACCATATTGCTTTTATATCAGGACTATCAAGTGCCCATTGAAAATCAGCCAAACGCTGTGCGTCACTTCCAGAAAAATGATTGTGTTTTTCAAATACATGCGGTCCAATCACAACTTGCAACCCCCAACTTTCAGCCTTTTTTTGGGCTTCGTAGATGGCAGTAGGATTTTTAATAATACCCGCAGGTGCTACGATAGCAATACGGTCTCCTTTCTTAAGAAATGCTGGTGTTTTCATAGGTTTTGTTTGGGCACACAAAAGTTGTGTTAAAAATACTAGAAGATAAAATGCTCGCAAAAGTTCTTTATTTTAAAAAAGCTAAAGTACAATTTATTCATGCTAATAAATAGTACTTGTCTATATTGGTGTGTAGTGTGAGTTTTATTTTAAAGACCTGTTATGAAAAGTGTGTTTGTTGTTTTGTATGGAAGCCTATTTTAAAAAGCAGTACAATAGTTTCAATTCATTGGATATATATGTAACTTTGTCGCTACAAAATTTTTAGAATGAACAATCCAAAGAGAGTTACGATTACAGCAGCATTGCCTTATACCAATGGTCCTGTTCATATCGGACATTTGGCAGGTGTTTACGTTCCTGCAGATATATACGCACGTTATTTAAGAGGAAAAGGTACAGATGTTGCCTTTGTATGTGGCTCCGATGAGCACGGAGTTCCGATTACTATAAAAGCCAAAAAAGAAGGAATTACACCACAGGATGTAGTCGATAAATACCATGCTATAATTGACAAATCTTTTGCTGATTTTGGTATTTCATTTGACAATTATTCGAGAACATCAGCAGAAATCCATCATGAAACTGCCTCCGAATATTTTAAAAATTTACACGATACAGGAGCTTTCGTAGAAAAGACAGAAAATCAATTGTACGATGCAGAAGCCAAACAGTTTTTAGCCGATCGTTTTGTAATTGGAACATGTCCTAAATGTGGTAATGAAGAAAGTTATGGAGACCAATGTGAAAAATGCGGTACTTCACTCAATGCAACTGACCTTATAGATCCTAAATCAGCCATCACAGGAAATGTTCCTTCACTAAAAGAAACGAAACATTGGTTTTTACCTTTAGACAAACACGAGCAATTTTTAAAAGAATGGATTTTAGAAGGTCATAAAGACGATTGGAAATCCAATGTATATGGTCAGGTAAAATCATGGATAGATGACGGCTTGCGACCAAGAGCAGTTACGCGAGATTTGGACTGGGGAATTCCTGTCCCTGTTGAAGGTGGCGAAGGTAAAGTTTTGTACGTATGGTTTGATGCTCCCATCGGTTATATATCTTCTACCAAAGAATGGGCTGCACGTGAAGGTAAAGATTGGGAACCTTATTGGAAAGATAAGGATACCAAATTGGTGCATTTTATAGGAAAAGACAATATCGTTTTTCACTGTATTATATTTCCTGCGATGCTCAAAGCACATGGGGATTATATTTTACCAGACAATGTACCTGCCAACGAGTTTTTGAACTTAGAAGGTAACAAATTATCAACGTCAAAAAATTGGGCAGTTTGGTTGCATGAATATCTTGAGGAGTTCCCTGATCAGCAAGACGTCTTACGTTATGTGTTGACAGCGAGTGCCCCTGAGACCAAAGACAACGATTTTACATGGAAAGATTTCCAAGCTAGAAACAACAATGAATTGGTTGCTATTTTTGGTAATTTTATTAATAGAGTTGTTGTATTGACGAATAAATATTATGAAGGAGTAGTTCCAAGTCCTTCTACCTTTACTCAAATAGATGAGGAAACTTTAGAGCAATTAAAGGCATTCCCTCAATTGATATCTAGGTCTATAGAGCGCTATCGTTTTAGAGAGGCCTTGTCAGAATTGATGAATTTTGCTCGTTTAGGTAACAAATACCTTGCGGATCAAGAGCCTTGGAAATTGATCAAGACAGATCCAGAGCGCGTTCAGACAGTTATGTATATTGCTTTGCAAATAGCGACAGGATTGTCTGTGCTGTCAGAACCCTTTTTGCCATTTACATCTAAAAAGTTACAGACAATTTTGAACCTATCCGAAGACACTTTATCTTGGGATGCTGTTGCATCAGAAGCTAATTTACTTGCTTCAGGACATACAATAGGGAAAGCACAGTTGTTATTTTCAAAAATAGAAGACAAAGATGTTCAGCAGCAATTGGATAAATTAGAAGCTACTAAATTGTTGAATGAAGCCGAAGCAAAGGTTGTTGTGCCCCAAAAAGAAACAATTACCTTTGAGGATTTTGGAAAAATGGACATTCGAACGGGTACTATTTTGACAGCAGAAAAAATGCCAAAGGCAAAAAAATTATTGGTGCTTACTGTAGATACAGGATTAGATGTAAGAACCATAGTATCTGGGATAGCAGAGAGTTTTAAGCCTGAAGAGATTGTAGGACAGCAAGTATCAGTATTGGTGAATTTGGCCCCACGAAAACTTAGAGGGGTAGAAAGTCAAGGGATGATTCTGATGACAGACACAAAAGAAGGCAAACTTGCTTTTGTACAACCAGCATCATCTAAAGTATCTAATGGAGCTCAAATCAGCTAAAAGACTATACTATATTCTAAAAAACCTCATTTTCATTTCGTTGAAAATGAGGTTTTTTTAGTTCAATGAATACGTGAAGTCAATTTTATTTTTGATATCCATATACATGTTTTTGTAATAGGACAAAGAAAATAGATCACAAAGTTCATCTAATTCTTTTAAGCTCATTTTTATGTGTAATACTTCGTTTGCTGTTGGAATTTCAATCACAGAACACGAACAGCTTGAGTTGGTATTGTGAACCTCAAAGGCATCTTTTAAGTCAAATATATAGCCAGTAAATTGATCATAAGCTTCCAAGTTAAATTTGAAACTTAAATTCTTATATACTATTTCGTATAAATTACTTGAGTTGTTTTTAGAAACAATACCGTGTGTTGTTTTACCAATTATCTTTAAAGACATACTATTTGTATTAGTTCGATGCAAATATACAAACTAATATTATTTAGACTAAATAAAAATAAAGTTTTTTTGCTTCTTTTTTCACATTGTTTTATGATTTACATGTAGTATTTTTGCAAGTACAAATACACACTTATGTTAGATATTCAGAAAATTAGAGCAGATTTCCCAATTCTTAAGGAAAAAGTAAACGGAAAACCTTTGGTTTATTTTGACAATGCAGCTACGAGTCAGACGCCTCAAGTAGTGATTGATGCAATTGTGGATTATTATTCCCGCTATAATTCGAATATTCATCGAGGTGTACATACTTTGAGTCAAGTTGCTACAGATGCCTATGAGCAAGCTCGTGAAAAAGTTCAAAAGCATTTCAATGCTGCAAAGTCTTATGAAATCATCTTGACAGCTGGTACTACGCACAGTATCAATATTGTTGCAAATGGTTTTGCACCTTTGCTTGAAAAAGGAGATGAAATCATCGTATCTGCGTTAGAGCATCACTCTAATATAGTTCCTTGGCAGATGTTGTGTGAACGTACGGGTGCTGTTTTGAAAGTGATTCCTTTCGACGATGCAGGTGTTTTAGAGATGGAGGTATTCCACGAATTGCTTGGAGGCAAGACAAAATTGGTATTTGTAAATCATATTTCCAATGCATTGGGAACCATCAACCCTATCAAAGAAATCATAGACAGTGCACATGCAGTAGGAGCAGCAGTTTTGATTGACGGTGCACAAGCTTGTCCTCACATCAAGCCAGACATGCAAACGCTTGACGCGGATTTTTATGTTGCTTCTGCCCACAAACTATGTGGACCGACAGGTGTTGGATTGCTATACGGTAAAGAAGCGTGGTTGGAAAAACTAGCTCCTTATCAAGGAGGTGGAGAGATGATAGAAACGGTAAGCTTTGAGAAAACAACCTATGCAGGTTTGCCTCATAAATTCGAAGCAGGAACTCCAAATATTGCAGGAGGTATTTCCTTTGGAGTAGCGCTTGATTATATGAATTCTATTGGTTTGGAAAATATTGCAGCCTATGAAAATGAATTATTGCAATATGGTACTGCAGCCTTATCCGAAATAGAAGGTTTACGTATTTACGGAACGTCAGAGAAAAAAGCATCCGTGATTTCCTTTAATGTAGGAGATATTCATCCCTTTGACATAGGTTCTATTTTAGACAAATTAGGAGTAGC
>JBELHA010000037.1:0-9546 GCA_042091695.1 Flavicella sp.
TTTCTTCTTTTTCTTGAGGCTACTGAATTTACTGATCTTGGCATAATTTCAATGTTTTTTTGTAGGAGGCGTTCTTTCGAAACTTAAGCACTACTACAAGGTTAATAATTACCTATTGACTTTAAAATAAAATTATTTTAAGTTCAATTGTTGTTTGATGCTTCCCTCGTCTGATTTGTGTACCAAACCGTCATGAGTTAGCTTTAGTTTACGCTTTTTAGATTTTTTTGTCAAAATATGACTCTTAAAAGCATGCTTTCTTTTAATTTTCCCAGTACCCGTTACTTTAAAACGTTTTTTAGCACTAGACTTAGTTTTCATTTTAGGCATCTCTCCTTAGTTTTATATATTCTTACTTATACTATCTTTTGATTTTGCTTACTTCTTTTTAGGAGCAATAAACATAATCATTCTCTTTCCTTCTAATCTTGGCATTTGTTCTACTTTACCATACTCTTCCAATTCTTGCGCTAAACGCAACAAAAGGATTTGTCCTTGGTCTTTGAAAATAATAGAACGCCCTTTGAAAAACACAAAAGTTTTCAACTTTGCACCTTCTTTCAAGAACTTGATTGCGTGTTTCTTTTTAAACTCGTAATCGTGTTCGTCCGTTTGAGGTCCAAATCTAATTTCTTTCACAATCACCTTAGTGGCCTTAGATTTAAGTGCCTTTTCACGTTTCTTCTGTTCGTACAAGAATTTTTTATAATCAATAATCTTACAAACAGGAGGTACTGCTTTTGGTGAAATCTCCACCAAATCTAGTTCTTGCTCTCTAGCAAGATCTAATGCTTTCCTAATAGGGTACACACCAACTTCGATGTTTTCCCCAACCAATCTCACCTCTTCAACGTCCCTGATACGTCCGTTGATTCTGTGCTGGTCTTCGTTTTGAACTCTCCAAGGTTTTCTAGGAGCTCTGTTTCTACGTATTGCTATAACTTAACTATTTAAACCTGATATTCAGGTGTTTATTAAAATTGTACTAATGTACTGTTTATTTCTTCTTGTACTAATTCTATAAAAGCGTCTAAAGTAAAAGATCCAAGATCTCCTTCTCCATGTTTTCTTACAGAAACAGTAGCTTCACCTTCTTCTTTTTCACCTACAATAATCATGTAAGGAATCTTGCTAACTTCTGCATCTCTAATTTTTCTTCCCGTTTTTTCGCTTCGAGAATCTATCAGAGCGCGAATTTCGGAATTTTCAAGCACATCTGAAACTTTTTTCGCATATTTTTGATATTTATCACTGATTGGAAGTATGATAACTTGTTCTGGCATTAACCAAAGTGGGAAATTACCACCAGTATGTTCCAATAAAATAGCTATAAAACGTTCTAAAGATCCAAATGGAGCTCTGTGTATCATTACCGGTCTGTGCAACTCATTGTCTGACCCTTTGTAGGTCAAATCAAATCGCTCTGGTAAATTGTAGTCCACTTGAATGGTACCCAACTGCCAGCTTCTTCCCAAGGCATCTTTTACCATAAAATCCAATTTTGGACCGTAAAAGGCTGCTTCACCATATTCTACTACAGTTTCTAAGCCTTTTTCTTTGGCTGCATTGATGATTGCCTGTTCAGATTTGTCCCAGTTTTCGTCAGATCCGATATACTTTTCTGTATTTTCTTTGTCTCTTAATGATATTTGAGCCGTAAAGTTTTCAAAACCTAATGCTTTAAATACATATAATACTAAGTCTATTACATCCTTAAACTCTTGGTCTAGTTGTTCTGGTGTACAGAAAATATGTGCATCGTCTTGAGTGAAACTACGGACACGTGTCATTCCGTGTAATTCTCCACTTTGTTCGTAACGATATACCGTACCAAATTCTGCATAACGCTTTGGAAGGTCTTTGTATGAGTAAGGCTTGAATTTATAAATCTCACAGTGATGTGGACAGTTCATTGGTTTTAACAAAAACTCTTCATCTAATTTAGGAGTTTTGATAGGTTGAAAACTATCCTCTCCATATTTTTCGTAATGTCCTGAAGTTACGTACAATTCTTTTTGTCCGATATGAGGGGTCATTACCAATTCATATCCTGCTTTCTTTTGGGCTTTTTTTAAGAATCCTTCAAGACGTTCTCTCAATTCAGTTCCTTTAGGCAACCACAATGGCAATCCTTGTCCTACTTTTTGAGAAAACATAAAAAGTTCCAGTTCTCTCCCTAGTTTTCTATGGTCTCTTTTCTTTGCTTCTTCTAATAAATGTAAGTATTCTGTAAGTAATTTTTGTTTCGGGAAAGAGACTCCGTACAAACGTGTCAATTGTTTGTTCTTCTCATCACCTCTCCAATAAGCACCTGCAGCACTCATTACTTTTACCGCTTTTATCAATCCTGTATTTGGGATATGTCCACCACGGCATAAATCTGTAAAATCACTGTGGTCACAAAAGGTGATTTCTCCATCTTCTAAGTTTTCAATCAATTCAACCTTGTATTCGTTACCTTCTTCTTGGTACTTAGCCAAGGCATCTGCCTTGCTAACTTCACGTAATGAAAATGCATGTTTTCCTCTTGCCAACTCCAAGAATTTTTTCTCGATCGCAGGGAAGTCATTTTCAGAAATACTTTGTTCTCCTAAATCTAAATCGTAGTAAAAACCATTGTCTATGGCAGGGCCAATCGTCAATTTTACTCCTGGATATAGTTCCTGAATAGCTTGCGCTAGCACGTGAGCTGAAGAATGCCAGAAAGCATTTTTACCTTCAGGACTGTCAAATGTAAACAATACCAAACTCCCGTCGGTGGTCAATGGGGTGACAGTTTCTACAGTAGTTCCGTTGAATTTTGCAGAGATAATTGCTCTTGCCAATCCTTCACTAATACTTTTTGCTACGTCATAAGGAGTGCTGTTTTTTGCCACTTCCTTGATACTTCCGTCTGGTAATGTTATTTGAATCATGAATCTAATTTTATTGTATGCAAAGATATTAGAAAACTCAACTTTCACAAACTTAAATGATACTATAATTTCAATTGTCTTTTTGTGAAAAAAAGCAACTACCTAAGCCAATTGAAACCCCATTAATTGGTATCTTTACATCCCAATAAATTACATACATGGAATTGAATTTAAAAAAAGCAATTGTATTCTTTGATCTAGAGACTACAGGAATTAATATTGCTAAAGATAGAATCGTTGAAATAGCCATATTAAAGGTGCATTCTAACGGGACAAAAGAAAGCAAAACTTGGTTGGTAAATCCTGAGATGAAAATACCTAAAGAGTCATCAGACATTCATGGAATTACTGACGATAAAGTGGCTGCTGAACCTGCTTTCAAAGACATTGCTAAGGACGTACAAAACATGATCAAAGGTTGTGACCTTGCTGGTTTCAATTCGAATCGTTTTGACATTCCCTTATTGGCGGAAGAAATGCTACGTGTCGGTTTGGATTTTGATATGAACAATAGGGTGGCAGTTGATGTTCAGACTATTTTTCATAAAAAAGAACAACGTACGCTGGGAGCTGGATACAAGTTTTATTGCGACAAAGATTTAGAAAATGCACATTCTGCTGAAGCAGATACCCTCGCTACTTATGAGATTTTGATGGCGCAGTTGGATAGGTATGATGATTTAGAAAATGACATTAAAAGCTTGAGTGAATTTTCTTCTCATAACAAGCGTGCTGATTTTGCAGGATTTTTAATGTTCAATGATAAGGAAGAAGAAGTCTTTACTTTTGGAAAATACAAAGGAAGAACTGTTACAGATGTTTTTGCCGAAAACCCTGGCTACTATGCTTGGATTCAAAATGCAGATTTTCCATTGTATACTAAAAAAGTATTGACCCAAATAAAACTCAGAAGCATGAATACCAAAAGGTAGTTCGTGAGTCACAACCTAAAATCACATAATTATGTTCGTAGATTACCATACATTACCTGGAAACGCAAGAATTTGGATCTACCAATCCGATAGAATGTTTACAGCGGAGGAAACTCAATTGATAAGTACAAAAGCAATTGACTTTATTGAGGCTTGGACACGACATGGAGACCACCTTAAAGGTAGTTTTACAATAAAGCACAACCAGTTTTTGGTGCTTTCTGTAGATGAGTCTTTCGCCAATGCATCAGGTTGTTCCATCGATGCCTCTGTACGTTTTGTAAAACAACTCGAAGCTGAATTGTCATTAGATTTAATGAACAAATTAAACACTACTTACAGAGACGGAGTTGTGATCAAGACGCTGTCTCTAGCTGCCTTTCAAAACGAAGTAAAAGAGGAGCGTATCTCTGAAGAAACAATTGTTTTTAACAATATGGTGCAAACCAAAGAAGCCCTTGAAACTCATTGGGAAGTAAAGGCTAAAGATAGCTGGCACAAACGCTTTGTATAGTGTCATTAACAAATAAATCCGGAGGTGTTTCCTCTACAAAAAAAAACCAAGATAATATCTTGGTTTTTTTTTGTTTTAAATTTTAGGTAGGGTGTTCGTTCTGTTGTTTGTTTTAGTCAATGTCAAATAGTTTGAAATGCAAACAATTGGCAAAAAACGAATATTAACTTTTTTAATAAAAAAAAACAAACACAATGAAAAACAAATTACTACTCTTTTTAATTACTTGTATGGGGTTCTCAGTTACATCTCAAAATACAACGCCAGCAGCAACTACAAATTTGTTGGGTCAAGGTTCTTTTATCGAGCTCAGGGGATCTGATATTACAACAGACTCAAGTTCGGGTATAAATTATAGCAATAGCAACTGTATAGGCTGCCCTGAAAGTCGTCAGTTTGCAATTGAAGATAACAAGGAGTGGTTTGAACTAGGTGGCGATCTTTATATAGGACAAGACCTCAATGATACATGGGCTGTCTTTGGTGATTCTAATACATCTCGATTGCGACAACTCGTCTCAGGTTTAATGCCTAACACTACATATAACATACAGTTTGAATTGAAAAAAGAAGGAAGTGAAAAAGTCAAAGCGGTGTGGATGGGTGTTCGTGATTTTGACAATTTACATTCAAAATACAAAGTTGGTATTTCGGAAGTTACAGAGGTAGCAGGAGTATCTATTTTTTCTGACAAGAGAGCAGAGATATCCAGAAGTGCTATTTCTGATTCGGAATTTACAAGCTTCCAGTTTGAGTATGTAAATGAAAGCGCTACAGCTGTTATTTTTGAAATTAACGTCGCTGCAGAGGGTACTTCTGATAGAACCTTTCTTGACAATGTTTCTTTTGTAAAAAATGAAGCTACACTTTCCTCGATTGCTCAAAAACCTCAAATTCACTTCTCATTACAACCAAATCCAGCTAGTGAAAGAGTGCTGCTTTCCTCAAATAAAATCATTGATAGGGTACTATTGTTTGACCTTATGGGGAATCTAGTCATACAAGATAAAAGTGGATTTGCAAAAGGAGAGTTTTCTTTATCGGGAGTTCCAAGTGGGGTTTATGTATTAGAAGCACATCTTGGGCATTTAAAAGAAATACGAAAACTGATTGTCAACTAGTCTATGTTTTGTGAGCTACGTTTTTGCCTTAGTATAACAATTACTCACTTGTTAGTTCCATTGCAATAGTTTTTTAAGAGAAGTTTTTTTGAAAGTTTACAGCTTCAAAGGAACTTTTTTTTGTTTGACTTCTATTTGATTTTATTACGAAGCTCAATTGTATTTTCTTTAGTAAATTCACAAATAATTGTTACATTGCATAGGAGCGTGTTTTTTTGAAAAAATCAAATGAATGCCAAGTGTCAGTCTTCAGTTATTCACAAACATAAGTAGTCTTTATTTTGAGTATATTTCCCCTAAAAAAACCAATCAATTTTTTTTTAACACTAGTTTTCTTTTTGTTTCCTTTGTGGGGAGCTATAAAAGCACAGCAGTTAGACCCGCTGTTAGCGAAAGACATACAGGCCCAAGAAAAATGGGTGGAAACTCAATTAAAATCTTTGAGTGTTTCTGAAAAAATAGGCCAGCTTTTTATGATACAAGCCTATTCTAATAAAGATAAAAAACACCGTAAATTTATTGAGTCACAAATACAGAAATACCATATTGGAGGACTTATTTTTATGCAGGGAACTCCAGAAAAACAAGCTATTTTAAACAACCGTTTTCAGAAAAAATCAAAGTTGCCATTGCTCATTGGTTTCGATGGAGAATGGGGGTTGGATATGCGGTTGAAAAACACCTTTCGCTATCCTTGGAATATGGCATTGGGAGCCATTTCAAATGATCAATACATCCGTCAATTCGGTAAGCGATTGGGTGTGCATTGCAAACGTATGGGGATTCATATCAACTTTGCACCGGTGGTAGATGTCAATACCAATCCTGAAAATCCAATTATTGGAAATCGTTCTTTTGGTGAAAATAAATACAATGTTACGCGCAAAGCAGCTGCCTTTATCAAAGGAATGCAAAGTGAAGGGGTTTTGGCAAATGCAAAACACTTTCCAGGTCATGGAGACACTGCAACAGACTCACACAAGACATTGCCGCAGCTTCCATTTTCGATGGAAAGATTGACAGATATTGAACTGTACCCATACACTAAAATTTTCGATGCAGGCTTGGCAAGTGTCATGGTAGCACATCTGAGTGTTCCTGCTTTGGAATTCGATCCTAATGTGCCGACTTCTCTTTCAAAAAATGTAATTACAAATCTATTACAACAAAAATTAGGTTTTAATGGTTTGGTGTTTACAGATGCGTTGAACATGAAAGGAGCTTCCAACTATGCAAAACCTGGAGAGGTAGATTTGGCTGCTTTTATTGCAGGAAATGATATGCTCTTAATTCCAGAAGATGTGGGAGCGGCAGTAAAAATAATAAAGCGAGCTCTTAAAAGAGGTGTTTTGACCAAAGCGCGTTTGGAACATTCTGTGCGAAAAATTCTTAAAGCCAAGTATCTTGCGGGATTACATACCTACAAGCCTGTTGCTTTAGATGGTTTAGAAGCTGATTTAAATACAGTTAAAGATAGCGTATTGCACACCTCGTTAGTTGAGAATTCCATCACTTTACTAAAAAATAGGGAAGGGGTTTTTCCTATAAAAAAGTTAGAAAATAATGCTATTGCCTATGTGAAATTGGGAGCAGCGCCACACGAAGTATTCCTAAATAGGCTTCAGAAATACAAGAAAGTTACAGCGGTGACTGGAGTATCTAAAGCAGCATTGTTAGAAAAATTATCGGATTACGATCAAGTAATAATTGGCTACCACAGTTCAAATGACAATCCATGGAAATCTTATAAGTTTAAAGATGATGAATTAGAGTTACTCCAAGCAATAGCAAAAGAACACAGAGTCAATTTGGTGGTTTTTTCAAGCCCTTATTCTTTACTCGCTGTAGATGATTTTTCTGCGATAGAAGGGGTGTTACTCGCTTATCAAAACAGTTCCTTTGCCCAAGAAGCTGCGGCACAAATGCTTTTTGGAGCCTTGGAGACGAAGGGGGAAATTCCTGTATCTATCGGTGCGCATTTTCCAGAAGGTAGTGGAATAAACTCTATGAATCTTGAACGCTTGAGTTATGGAATTCCAGAATCTGTAGGGATGAGCTCAAAACGTTTGGCTAGAATTGATAGTATTGCAGTTGAAATCATCGATAAAAAAATGACGCCCGGATTACAGGTGTTGGTTGCTAGGCATGGTAAAGTGGTTTATGAAAAGAGTTTTGGGTACCATACTTATGCCAAAAACAGAAAAGTAGCGCTTACAGATGTATACGACTTGGCTTCTTTGACAAAGATATTGGGAGGACTTCCTTTGATCATGAAGAGTGAAGAGATTGGACTTTTTGGACTGGATGATACATTGGGAGATTTATTGGAAGAATACAGAGGTTCCAACAAGGATACGCTTACTGTGAAGGAAATACTGTCTCATACGGCCCGCCTACAAGCATGGATACCATTTTACCTCTCTACTTTGGATTCGGCTACAAAACAACCATTAGCGAAATACTATGCTCCCAAAAAATCAGCGAGATTTTCTTTGGAGGTAGCAAACAATGTTTACATGAGGACAGATTTTAAGGATAGTATTTATGCGCTTATAGAAAAAGCTCCACAACGAGAAAATACTGGATATAAATATAGTGGACTTCCTTTTTTTATATTCAAAAAATACATAGAGGAAACCTTTGGGCGCTCCATAGATGAGCTAATACAAGAATTTTTTTACAAGCCGATGGGTGCTACATCTTTGGGCTTTCTTCCTCTGAGAACTATAGAGAAACAACATATTGTTCCCTCTGAAGAAGACAGTTATTACCGTCAGCAGACCTTGCAAGGACACGTCCACGATATGAGTGCAGCTATGATGGGGGGGGTTAGTGGAAATGCAGGGCTTTTTGCCAATGCCAATGATGTGGCTAAGTTTATGCAGATGTATTTACAAGGGGGGATTTATGGTGGGCACCGCTATCTAGAGAGTCATACTATTGCGAAGTTTAACAAGCGTTATTATGAAAAAGATGCCGTGAGAAGAGGTGTAGGGTTTGATAAACCTCAGTTAGATGCTGAAGTGATGTCTACCTGTGGTTGTATGTCTGAAAATAGCTTTGGGCACAGTGGTTTTACGGGGACTTATACTTGGGCAGATCCAGATACTGGCTTGCTTTATGTTTTTTTGTCTAATAGGACCTATCCAACAATGGATAATAACCTCTTAGGAGAAGAGGATATTCGGACTAAAGTACAAGCTTTAGCGGTAGCAGCTATTATAGAATAATTAAGTGATACTATAGTTCATTGATAAAGGCCACAGAATGGCAGGCTACCAATGCAGCTGTTTCTGTTCGAAGTCTACTCTCACCGAGGGATACAGGAGTGTAATCTTGAGACAAGGCCAAATCTATTTCAGAAGGAGAAAAGTCCCCTTCAGGACCAATCATGATCGTGATGTCTGTATTAGGTTGTATTTCGTTTTTAAAGGATTTTTTATGCTGTTCCTCACAATGTGCAATACAAAGTTTTCCTGAATGTTTTTTAGAAATAAACTCTTTAAAAGAAATAGGTTCATTTAATTTTGGAAGCTGGTATTTGAGCGATTGTTTCATCGCCGATTGTATGATTTTTTCAAATCGTTCCATCTTAACGACTTTTCTTTCAGAGTGAGCACAAATAATAGGCGTGATTTCATCAATACCTATTTCTGTTGCTTTTTCTAAAAACCACTCCATGCGGTCATTTAATTTTGTAGGAGCAATCGCAATGTGAAGGTGGTAGTTCCACGGTTTTTTTTCAATTGAGGTTTCTAGAATTAGTACCTGACATTTTTTATCACTACTGACTGTTATTTCAGCAGTAAGAAGTACCCCTTTGCCATTCGTGATTTTTAAAATATCCCCTTCTTTTTTTCGTAATACACGAACGATATGTTTGCTCTCCTCTTTATCAAAAATAAAGGAGGTTTGTGTAGCTTCGATAGTAGGAGTGTAAAATAACTGCATAGTAGAAGGTGTATAAGTTGTTTTTTTGCTGATGCTTCTTTTTTCTCTTAGTCCTTGTCTTTGTCCAAGTCTTTGTCCTTGACAACGTCTTTGTCTTCGTCTTTGTCTTCGTC
>JBELHA010000037.1:9646-31823 GCA_042091695.1 Flavicella sp.
CGTCTTTGTCCTTGACAACGTCTTTGTCTTCCACAACGTCCGCTTCTTTGTTTTTAAGCATTTCTTTCTGTAGTCTTTTTGCTTTTTTTTCTGCTGCTTCTGTCTTCTGTTTGATTTCTTTGCTCAAATTTTTACCTCTTTTAGGTTTTTTACGTTTATTCTTAGAGCTTTTAGACTTTTTATTTTTTTGAAAGATATTTCTATTGATAGCACCAATTGGTACCTTCTTTTGAGCGGAGTTCCGATCTTTAGACAACTTGGTGTAAGGTTTTTGTTCCTCTTCAAGAATTATCCTTTTACCTTTTACAGGTTTAAACTTGTCCTTGTGTCTATCGAGGCGCCAAGAAAAACCTAAAGCTAGTTGCAATGCCGTTTTTTTATCAGACAAACTCGCTCTAGTGGAAACATCTAGTTGTAAGTTTTTGTTTACTAAGTATGCAAAACCACCTCCAATTTCATAGCTGTTTTTTATTTTAGAAAAGGTATTATAACTTTCAACAAAAGAAGACCAACTTTGACTTATAGAATAGTTACTAGACATACTTGCGACGTATTGCTCGTATTCAGAATTCACACCATCATACCTAATGTTTGTGAGAACATTCCATACTGCATTTAAATGATTGTGCATCAAAATACCCGTAGAGATTCCTTTGTAACCTTTTTTATTAGGTCGATACGTATAGCGAGTCTCTATGGCAATGGTTGGAATCAATTTTGACCAATTAAATGCCGTTCTTTTTTTCCAGCTTCTTATCTCATGATTATTGGTCTTTATCTTGTGATTATAAACCACGTATTTAACTCCGATTCTTGAAGGTTCAAAGAGGTGTTTTGATTCTTCATCAATATATGCGTATCTCGAGGCTAAGTTGATTTCTAGTTTTTCAGATAAGAGTCCAAAGCGGAGATTTACATCGTTTTGGAAGATTGTTTTTGTTGTAGTATTGATATTACTATATACATGAGTCAAAATCCCATTCTCTACTTGAAAGATGTTTTTTCCAACACTATATGCATTCTCTGTGTATCCAGGTCTGTTAGAATTGATGATATCGGTATACTGTGCTGATACTTTTGCACATACCAATATTAACAATAATAATCGAAATGTATTTTTCATCTAGGGGCAAAATAAGCGTCAAAGATAATATTTTATTAATACCAACGTACTAGTAAGGGTTAAATTGTTATTTTTGCTATAAAATTGATTTACACACAATGCAAGAAGCAGGTATTATAGGTTTTATACGCACTTTAGCAATCATGTTATTAGTGCTTTATGGTTTGCGTTTTTTGTCGAGGACTTTAGTGCCTTGGTTGCTTAAAAACGCCGTTAGAAAAGCACAAGAACGTGCACAACAACAGTTTGATACAAGCCGAGATTCCTCCGCAAAACCAGGAAAAGTTGGAGAAACAACAATAGACAAAAAACCTACAAACAGTTCACATAAGAATAACAATGATGTTGGTGATTATGTAGATTTTGAAGAGCTTGATTGATTTTTGAGCTTTTTTATTTAGTCCTTCTTTATTAGACAATGTTTAGTATATTTGCCGAGATAAAATTGAAAGTATTAGAACACATTCAATTGTAAATAACGAAATGAGACACTATAACAATTAATTTATATTATGTATAATTTACTAAAAGGAAAACGAGGTATTATTTTTGGCGCATTGGATTCAAATTCAATAGCTTGGAAAGTTGCAGAACGTGCTCATGAAGAAGGAGCTACATTTGTTTTGACAAATGCACCTATCGCTATGCGTATGGGAACTATCAACGAACTTGCTGAAAAGACAGGATCTCAAGTGATTCCTGCCGATGCAACTTCTATGGATGATTTGTCTAACTTGATCGATAAGTCTGTTGAGATTTTAGGAGGTAAAATTGATTTTGTATTGCATTCTATCGGAATGTCTTTGAATGTTAGAAAAGCAAAGCACTATACAGATTCTAATTATGATTTTACACACAAAGGTTTTGATATTTCTGCTTTGTCTTTCCATAGAGTGATGAACTTGTTGTATAACAAGCAAGCTATGAGTGAATGGGGATCGATTGTTGCTTTGACTTACATGGCTGCACAACGTGTCTTCCCAGATTATAACGATATGGCTGACAACAAAGCTTACTTGGAATCTGTTGCTCGTAGTTTTGGGTATTTCTTTGGTAGAGATCATAATGTACGTGTCAATACAATTTCACAATCTCCTACGCCGACAACTGCTGGTAGTGGAGTGAAAGGTTTTGATGGATTTATCAATTACGCTTCTGACATGTCTCCACTAGGAAATGCAACAGCTGCTGATTGTGCAGATTATACAATTTCATTATTTTCTGACTTGACAAAAAAGGTTACTATGCAAAATTTATTCCACGATGGAGGATTCTCTAATGTTGGTGTAAGTACTGCTGTTATGTCAAAATTTGTTGACGAAGAAGCTTAGTTCAAAGGACCACGAATTAAAAAAATGCAAATTGATATTACAGTCAATTTGCATTTTTTTTTTGCGATTCTTCGTTTATTCACAGGCTAGGTTTTATCTTAGCCCTTTTAGTTATTTGTATGGATATTACATTTTCAATCATTGTACCCGTTTACAATAGACCCAAGGAAATTGAAGAGTTATTGCAGAGCTTGACGATGCAAACCTTTACAGATTCTTTTGAAGTTATTGTCGTAGAAGATGGTTCTGAAGACAAAAGTGAAGCAATTGTAAAAAGCTATCAAGACAAATTACAGCTGCGTTATTTCTATACGGAAAATCAAGGTGCTGGAAAAAGTAGGAATTTTGGGATGCAACAGGCTAAAGGAAATTACTTTGTGATTTTTGATTCTGATTGTATCATTCCTGATGGATATCTTCAGACAGTACATTCAAAACTCACTGAAAATTTTACCGATGCTTTTGGTGGTCCAGATGCAGCACATGAAAGTTTTACACACGTTCAAAAAGCAATCAATTATTCGATGACTTCTATACTGACTACTGGAGGGATTCGAGGGAAAAATAAGAGTGTAGGTAAGTTTCAACCGAGAAGTTTTAACTTGGGGATTTCAAAAAAAGCATTTGAAAAAACACAAGGGTTTTCAAGTTTGAAAGTAGGTGAAGATATTGATTTGACCTTTCGACTTTGGGAAGCTGGTTTTCAAACACAGTTGCTAGTAGACGCTTTTGTGTATCATAAAAGAAGAGCTACTATAGGGCAGTTTTACAAACAAACATTCGCTTTTGGAACTG
Organism: Flavicella sp.; assembly: GCA_042091695.1. Lineage (GTDB taxonomy): Bacteria > Bacteroidota > Bacteroidia > Flavobacteriales > Flavobacteriaceae > Flavicella. The sequence continues at coordinate 12,896 of JBELHA010000037.1, forward strand.
CCAGACCTTTTTTGAATAAGCGTTTTCCTGGTACTGCAAAAATCACATATCTCTTTCCTAGTTTTTTTGTTTTGGCATTTTTTGTCTCGCTACTGATGCCTTTTTTTGACTGCTATATTGGTTTGCTATTTTTTAGTGCTTATTACACAGCCTTATTTTTATGGGTTCTCTTTGAGAGTAAAAATCTAAAAGTAGCTTTGTTGTCTATTGCCACAACTACAGTACAATTCTATGGCTATGGAACAGGTTTTTTAAAAGGACTGTTAAAAAAGTAAGTAAAAAAAAAGACTAAACTATAAACACTAAACCTAGTTTGATGGTTACTTTAGTCTATCGTATCAAAATCAATTAAGAATAGCGTTTCGTCTTCCTTTTTCATTCTGTAGACTTCTCTAGCGTACTTCTCAAGTTGTTCAGGATCTTGCAATGCTTTGATCATCTCCTTGTTGGCTGTAATCTCTTTCTTATAAAATTCGATGTCTTTTTTGAGTGCTTCTATTTCTCGATTGTATTCTATATGGTTCAGATAAGAGTTGGTGTCTGAAAATAACATCCATATTACAAACACGATAAAAATAAGTACATACCTATTCCAAATAAATTTGAATAAGCGATTTTTTTTTAGTGTTTGTAAATAGCGCATGCCTTATTTTATTTTATGTTTTACAAATTGTACCATCAAACCAAGCGCTTCTGAATTGTGAGTGTCTGCAGGGATGATGATGTTGGCCAGCTTTTTTGTAGGTTCTATAAAAAGGTCATGCATTGGTTTTAAGGTGTCCCTATATCTGCTAGTTACCTCATTCACGTCTCTCCCTCTTTCTTTAGTATCTCGAAGTAGTCGTCGAATCAGCCTTTCATCTGCATCTGTATCTACAAATATTTTTAAGTCGAATAAGTCCAACATCAGTTTGTGGCTGAGTACTAAGATACCTTCTACAATGATGATCTTTTTAGGTACAACAACCGTTACTTCTTCTGTTCTGTTGTGATTGATAAAAGAGTAGTTTGGACGTTCGATTGTTTCGCCTTTTTTCAAAGCAGCTAGGTGAGAGGCCAAGAGTTCAAAATCTATAGCATCAGGATGATCAAAATTGATCAACGCTCGTTCTTCCAAAGGAATTTCATCGGTTCTCTTGTAATAGGCATCTTGTGAAATAACACAAATTTCGTCTTTGCTAAAAAAGGTTTCCAAATTAGAAACAAGTGTAGTTTTTCCACTTGCTGTTCCTCCAGTAATTCCAATGATATACATGCGTTTCTTTTTTACAAAGCTACAAAAAATACAAATGCTAAGTAGTCTTAAAATACAATTGTAAATATTTTAATTCAGAGTTAATTTTATGAGTTAGTCAAAAAAAAACCTTGAGAAGTCTCAAGGTTTTAGTAGTGTTTTTGCTCTTTTTTTATAACATTTTAAAATCGAGTAACAAGGTGCCTTCTATAGAAGCTTGTAGGTGGTCACCTTTGAAAGTTTGTCCGGCTCCAATTGCAGGAGTTCCTGTAAAGATAATGTCACCAGGTTCTAGAGTCATAAACTTAGAAATATAAGCGATGATTTCTTGAAAGTTATAAATCATCAATGCTGTATTTCCTATTTGTTTTTGCTCTCCGTTGATCTTTAAATCAAAGTTGATATTTTCAAGTTCTTTGTGGTTAGCAATCGGTTGAAATTTAGAAATAGGAGCAGCGCCATCAAAACCTTTTGCCAAATCCCAAGGAGCTTTGATTGCTCTGTAGTCTGCCAATACATCTTTCGCTGTGTAGTCAATTCCTACCGCTATTTCTGAAATATAAGAGGTAGCGTCTGCTTCTGAGATGTCTTTTCCTTTTTTTCCAATTTTAATAACTAATTCTACCTCATAGGCTAAGTTTTCTGTGATAGATGGAAAGGGAACGTCCTCATTATTTTCTACCAAACTACTCATCGGTTTAGAAAAAATTACTTGTTTTCCGTTTTTTACCGCTTCGATGTCTTTCACATCGTTTACGTAGTTTTTACCAATACCTAGTATTTTCATTTTGAATATTTTTTTAATTTTTTCAAAGGTACTTTTTATTTAAATGTATAAAAGTAAATTCAGAAAATTCTGAGTATAGCAGTACCTGTTTTTTAAAATTAATAAAAAAAATGTCCACACTATTAGGTATGGACATTTTGAATATTTTTTTTTACTTAAAGCGAAAAGGCTTTTTTTACTTTGTCTACATAGTCCAATTTTTCCCAAGTAAATGTTTCCACTTCTTGTTCTACAACATCTCCATTAGGAGCTTCGTATCGGACCATTTTAGTCTCAGGGGTTCTTCCCATATGACCGTATGCAGCTGTTTCTAAATAAATAGGATTTCTCAATTTCAATCTTTTTTCGATCGCAATTGGACGCATATCGAAAATTTCAGTGATCAGTGCTGCAATTTCTCCGTCAGAGAGTGCTACTTTTGAGGTTCCATATGTGTTTACAAATATTCCCATCGGCTCAACGACTCCAATAGCATAGGATACTTGTACAAGGATCTCATCTGCCAGTCCTGCAGCTACTAAGTTTTTGGCGATATGACGCGTTGCATATGCCGCAGAACGATCTACCTTACTTGGATCTTTTCCACTAAAGGCTCCTCCTCCGTGTGCTCCTTTTCCACCATAAGTGTCTACAATGATTTTTCTCCCTGTCAATCCAGTATCTCCATGAGGACCACCGATTACAAATTTCCCAGTAGGGTTGATGTGGTATTTGATATCATCGCCAAATAAAGCTTGAATTTCAGCTGTTAATTTTGAAAGCACTCTAGGAATCAAAATACCTACAATATCATCTTCGATCTTTTTTAACATGGTAGCATCATCAGCGTCAAAAGCATCGTGTTGTGTAGAAAGTACAATCGCTTCAATTCGCTGTGGTTTGTTGTCGTCAGAATACTCAATGGTTACCTGGCTTTTGGCGTCGGGTCTCAAATAAGTAATTTCCTTATTTTCTCTTCTCAAGGCTGCGAGCTCTAACAATAAACGATGTGATAACTCCAAGGCAAGTGGCATAAAGTTTTCAGTCTCATTGGTTGCGTAACCAAACATCATTCCTTGGTCTCCTGCACCTTGTTCCTCTTTAGAGTCTCTGTCAACTCCTCTATTGATATCATCTGATTGCTCATGAATCGCAGATAAAACACCACAAGAGTTTCCATCAAATTGGTATTCTCCTTTGGTGTATCCGATCTTATTGATGGTTTGTCTCGCTATTTTTTGTACGTCTAAGTAAGTCTTTGATTTAACCTCTCCAGCAAGTATTACTTGTCCCGTAGTCACTAATGTTTCACAAGCAACTTTTGATTCAGGGTCAAAAGCCATAAAGTTATCGATCAATGCATCAGAAATCTGATCTGCTACTTTGTCTGGATGTCCTTCCGAAACAGATTCGGATGTAAATAAATATGCCATAATGTAATTGTTATTATGCGTTTTGATTCTATATGATAAAGAAAGCTCTGTAGGAATTGCGCTAATTAAAAAAGCGAAAAGTAGTAGGTTGAATTACTGCTTTAGCTCTTTTTTTATGAGGTGGCAATCAGTCAAATCTTTCCTCTTAGTTAATTGAAGTTGCAAAATTAAAAAAAAGAAACGGTTTTTTACAAAAATAGTTTATAAATTTGAGGCATAATTTTTTTTCAAACATTAACATTATTTTATTTATGAATCAGCTTTAACTACTTTCATCCTTAAAATACAAAACAAATTATCATGAGTACTCAAAACATTGCAACTCAGGCTTTACATGCCGGGCACAACACAGATCAAACTTCAGGAACAAGATCTGTACCAATTTATCAAACTTCTTCTTACGTATTTAACGATACTGACCACGCAGCAAACTTATTTGCATTGAAAGAACTAGGTTTTATCTACACGCGTTTAAACAACCCAACAAATGACATCTTACAACAGCGTTTGGCTGCCATTGAAGGTGGTGTTGGAGCTGTTGTTTTCGCATCAGGTACCTCAGCAATTGCGACTGGATTGATGACATTGTTGCGCGCAGGAGACCATATTGTAGCTTCTAGTAGTTTGTATGGAGGAACTTATAACTTGTTAAATGTAACGCTACCTAGATTGGGGATTACAACTACTTTTGTAGATGCTTCAAATCCAGAAAACTTTAAGGAAGCTGTTCAAGACAATACAAGAGCATTTTTTGTAGAGTCTTTAGGGAATCCTAAGTTAGATGTATTGGATTTAGAGGCTATTGCTGCTTTTTCAAAAGAAGCTGAGGTTCCTTTTATAGTGGACAATACAGTTGCGACACCAGGATTGTTGAACCCAATCAAACACGGAGCGAACTTAGTAATTCACTCCTTGACGAAATATATTGGTGGACAAGGAAATTCTATCGGTGGTGCTATAATTGACGCAGGTACTTTTGATTGGACCAATGGGAAATTCCCTGAATTTACAGAACCTTCTGCAGGATACCACGGATTGGTTTACAGTGAAGCTTTAGGAGCTGCTGCCTTTACATTCAAATTGATTTTGGAAGGTTTGCGTGACTTTGGTGGTGCTTTGAGTCCATTCAATGCGTTTCAAATCATTCAAGGTTTAGAAACGTTACCATTAAGAATTAAACAACACAGTCAAAACGCATTGGAATTGGCTACTTGGCTAGAATCTCGTGAAGAGGTTGCTTGGGTAAATTATCCAGGATTGGAAAGTAGTAAATACAAAGCTTTGGCAGATAAATACTTGCCAGAAGGGCAGAGTGGTATTGTTACTTTTGGAATCAATGGAGGTTTTGAAGCTGCAAAGTCAGTTACAGATGCTACAGAAGTATTCTCGTTGTTGGCAAATATTGGAGATACGAAATCATTGATCATACACCCAGCAAGTACTACGCACCAACAATTGACTGTTGCAGAACAAGCGAGTGCAGGAGTAACTGAAGACTTGATTCGTTTGTCAGTTGGATTGGAAAATGTTGAAGACCTTAAAGCAGATTTAGAAAAAGCCTTTGCTTCTTTGTAGGCCTCAGCTTTATCATTTTATAATTAAAAAACCTGTTTTGATGAATTCAAAACAGGTTTTTTTGTAAATTATGCTGCTATTCTTTATTTTTTTTCTAATTTTGCAACGAAGTTCCTATTTTTATTGAAAATGTTATCAAGAAAGGCGGAGGGATTAGACCCGTTGAAGCCTTAGCAACCCTTTACTCTAGTAAAGAAGGTGCTAAATTCTACCTGAGTTACCCTCGGATAGATAACTCCCTAATTTTGTCCCTTTTTTTATAACATTACTCATTAATTCAGAAACGAATTGGTATATTAATCCTAGAACTAAGAGACGTTGAACACGAGTTTACACTACCTTCAAATTGAAGATTTCACCACAGAGACAGGTGTGGTTTATGACGAGATAGAACTCTCCTATGAGTTGTTTGGTCAAGTGCTACACACGGCACCTGTTGTCATGGTCAATCATGCATTGACAGGAAATTCAGATGTAGCTGGAACCTTCGCTGGTTGGTGGCGTGGAGTTGTTTCTCCAGGAAATTTGATCGATACAAATAAGTATACAATTCTTTGTTTTAATATTCCAGGAAATGGATATGATAAAAAACCAGGGAATCTTATCGATAACTATAAAGATTTTACGGCAAGAGATATTGCCAAGCTATTTGGATTGGGTTTAGAGATGCTCAATATTTCAAAACTACGTGTCATGATTGGAGGCTCCTTAGGTGGAGGTATCTCTTGGGAAATGGCCGTGCTTTTTCCTGAACTCTCAGAATATCTCATCGCTGTAGCTACAGATTGGAAGGCTACAGATTGGATTTTAGCACACAACAAAGTGCAGGAACAAATCCTATTGAATTCAAAAAAACCAGTCCACGATGCCCGTATGATGGCGATGCTTTTTTATAGAACGGCAGCCTCATTTAAAGAAAAGTTCAATAGAACTGTCAATGAAAATTTAGGAATTCCCAATGTGGAAAGTTGGCTCTTACACCATGGGCACCAACTGGAAAATAGATACAACCTCAAAGCCTATAAAATGGTGAATAACCTGCTTTCTACATTAGATATAACTAGAGATAGAGGTGATTTTGAACAGGTTGCAAAATCCATTAAAGCAAAAATAATACAAATCGGAATCGATTCAGATTTCTTTTTTGTACCCCAAGAAAATATTGAAACCAAAACAGTTTTAGATAAATTGGGAATAGAAAATATATATAGAGAAATCAAATCCATTCACGGACACGATGGTTTTTTAGTAGAAGACGAACAGTTGATAAAACTGTTAGAAGGAATATTTTAAGACGTAAAAATTGTAACTTTTATAATAGCGATAAAAACACACAAGATGAAAGTATTAAAATTTGGAGGTAAATCATTGGCCAACGGAAAAGGGCTACAATGTGTGTTGGAGATTCTAACGCAAAAACACCTCAGCAAAGAGCAAAACGTAGCAGTATTATCTGCTAGGGGAACCGCCACCAATGATTTGGAGCGCATTTTAGAAAAAGCCAAGAAAAACAGATCCTATAAAAATATTTTTGAGGATTTTAAGACCTACCAGTCTTTGCCTGCTCCAAATTTTGATTTGTCTCAAGAGTATGATTTGCTTGGAAAAATATTTGAAGGTGTACATCTTTTAGGTGATTATAGTCCTAAAATAAAGGATTTAGTACTTGCGCAAGGTGAAATTATTTCCGCAAAGTTAGTTGCGTATTTACTCAACCTACAACAAGTAAAAGCAACTTTTGTAGATGCAAGAAATCTATTGATAACAGATACTTCCTTTGGTGACGCTGCATTGTACGAAGCACAATCTGAACAAAATACAAAAGCGTTCTTTGCAGATGCTCAAAAAGATACAGTTTATATCATGACTGGTTTTATCGCCTCAAACAGTGAAGGTGAAACAACTACCTTGGGAAGAAATGGAAGTAATTATACAGCTTCTTTGTTGGCAAATTACCTAGATGCCGATGAGCTACAAAATTACACACATGTCGATGGTATTTATACTGCCAATCCAGAATTGGTAGCAAATGCTAAAAAAATTGAAAACTTGTCCTTTAAGGAAGCCAATGAATTGGCAAACTTCGGGGCGTATATATTAAATGCAAAGGCAATCATTCCTTTGACAGAGAAAAATATACCACTGCGTATATTAAATACTTTTGAGCATAGCAATAAAGGGACTTTGGTCACTAGGGACCACAAGTCCAAAGATGGTATCAAAGCAATATCGGTATTGGAAAATATGGCATTGATTTCCCTTGAAGGAAAAGGACTTTCAGGTAAGGTGGGAGTTGACGCGCGTGTTTTTACAGCTTTGCAAAAAGAAAATATCAGTGTGAGTATTATTTCTCAAGGTTCCTCAGAACGAGGAATTAGTTTTGTGGTAGCCAATACACAAGCAAGAAAAGCAAGGGAAGCATTGGCCAACGAATTCAACTTAGATTTCTTGAGTAAAGATGTTACCAAGATTGATATTCAAAATAATGTTGGCGTGGTTTCTACTTTAGGTAAGACCTTGGCTTCATTTAACAGTTCTTATAGTGCATTGATTCGAAATAGTATTGAACCTGTTTTGATGAACAATACTGTTACGGGGCGCAATGTTTGTTTGGTCCTTGAAAATAAAGACTTGGTAAAAGCAGTCAACGTAATACACGGTGAAATATTTGGTGTTTCTAAAAAGATCAATATTGCAATCTTTGGTGTTGGATTGGTAGGTGGGACATTGGTAAAGCAAATCATTGACAACCAACAACGTATCTTGGAAAGAAAAGGCTTGGAGTTGAATGTATTTGCCATCGCTAACTCAAAGAAAATAGGCTATACTGAAAATGGCTTTGACGCCAATTGGAAAAAGACATTGGATACAATTGGTACTCCTTTCTCTATGGAGAAATTGGTTCGTTTTACAGCAGCTCATCATTTAGAAAACTTGATTGTCATTGACAATACAGCAAGTACTGAATTTGTTGCTAATTACATCCCTTTTGTAGAATTTGGTTTCAATATTATTTCTTCCAATAAAATAGCCAACACACATACTTATGACTTTTACGAATCGCTGCGTTCTGTATTGAAAAAACACAAGAAATCGTATTTGTATGAAACTAATGTTGGTGCGGGTCTTCCTTTGATTGATACCATTAGAATGTTGCACCATTCAGGTGAAAATATCACACGTATCAAAGGAGTGTTTTCAGGAACATTGAGTTATTTGTTCAATACATTTTCAGCTGAAGAACAGTCTTTTAGTTCGGTAGTACAAGTTGCAGCCGATAAAGGTTTTACAGAGCCAGACCCGCGTGAAGATTTGAATGGAAACGATGTTGGAAGAAAACTATTGATTTTAGCACGTGAACTAGATTTAAAAAATGAATTTGGAGAAGTTCTGATAAAGAATTTAATTCCAGCACATTTAAGAGATGGTTCTGTAGCAACATTTATGGATAATTTAACCGATTTAGACGCTATGTATAAGCAGTGTAAAGAGGAGCAAAAACCGGGACATGTACTGCGTTATATTGGAGATTTACACGGTGACCTTTCCTCAGATAAAGGAGTATTGGAAGTAAAGTTAGTATCGGTTCCAAGTGATTCAACCCTAGGTCAAGTAAAAGGAGCAGATTCTATATTTGAAATTTATACAGAGTCTTATGGAGACCGTCCTTTGGTGATTCAAGGAGCAGGGGCTGGAGCAGATGTAACCGCACGTGGTGTGTTTGGAGATATACTTCGATTGGCTGATACAAGATTTTAATTGACTCGTTAGTTTACAAACACAGAACAAGAATAGCATACGAATACAAGAATACAGATATAATGAATAGAAAGCATTTTGAAACAGAAGCCATCAGAACACAATCTGATAGAACGCAACACAAAGAACATTCAACTCCCTTGTACCTTACTTCGGGATTTGTCTTTGATGATGCAGAGGAAATGCGTGCTTCTTTCGCAGAAGAAAAACAAAGAGATCTATACAGTAGGTATAGCAACCCTAACAATTCTGAATTTGTAGAAAAAATCTGTAAGATGGAAGGCGCAGAAGATGGTTTTGCTTTTGCTTCTGGGATGTCGGCTATTTATTCGACATTCGCAGCATTGCTTAGTCAAGGGGACCACATCGTCTCGGCACGTTCTGTGTTTGGAGCGACTCACGGTCTTTTTACAAAGTACTTTCCAAAATGGGGAATTGAAACTTCCTATTTCAATTGCAATGATTTGGAAGCAATCGAAGCATTGATTCAGCCCAATACCAAAATTCTATACGCAGAAACACCCACCAATCCCGGTGTAGATGTATTGGATATGGAGTATTTAAATACAATTGCAAAAAAGCATAATATTTTATTGGTAATAGACAATTGTTTTGCGACACCTTACCTTCAGCAACCTATAAAGTTTGGTGCTGATTTGGTCATACATTCTGCGACCAAACTAATCGACGGACAAGGACGTGTGTTAGGAGGAATTACGGTAGGTTCTAAAGAATTGATACGTGAAATTTACCTTTTTTCAAGATTGACAGGACCTTCATTATCTCCATTCAATGCTTGGGTATTGTCAAAAAGTTTAGAAACCTTAGCGGTGCGTTGCGATAGACAATGTAGCAACGCCCTAAAATTAGCAACATTTCTGGAAGGACATCCTAAGGTAAAATGGGTGAAGTACCCCTTTTTGAAATCACACCCACAATATGAAATTGCAAAAAAACAAATGCGTCTAGGAGGAACTATTGTCGCCTTTGAAGTAGCTGGAGGTATCTCAGGGGGAAAATCCTTTTTTGATGCGATACAAATGTGTTCACTCTCAGCTAACTTAGGAGATACAAGAACCATAGTAACGCATCCAGCCTCAACAACACATGCCAAACTAGATACTGCAGACAAAGCTGCAGTTGGAATTACAGACGGAAGCGTCCGTTGTTCAGTTGGTTTGGAGCATATTGAAGATATCATTCAGGATATTGAGCAGGCATTGGAAGTTGTTTCATAAAGGATTTTACTAGTTACAATCGTCTATTAAAAAACTCTACCTAACAAGTAGGGTTTTGTTTTTTATTTCTATTTTTGTGAAATGCTTTCTAAAAAGACAAAATACGGAATCAAGGCGCTTACTTATTTGGCGCGTAGAGAAGAAAATTCACCGGTTCAGATATCTGAAATAGCGAAAAGTGAAAATATTTCGCATAAGTTTCTAGAAACCATTTTATTGACACTGCGCAAAGCTGCCGTTCTCGGCTCAAAAAAAGGAAAAGGGGGAGGCTACTATTTATTGAAAGACGCTAAAGATATTAAAATGACTGAAGTCATTCGTGTATTGGAAGGTCCAATAGCAATGATACCTTGTGTAAGTTTGAACTTTTATGAAAAGTGTGACGACTGTCCAGATGAAAACACCTGTAGTGTTCACAAATTAATGATACAAGTTCGAGACAATACGTTGAGTGTTTTTCGAAACACGTCACTTGCCGACCTCTCGATTTAATCTAGTTTTCTTTATCTTTCTTTCTGTATTACAGTGTTTTTTTTTGAATTACAATAATTAACCTACCTATTTACTAGGGTTTATTGTGTTTTCAATGAAATTCAATGATTTAGCTATTGTTTTTTCAATTTTTTCTTGTTTGTTTTTGATTGTATACGTACATTTGCCATATAACCTAGTATTCCGATAGGGTAATAGTTTTAAATAAATAAGAAGTATGATTTTAGATCAATTACGTAACGATAAAGATACGCAAAGCTATCAGCAAGCAATTGGTTCTGATTCGCCTATTCGTAGTATTGTGAAAGCTATCAGTTGGAGGGTGCTAGGGACTATTGATACTATGCTGGTTTCTCTATATGTCACTAACGGTGAACTGGGGACTTCTTCAGCGATAGCATCAATAGATTTTGTAACAAAAATGGTCTTATACTTTTTTCACGAAAGAGTATGGAACACAATTAAATGGGGACGATAATGGCTACACTTTATACTGAGAAAGAACTTTTAGAAATCAATACACTACTTTCGGGAAAAACACCTGAAGAAATTGTGACTTGGGCATTAGGAGTTGCTGAGAAACCATTGATCACAACCAACTTTAGACCTTACGAAGGGAGTATTTTACATTTGACTACTTCACAGAAGCAAGATTTAGAAGTAGTGTGGTGTGATACAGGTTATAATACACCTCAAACATACCGTCATGCAGAGGAATTGATTCAGCAATTAGCGTTACAGGTGCATCTATACGTGCCAAAACAGACAGCAGCTCACCGAGATGTTGTTATGGGGATTCCCCAAATAGAAGATCCATTGCACAAAGTGTTTACAGAACAAGTAAAACTAGAGCCTTTTGCAAGAGCGATGCGTACACACAAGCCGGATCTTTGGTTTACAAACTTGAGAAAAGGTCAGACAGCTTTTAGAGATAGTATAGATGTTGTGTCTCAAGGTGCAGATGGTGTTTTAAAGGTGAGTCCTTTTTACAATTGGACGGATACACAGCTAGATGCTTATAACGAGCAACACAAGATTCCAAATGAGTTTACCTATTTTGATCCGACCAAAGTATTAGGAAACAGAGAATGTGGACTGCACGCATAAAAAAAGTAAATTAGAGTAAAGCTAATAAGAGATACCAAAAATTCAAACGATAAACATACATCCAATGAGTAGATTATTACAAACAAACGCACTAGAAAACGAGGCGATACATATTTTTAGAGAAGTGGCCGCACAGTTTGAAAAACCAGTGTTGCTGTTTTCTGGAGGGAAAGACTCAATCACATTGGTGCGATTGGCACAAAAAGCCTTTTATCCTGCAAAAATTCCCTTTCCTTTTTTACACGTAGATACAGGACATAATTTTAAAGAAACGATTGAATTTAGAGATCGTTTGTGTGCTGAATTAGGAGTTGAATTGATTGTTCGTAATGTTCAAGACAACATTGATGCAGGGAAAGTAAAAGAAGAGTCAGGAAAGTATGCGAGTAGAAATATGTTGCAAACAGAAACCCTATTGGATGCTATCGAAGAGTTTGGATTTGATGCTGCCATTGGAGGTGCCAGAAGAGATGAAGAAAAAGCAAGAGCCAAAGAACGTATTTTTTCAGTAAGAGATGATTTTGGTGGTTGGGATGAAAAAAACCAACGCCCTGAATTGTTTGATCTGTTGAATGGTAAAATCGACCTAGGACAAAATGTTCGTGTTTTTCCAATATCGAATTGGACAGAGTTAGATGTTTGGTCTTATATAGAAAAAGAAGAAATAGAAATTCCTTCTATTTATTTTGCGCACAAACGCAAGACATTTGTAAGAGATGGGATGATATGGTCGGCAGATGATGCTGTAGTCTTCAGAGAAGAAGAAGAAGAAGTGGTGGAACGTACGGTGCGTTTTAGGACTGTGGGAGATATGAGCTGTACCGCAGCGGTCTTGTCTGATGCCGCAAATATATCTAAAGTAGTCGAAGAGATTCGAGTTTCGACCATCTCAGAAAGAGGTGCTCGTATCGACGATAAAAGGTCTGAAGCAGCCATGGAAAAGAGAAAACAACAAGGGTACTTTTAACAGATTTTATATAAATAGAAGTTCCCAAGTAAAATTTAAACAAATAACACAACAATCAATTGTTGTAATAGTATTAAAAACAAAACCATTCTATGGAAGTTTTAAAAATAGCAACAGCAGGAAGTGTAGACGATGGAAAAAGTACCTTGATAGGGCGCATCCTATACGATACCAATTCATTGACCGATGATAAATTGGAAGCAATTGAGTTGAGTAGCAGGCAAAAAGGATTCGATTACTTAGACTTTTCTTTAGCAACCGACGGTTTGGTGGCAGAGAGAGAACAAGGAATCACAATAGATGTCGCACATATATACTTCTCAACAGCGAAGAAAAGTTATATTATAGCAGATACTCCTGGCCATGTGGAGTATACGCGTAATATGGTAACCGGTGCTTCTACTTCTCAGGCGGCTATCATTTTGGTAGACGCTAGGAGGGGAGTCATTGAACAGACCTACCGTCATTTTTTTATCAATAACTTATTGCAAGTAAAAGATATAGTAGTCGCGGTAAACAAAATGGATTTGGTGGATTTTTCTGAAGAGAAATTTGAAACAATCAAAAATGAAATTTTACACCTTTCAGAAAAAGCAGATTACAAAGGACAAAACATAACTTTTATACCAGTAAGTGCTTTGCAAGGAGACAACGTGGTGCATGCCTCTGAGCATATGCCGTGGTATACAGGTACCACCTTATTAGATCATTTAGAGCGTTTGAATGCACAAGATGTATACGAACAATCTAGTGCACGTTTGCCTATTCAGTCTGTTATTCGTCCAAAAACAGATGATTTTCATGATTTTAGAGGTTACGCAGGAAAGTTGTATGGAGGTTCACTAGCAGTTGGAGATGAAGTAACTGTTCTTCCTTCTAAAACAGCTTCCAAAATTAAAGAAATTTACTTTTTTGACAAAACCTATGACGTTGCAGAAAGAGGAGCTTCTATAAATGTAACCCTCGAGAACGATATCAATATCTCTAGAGGAGATATACTAGTAAAGACAAGTGAACAACCTACTGAAGCCAAGCAAATTGAAGCTAAAATATGTTGGATGGATGCTGATGAACTAAAAGCAGGAACAAAATACTTGTTGCAACATGGTGCCAATAGAGTAGTCGTAAAAATTGTTGAGGTGAAGACATTGATTAAAACCGATTTTTCAGGTGATGACGAAGCAGTAAACATATTGAAAATCAACGATATTGGATTGGTAAGCATACGCTTGGCAAAACCATTGTTTTATGACGCTTATTCAGACAACAAAGCAAATGGTTCCTTTATACTTATCAACCCTCAAACCAACAACACCTCTGGCGTAGGTTTTATACAATAATTCAGATGTACTTTTGAGTACATAAAAAAAAGACAGACATGCAAAGTTTTAGATCAGAAATAGAAAACCCAGTTGTAGAGAAAGATATCATAGAATTGGCAGACAAAATTCAATTGTTCCACGAAGGGAAAATTGACGAAGAAAAGTTCAGAAGTTTACGTCTTGCACGTGGAGTTTACGGACAACGCCAGTTTGGAGTTCAAATGATTCGAATCAAACTGCCTTACGGTAAAGTTACTAGCGAGCAATTGCATAGAATTTCAGATGTTTCTGATGAATATTCAAGAGGACGCTTGCACATTACAACCCGTCAGGACATACAAATTCACCATGTGAGTTTGGATAGAACTCCAGAACTATGGGCGGAATTGGAAAAAAGTGATATCACCCTGAGAGAAGCATGTGGAAATGCGGTACGAAATGTGACTGCATCTGAAACCGCAGGAATCGATATAGACGAACCTTTTGATGTTTCTCCTTATGCACATGCTGTATTTCAATTCTTTTTGAGAAATCCTATTTGTCAAGAACTAGGACGTAAGTTTAAAGTTTCTTTTTCTGGAACAGATGCTGATACGGCTTTGAGTTTTATGCACGATATTGGATTTATAGCAAAGACCAAAACAGTAGATGGTAAGGAAGTGCGTGGTTTTAAAGTGATGATTGGTGGAGGGCTAGGTTCTCAACCTAGATTTGCCGATGTGGCACACGAATTTTTAGAGACAGATAAAATAATTCCTTATATGGAAAGTGTTTTACGTGTTTTTGATAGGTTCGGAGAACGTTCTAAGAGAGCCAAAGCACGTCTAAAATTCTTTATTAAGTCCGTAGGCCTTGAAGAATTTATTGAGATAGTGGACCAAGAGGTGAAAGCCTTGTCACATCAATCAGTACCTATTGATATATCAGGTTTTGAAACACCAGACGTTTCTCATATAATTGCACCTGAAGTTCAGGTAGTTGACGTAAAAGCCTTTGAACAATGGAAAAATTTAAATGTAATCCCTCAAAAACAAAAGGGCTTATTTGCGATTGGTGTCAAAGTAAATATTGGAGACTTTTATACCAAAGAAGCGAGAATATTAGCAGATTTAATTAAGAATTATGGTGGAAATGAATTGCGTTTTTCACTGCGACAAAATATATTGATACGCCATATACGTGAAGACTTATTGCCTTTCTTTTTTCAAGAATTGACAAAACTAGGGATGGTAGATTTAGGCTACGAAAAAATACAAGATATTACTGCATGTCCAGGGACAGATACCTGTAACTTAGGAATTGCTTCTTCCACAGGTATAGCCAAAGAACTCGGAAGGGTATTGAATACTGAATATCCTGAATTTGCAAACAATTCAGACTTGATGATTAAGATTTCAGGATGTATGAATGCATGTGGGCAACACAACATGGCAAATATTGGATTTCAAGGAATGTCTGTAAAATCAGGTAAACTAGTAGCTCCTGCATTACAAATCCTTCTTGGAGGGGGGATATTAGGTGATGGTAAAGGGAGAATCTCAGACAAGGTCATCAAAATACCTAGTAAAAGAGGTCCAGAATCCTTACGTATGCTATTGAATGATTTCAAAATAAACGGAGCAGGTGAAAATTTCTTAGACTATTATCAGTCAAAAGGAGAAAAGTATTTTTATGATTTTCTAAAACCCTTGTCAGATGTTAGTAATTTAGAAGAAAGTGATTTTATCGACTGGGGAAATGAAGCAAAGTACGAAAAGGCTGTTGGAGTAGGAGAGTGTGCTGGAGTTGTTATTGACTTGATTGCAACCCTACTTGTGGATAGTAAAGACAAAATTGGAAATGCACAGAATTCATTGGTTGCTGGGAAATATCCAGATGCCATCTATTTTGCATACAGCTCAATCGTCAATACCGCCAAAGCATTGTTGACCGCAGAGGGAAAGAAAACAAACACGCACAATAAGATTATTTCAGATTTTAATGAATTTTTCATCAAAGAAGGAAAAATTGATTTAGGAGCTGACTTTGAAGAGTTTGTCTATCAAATAAAGGCAAACGAACCTAGCGAAGCTTTTGCAATCTCCTATCTAGAAGATGCAAATAAGTTCTATGAATTGATTGAGGCTTATAGAGCTGCTGATGTTGTCAATTCATAATCGTATTTTTGTAGATACAACTATTGAATAATCATACATGCCAATACAAACGATAAAAAAAACGCCCAAACTTACCTTAGTAGGTGCCGGTCCTGGAGATCCCGATTTGATAACTCTTAAGGGGGTAAAAGCATTAGGGGATGCAGATGTTGTTTTGTACGATGCACTTGCCAATGAGGCACTTTTAGAGCATGCTCCAAAAGCCATGCATATTTTTGTAGGGAAGCGCAGAGGGATGCATAAATTTATTCAGGATAGAATACAAGAATTGATTGTCGAACATGCATTAGAGGGAAAACATGTAGTGAGGCTCAAAGGGGGAGATCCTTTCGTGTTTGGAAGAGGTTCTGAGGAGTTAAAATATGTAGTAGACAAAGGAATTGAAATAGCGATTGTTCCTGGGGTAACGTCTGCAATTGCAGCGCCTGCAAGTTTTGGGATTTCTTTGACGCAAAGAGGAGTCAATGAGAGTTTTAGAGTTATTACAGGTACGCGGTCTGATTTGAAACTGAGTGAAGATGTGGATGCAGCTGCCAATTCAAATGTAACCATCGTAGTATTGATGGGGATGAGTAAATTGGAAAAGATTGTACGCGTGTTTACATCCAAAGGAAAGACAAGTATCCCGGTAGCAATTATCGAAAACGGTACTAAAAAAGAAGAACGTTTGGCGGTGGGAACGATTGGAACTATTGAAAAGTTAGTTGCTGAAAAAGGCTTGACCAATCCTTCGATCATTGTAATAGGTGAAACAGTAAAAGAAAGTGAAGTATTGTATGCGACTTTTTTAAAACAAAAAGAGCTACTAAAACACAATCAAATATAGAATAGCTAACATGAGAAATCAATTGTACCCAATTTTCTTAAAAGTGACAACTCTCAATACGTTAATCGTAGGTGGTGGAAATGTAGCGCTGGAAAAACTAACGTTTTTGTTAAAGTCTAGTCCCGATGCAAATGTGCAAATGGTGTCACCTATGTTTCGTGAGGAAACTATTGCTCTTGCCAACAAACACGGAGTAGAAATGGTAGTACAACCCTATGAGACTCATTTTATAGAAGACAAACATATGGTCATTGCGACCACTGATTTAGATACGGTTAACAAGCAGGTTCACAAAGATTGTAAAGAACGAAATATACTAGTGAATCTAGCAGACAATCCTCCATTTTGTGATTTTTATATGGGAGGTATTGTGACCAAGGGACATGTTAAAGTAGCCATCTCAACCAACGGGAAGTCACCGACAATGGCCAAACGATTGCGACAGTTTTTTGAAGACGTGTTGCCAGAAGATATCAATGAACTGGCAGAGAATTTAAATGAATATAGAAAAACAATAAAAGGAGATTTTGAACAAAAGGTAGAAGCACTCAACGAATTTACTAAAGGTTTGGTTTCCAAGAAGAAATAAATATGAATGAAAGCGATGTGAAATAGTAATTTATTACGATTTTTGCATAAGTAAATACTCAATAAATAATTTACAAAATGATAAAAACAGATATACTAATAATTGGAGCCGGACCCGTAGGAATGTTTGCTGTATTTGAAGCAGGATTGTTAAAGTTACGTTGTCACCTTATAGACGCTCTAGCTGAACCGGGAGGTCAGTGTACTGAAATATATCCTAAAAAACCTATTTACGATATCCCTGCATATCCTGAGATTTTAGCAGGAGATTTAGTGAAAAACTTAGCAGAACAAATCGCTCCTTTTGAACCAACATATACGCTTGGAGAAAGAGCAGATACTATTGAAAAATTAGAAGATGGTACTTTTGTAGTTACGACCAACAAAGGAACAAAACACAATGCACCTGCAGTATTTATTGCTGGTGGTTTGGGGTCTTTTGAACCTAGAAAACCTCCTATCAAAGAAATTATTGATTTTGAAGACAAAGGGGTGGAATATATCATCAAAGATCCAGAATTGTATAGAGACAAAAGAGTTGTGATTTCCGGAGGAGGAGATTCTGCTTTGGATTGGGCTATATTTTTGGCAGATGTTGCTGCTGAGGTTTCCTTGGTACACAGAAGAAAAGACTTTAGAGGGGCTCTAGATTCTGTTGAAAAAGTAGCTGAATTGTCTGCTTCTGGTAAAATAAACTTGATCACTGATGCTGAGGTTAAACAAATCCATGGAAACGCGCATGTGGAAGCTGTAATGATCAAACACAAAACGGAAGGAGATATTATCAAAGAATGTGATCACTTTGTCCCTTTATTTGGACTGTCTCCTAAATTAGGACCCATTGCAAATTGGGGATTGGAAATAGAAAAGAATGCTATTGTAGTAAACAACGCATTGGATTACGGTACTAATATACCCGGTATTTTTGCTATCGGAGATGTCAATACCTACCCAGGAAAATTAAAATTGATTCTTAGTGGATTCCACGAAGCGACAATTGCAGTTCAATTTGCCTATAATATTATCAATCCAGGAAAGCGTTATGTAATGAAATACACAACGGTAAATGGAGTAGAAGGATTCGACGGGGAAAAGAAAGAAGCTAAAAAAGCGGTAGTTAAAAGTATAGGATAATGTCAGATATAAAAGTTAAAATCACAGATAGAGAAGGGGTGGTGCATGAACTAGATGCACCTACTGATATGGGTATGAACCTCATGGAATTGTGCAAAGCCTATGAGTTACCTGTTGAAGGTACTTGTGGAGGCATGGCTATGTGCGCTTCTTGTCAATGCTATGTTCATTCTGAACACGATTTACCTGAAAAAGGAGATGCTGAAGAAGATATGTTGGACCAGGCTTTTTATGTAGAAGACAATAGCCGTTTGGGTTGTCAATTACACATCACTCCTGAAATGGACGGCCTTGAAATCGAACTCGCTCCAGAAAGTGATTTTTAAATTTT
>JBELHA010000038.1:0-4506 GCA_042091695.1 Flavicella sp.
GGGAGCGGACTTTGAGTAGTGTTTAGCCTTGATTGTGTTTCAAAATATACCAATCAGTTTTTTTGTGAAATACTGTGCTTCTTATGCATTCTAAATTATTTTTTTAGGGGTAGTTTTATCTCTTAGTTTTTGGTGATTTCAAATAATAATACTAATTTAAGTAAGATGAAATATCGAATATTGTTCAGGGAATATTCAGATCAATTCAAACGCTAGTACGTCTCAAGTGTTTTACTTGAGATTTTAACCTTTTTTAATAAAAACTAAATTTTAAATCTATGAGAAAATTTTATTTCGAAAACGAACAATGGGAACTAGAATCATTTCCAAATGGAAGTTATAGCTTGTCAATCGATGGAGAAAACCAAATGGTACTGCCAAATATGAGGCGTTATATTCATGGTAAACAATTGAATATACCTCTTGAGACTCCTAACGGGACCCCTTACAATACAAGAACTATGGCACAAAAAGTGTTGGAAACTATAGATGAAAATCAATGGTAGTAAACTTTTTGTAGGTTTTTCTAGTAATAAATTGACTCCTGAAGATCAATAAAATAGCCTCTTCATTTGAAGAGGCTTTGTTTGTTATAAATGTTTCTTATTTAAGTTGTTTATGACTTGGAATTTTTCCATCAAACACCAATTCTATTGGGTATGCGTGTTCGTAGTCTGGTTTCTTAGGAAGGTAGATTACAAGTCCCTTTTCAGTTTGTTTCCATTTCAATTTTTGGCGACTCCCCAGGAGCTTCAAGGAGGTTAAATTTTTCAAATCCACTCCTGCCAAAGATTTGATGACGAGTTTTTCTTCTGGCCAGTCCAATGCTATTGCATATAAAGTATTGTTGGCTTTGTTGCGCGTAAAACGAATGTCTTGTGCGGTATATCCTATACCATTGATGTCATGTTTTACTGCCTTTCCATCATAGGCTAACTTTTTTGAGATGGCAGGACCTTCTCCGAAAATCTCCCATGGACGTGTTGCATAGATGGCAGGACCACAGCTTTGCAACCATCCTCCTAATTCTTTGATCAGTGTTTTTTGTTCTTTGGGGAAAGAGCCGTCTGCTTTGGGAGCAAAAGACAACATGAGTACCCCTCTTTTACTGACAATATCAATCAATTCATCGACAATGCGGTTGGTGGGTTTGATTTGCAAGTTGGGTACATAGCCCCAAGTATGTCCGTCATAGACACAATCGTCAGTCTGCCATACCATATCAGCAATTTCGGTCATACGACCTCTTTCGATATCTTTTACAGCAGATCCCTCCGGATAGAGGGTGCTCTTGTAATTCAACACCACTTCTGGAGCTCCCATTTTTCCTCCCCATACCACACCCTGGTTGTAGTAATGAGCACCAAATGTTTTGCGTCCTTGTTCGAATCCAGGTTTTTTAAATCCCCAATCAAAATAGTAGAGGTCGGGTTGGTACAGGTCACATAATTCGATGGTTCTTGCAAGCCAACGATCGATATCGCGTTTGCTTGCTATGGCTTTCTTTCCCTCAAAATTTGGGTTTCCGTATAAGTCTTGATAAGCTGTATCTTTGGCGTCGTATCCATTTTTGTGATTGTGTTCAAAGAATTGAAAGTTCCAAGCCGAGTGATTGGATACCCCGAAATGCAGTCCACGTTTTCTGACAGCACTAGCTATTTCTCCTACAAGATCTCTTTTAGGGCCCATGTTTACAGAGTTCCACTTAGAGAGTTTGGTGTCCCACATACAAAAAGCATCGTGGTGAGTTGCCATCATGGTAAAGAATTTGGCACCTCCTTCTACACAAAGGTCTGCCCAGGTTGTTGCATTGAATTTCTCCGCTTTGAACATGGGGATAAAATCCTTGTAGCCAAACTCTGATGGATTACCATAGGTTTTTAAATGGTGTTGGTGGTGTTTGAAACCTCTATTTTTTTTGCCGGATTGTCCATCTTTGCTATACATCCAGCGTCCGTACCACTCTGAAGCGTGGTCACCGGCAAATGCTGGAATAGAATATACTCCCCAGTGTACCCAAAAACCCAATTTGGCATCTTCATACCATTCAGGAGCGGTGTAATTTTGTAAAGATTCCCAATTAGCTTGGTATTTTTTTTGGGGTTTATTTTCACTTTCTTGGCCCATTGCAAGTGCTACGATACTGCATAGTAAGAAGGTCAAACGGTATTTCATGAGCTGGTCCTTTTGATTGTAAATTGGTTTCGCTAGTAGTTTTCGAAGGTAAACATCTCTTTGTTTAGGGATGCTTTAAATTCATTTTTTTTTAGCCTTTTTTGTTTTATCCTTTAATTTTAAGCATTTTTCCCTTTTCAATTGGCTAAAATGGAAGAAGTAGCGCTTTTAAATTTATTTATTTTTTTACAGAGACAGTATTTGTCTCAGTGGCGTTATATTTTTGTTTCAAATAAAAATTGCTATGAGAAAGAATGCTTCCTTTACGATTATCCTAAAGCTGATTAAAAACAGTCGTTTTCCAGTTTCCAAAAAAGCGATCAAAGCCGCTTTATTGGATCAGGAAATCGATGTTAGCAAAAGAAGCATCGATCGCTATTTGCAGGAGTTAGCACAGAAGTTTTTGGTACAGCGAAACGAAGACAGTACTTATTCTATGAACGAATTGGTGGATGAGGATGAGTACGCCTTATTTCTCAATTTTTTAGATGTTTCCGAAATATCAACCTTGGCGATGGATACAATATCCTCAAGGGTTGCTCTAAAAGAACATATCCTTCCCGAATACCATCAAAATTTCAAAGGAGTAGAATGGCTAACGTCTATTTTTAAGGGGATTACCCATAACAAGCAACTGATTTTTGAGTATGCGACTGCTTTTGGAAGTCCTAAAAAGCGCAAAGTAGCACCTTGCTTGGTCAAGCAATATCAAAATCGTTGGTATTTGGTAGCAGTTGATTTAGAAGATGAAAATACCTTAAAGACTTTTGGTTTGGATCGGATTTCACAATTATATGTACAGGGAACAATTAAGGTAGTAGTAGCTGCTTCAGAAGCTGCCGCGATCTTTAAAAATATTGTCGGTATCGATCAAAGACCTCGTGTTGCTGGAAGAGAAGGGCTGACAAATGTGCAAATCGCAGCTACATCAATTCAAGCAGGTCTATTTGAGTCAATGCCCCTGCATAGCTCTCAAAAATTAGTTGATACACAAGGGGGTAATAAGATTTTCAGCTATGACTTGGTTGTAAATTATGAATTTGTACAACACCTTTTTATGCACATGCCTTATATAGAGGTGCTAGAGCCCAAATGGTTGCGTTCACATATTAGGGAAGAAGCCCAGAAAATTTTTCACAACCATCATTAACATATTATACAGATTACTACCCCTAAGAAAATAGCCTACCCCTAAAATTAATTTTAATACAAATCTTTAAACCCAATATTCTATGAATGAAGTAGTAAAAATTACAATCAAAGCTCTAGCTGGTCTATTTGCGCTAGGTATGGGAGCCAAACTCAGCAAAGATGCAATGGACCAGTCAAAAGAATTCAAAACCAATAAAAAATAAAACTATGAAAGAGGTATTAAGCTTATTCAAAAAAACAACCGGCACAGCATCAGATAGCCTAAGAAAAATGGACTCGACATTTTCTAAATTTCCACCCTATAGAAAAGGAAGCGAAGTAGGAGGAAATCTCAGCAAGTTTATTGACAGGCTAGTCGACAAGGTGCTGAAATGATGTTTTTGGATCACATCACAGTACCGACTATTGTGATGTGATCATTTTACATATGCAATGCTGTCTAACTTAAAAAAAACTATAGATGATTCCTTCAATACAAGTTCAAAACCCCAACAACAACTCCTTGGAGAGTTCTGAGATTCCTATTGCTTACGATTGTCAGTTTGCAGCACATTCTATGGAGGGTATCTACAAAATCTACAACCTGCTCAGTCAAAAAGGTTTTGTGACCGTACCTCACTTTGCATCGGTCGAAAAATTCCTGAGAACACATAATGAGTGTATCGTCAGTTATAAAGTAAAACTGTTTTATGACGGTTGTATTGAAACACCTCAAGCAATCACCCAGTGTTTCAATTTCAAAGGGCCTGTTCACAAGCTCACCCAATTAAAACGAATACACTCTAATCTAAGTTTTAAAAGCACAAGGGATGCAGCTGGTCATGAAGTGTATACCTGTAGATTGTAAGCCAGATGTATGCTTTCAAATGAAATGCTATTTGTATTGTAAAAGGAGATTTAGTCCTGTACTCTCTCCACAGACCAGCGGTCTCCATAACCTACTTGCCATTCTAGGGTTTCTAATTCGTCATCGGTAGCAAGACAGCGTTGCAATCTATCTTTTATGTCAAATTGGTCCATGTTTTGACCGATAAATACAATTTCAATTTTTCTATCCCCAAATGTGTAGTGCCAATCTGCTTCAAGTGTTTCTTGGTTGTCTACATATGACATGTACTGCATCCTTTCGTATTCAGGCATGCTGCTCCACCAAACCCCCGCACTTTCAATATTTAAAGA
>JBELHA010000038.1:4606-5908 GCA_042091695.1 Flavicella sp.
TTGAGTTTTTGTATCGCTGCTCTCAACATTTTGACTTCTATCTCAGTTACCAAATCTATTTTGTTTAAGAGGATAACATTGGCAAACTCTACCTGATCTGCCAATAAGTCCGCGATGTTTCTATAGTCTCCTTCGATATCGGTAAGGTCTCTGTCCAATAGCATGTCGGTACTTCCAAAATCCTTAAAGAAATTGAAAGCATCCACTACGGTCACCATGGTGTCTATATAGCTAAAGCGAGAGAGGTCAATCCCATTTTCCTCATCAATAAATGAAAAAGTTTGAGCCACGGGTACGGGTTCGCTAATTCCAGTGCTTTCGATCAATAGGTAGTCGAAACGATTTTCTTTGGCCAATCTTTCTACTTCTACCATCAAATCCTCTCGCAGGGTGCAGCAGATACATCCATTGCTCATTTCGACTAGTTTTTCTTCGGTACGTGACAAGGTGTTTTCACTTTTTACAAGAGCTGCATCTACGTTTACTTCACTCATGTCATTTACGATTACAGCTACTTTTAAACCTTCTTTGTTGTGTAAAATGTGATTGAGTAAAGTCGTTTTTCCTGCTCCGAGAAAACCGCTCAATACGGTTACCGGGAGTTTGTTTGTATGTGTCATGTTGTGTGCTGTATTGTATGTTTGTCACCTATTTTTCCAAAAAATCTAACATCTCTTTTTCAAGATCTATCTGACGATAAAAACATGCTTTTCGGTGTTTTCCATCTTTGTTAAACGTATGACAAACGCCATCTCCTAAAAGTGTAACTTGATATACCAATGCGTCTTGGTCACAGTCTATGAGTATATTGTCAACTTGAAGCCAGTCTCCGGAAGTTTCTCCTTTGGTCCAAAGCTGCTTTCTCGATGTACTCCAAAAAGTAGCCCTTCTCGTCTCTAAAGTTTTAGCAAATGCCTCTTTGTTTACAGAAGCTAGCATTAGCAACTGTCCTGTTTTTGTCTCCTGAACTGCAACAGGCAACAAGCCACCTCTTTTTTCAAATTGAGGGTTCAATATGGTTCCTTCTTCCAAGGCTTTTGTGAATTCAGCGATCATACTTATGGTTTTATGAGGTTTGTTTGCTATTTGAAGCTATTGAAAGATTCTTTTAATCCTTGTACAGCTTCTGTTGCCTGTATTGTGTGTGCTACTTGCAACTGTAAAAATACAGAACCACCCTTAAATGCAACAATGTTGCGTTTACGTTTGTACAGTTTTAATTTTTAAGAAGACAGTCTTTGGCATATTGCTATTGTATATTTGATTTCAAATAATGAATAACCATAAAAACAACTATGAAAA
>JBELHA010000038.1:6008-22245 GCA_042091695.1 Flavicella sp.
AAAACAACTATGAAAAATACCGAAAAAATTGGGCTTCTTTATGTACACGGCTTAAACTCATCGGCGCAATCCTCTAAATTTCAGACTTTTTCTAAGTATTTTGACCATTCTGTCTGTGTTGAATGGCAAAATGGAGTCACATCCATTGAGACCATACTAGCCGACATGGGTGCTAGTCTCAAAAAACTAGGAGAGGACTGTGATGAAGTGGCCATTGTCGGAGACAGTACTGGTGCCAATTGGGTCTTGCAATACAAAGCTTTGTCAAAATCAAGCGATGGTTTAACGAACTATGTTTTGATATCACCTTTGCTCACCAAAGCTTCGGTAAACAAACCTGAAATTTTTGAAACCAAAACATGGAATCAGTTGCAAGATTTTGAAAGGATTAAATATTTGACGGTCTTATATGCTGTAGATGATGAGGTACTCAATATTGTGCCTCATGCAGGATGGGAATGTGCAATTCACGCCTATGAAGGAGGCACACACAAAGCACCAACTGATTTGGATACAATGGCTCGTGAAATTGTAGACTCAATGGGAAATATATTTATTTAAGTACTCAAGCTTACAACATGCTCGTAAGTTGTTTTTTTCTCTTTTTTTCTCTCCAAGTTTTGGTGAGTTTGATCTGTGTCGAATTGAATTGATATGAAAGCGCTTCTTGGGCATTGGGAGTGGTCAAATGCCAGTTGTATGTCATTTGTAGTTTCCAACTTTTCTCTGTAAAACTGATGCCAAAACCTGATCTAAATTGGTTGTAAAACGGATTTCTAAACAATTCTTTTAGAGGCCAAAATAGTTCTCCGTAAAAAGGGAGGTTCCATTTTGTATTTGATAAAGAGGCGAGTTTTCCAGATAGTTTGTAACGCAGTCGGGAATTGAACTCTGATTGTTTGTTTTTAAAGGTAAAACGTTCTTCGGCACGAACGAGGTGCTTGAATTCAAACATGCTAAGGAAGGTGCTTTTGATTTCGACCCCTTGCCAGGGTCTGATTTCTGTTTTTTCGGCCTTACGCTCTGTTTGATTTTTATAAAAAAGACCGAGTCCTCCCATAAATGACCATTTTTTGTGGGCTTTATACTCCCATGAAGGTCTGAAGTAACTGCTAAAATCATCGGGTGCAGCAGTTTGGATTCGGTAACCGATATCGCCGATAAAGTCAACCTTGTCATTGAGTTCAATGTGCGGATAAAAGTAGGTCCAAATTTCTTGGTTTTTCCATTTTTTCTGAGACTGTCCAAATAAGATAAAAGTCACACTGCTCATGCAAAAAAGCAAGAGTTGTAAAAACCATTGTTTGTGTGTTGTTTTTTCCATTTGTTGGCTTTTTGATACAAAAGATACTCAAAAAGGGTGCAAATTTACTATTTTATTAAGAAAAATAGAGTATTTCTCTCTCAAAATTGAAAATAGATAAACGGAATGACATCTGCACTGGAAACCTGTATGCTCAGCCATATGATCAAGCTTATATAAAGTGCTTTTAATGGGGTGGGTAATACCGTAATGCTTTTTTTGTAAAAGGAGATAAGTTTTTGACTGTTGAAGTGTAATGCGTAACCAATCCCAATGGCAATAAATATATTTTGATAGGCAGAAACCACTTCAAAACCTTGACTAAAATCTGTGTTTATTGCAATATGTTGCAACATCTCTATTGCTTTTGTATAGCTCTCCGCTCTAAAAAATATCCAAGCAAAAGCGACAAGGTGGAAGGTTGCAAGCCATCCAAGACATTTTGTGAATGCTGTCTTTTTATAGGTTGTATATTTCATGAAAAATTTCTCAACACAAAGTGCTGTACCGTGAAGTGCCCCCCACAAAACAAATTTCCAATGCGCGCCATGCCAAAGTCCACCGAATAGCATGGTAAGCATTAGGTTTCTATAGGTTTTAAAATTCCCTTTTCTATTTCCCCCCATAGAAATATACAGATAATCCCTTAGCCAGGTTGAGAGTGATATATGCCATTTTCTCCAAAATTCAGTGATTGAACTCGCGGTATATGGGTGGTTGAAATTGTCGGGTAAGCGAAAGCCTAATAATAAGGCAATCCCAATCGCCATGTCTGAATATCCCGAAAAGTCACAGTAGATTTGTAGGGTGTAGCCATAGACACTAAAGAGGTTTTCAATACCGCTGTATAGGGTTGGGTTTTCAAAAATGCGATCTACAAAATTAGAACTGATATAATCTGAAATTATAGCTTTTTTAAAAAGTCCATTTCCGATAAGAAATACTGCCTTTCCAAAGTCATCTTTGCTAACTTTTAGGTTTTTGTGTAGCTGAGGTATAAAATCTATCGCCCGAACAATTGGTCCTGCTACCAATTGAGGGAAAAAGGTAACGTAAAAACTAAAATTCCAGAAGTCGCGTTCTGGTTCTAAATCTCCTCGGTACACGTCAATCGAGTAACTGAGCGTTTGAAAGGTATAAAATGAAATTCCTACGGGTAAAAATATGTCTAAAGTTCCGATGTCGCTTCCGAAATCATTGATGATATCGATGAAAAAATTCATGTATTTGAAATAGGCCAACATTCCGAGATTACTAAAAACACTCAATAACAAAAGGTTCTTTTTACCTGTTTTAGAGGAGCTTTGATAGATGAAAATTCCTAAATAATAATCTACAATTGTTGAGGCCATCAAGATCCAAAAATAGTATCCACTAGACTTGTAATAGAAAAACAACGAAAAAGCTACTGTCCATAGGTTTCGAAGCTTTTTGGGTTTTTCTAAAAGCGCAAAAACCGATACAAATACTGTAAAGAGAAACAAAAACAAACCGCTGTTGAATAGCAAAGGTGCCTTAGGGTCGTACAGGAAATGGTCTATGAAATTATTCATTTTCAAAAGTGTTATAAGCCTGTATCAAAGCGTTGTAAATCAATTCTCCTGCGAGGAAATAACCGTTTGCGGTCAAGTGAACCCCGTCTTTTTGTGCTAATTTTTTCTGTTGTAATTTACGCATACTGCCTTTGCCTCCAAGGCTTTTGTACAAGTCAATATAAGGGTAGTTGTTTTCTTTTGTAAAGCTAATAATTTCAGCATGGGTCTTGGCAGCACGTGTTTCTTTCTTCCTGAAATCGTAAGGGGTCGTTATCAAAATGGGTGTTTTTGTACCCAGTGTTTTTTGTAGCCTATCGAGTAGGAGTTGTAGGTCTTCTACTGTGTTTTTTTTGTCGTTGGAGATTTCATTAGTTCCCAGAGACAAAACAATCAGATCCGCTTCAAGGGTTTGTAGTTGTTCAAAGAATAAATCAGCAGTGTAGTTTGAAAACATAGCGCCATTGACACCAATAGTGTTGTAAAGGATTCCATTTTCATGCGTGTTTTCTAAGAGCATACCGTCTATTTCTAGCGCTGTGTCATTTTGGTTTTGTAAGTTGTTGAAAAAAACAAATTCTTGAGGGTTTTTGAGCTGTAGTTCAGTATGTGTTGCCCTTTTCTTTAAGTGGTATTCGAGTTTGTTAAAAGCGGAAGCAGCTATTTTTTCTGTCCATTGTACTTTCTTGCTGACTTTTAATTTTTGTCCCGGTTTGATACGGTCAGTTCTCAGTGAGTTTAATTTTTGTAGCGCTTTCACTGATGTTTTAAACTTTCTAGAAATATTCCAAAGATTGTCACCACTCCTGACTTTATAATATACTGTTTTGCTACTATGACTTGCATGTTCTATCACATCTCTTTCTGTTGCTGTAGCGAGTTCAAAATTGTAGTCATTATTTTTAGGGTGAAATAATGTGATTTTATCAAAGGCATAGCTCAATCCGTTTTTGGAGTTGACTGCTAGTTTTAAGATTGCAGGAACTGCTTTTGTACTGATACGGTGTCCTGAAATTCCAGTTGTTACATTATTGTATACATTACGTGTGCTAGACCAAGCTATATTGCTAAATGAATAACTATCTCTTGGACCGTTTGTATGTGCGACTTTGTAAGGAAATACCAAGCCCATTCCAGCATTGCCAAACTTCGTTTGTAGTTTGGTCTTTAGGTGTTGTGTTAGATACCCTGCCTGTAGATGAGAATCTCCAATATGTACGATACGTATCTTTTGATTGGCTTTTTTTTCTTGGCTGTGCAATTTCTTAAAAAAAGAGGACAGCGATACTGCATTTTCAAGTTGCGAAGTGTAGGTGTTTGCCAATACTTCAACTTCAGCAAGTTCCAATAGGTGTTGGCTGTATGATTGTTGCTTCAAACAACAAAGACAAAATATGAATAGGAGAAGCTTTTTCAACGTTTTTCTTTTTTAAAGTCTTTAAAATGACGCATGAGATAGCTGTGTATTTTACCAGCTGCAAATTTCGCGCCTTTGTGATTGAAATGCGTATAGTCTTTGTTTGCAAAGCCTAAAGAGTCAACCCATTGTACCATGCTATTTTCTCCACCCATAGCCTCGTATAAATTAAAAAATGCAGCATCAGTTGCTCTTGCAGCTGCTTTTTGGGCTGCTACTATAACAGGAATTGATGGGTTGGTTGCCATTGTCCCTGTAGCGTCTTTTGTAGCGATGTCGGGAGCGCTGATAACCAAAACAGAAGCTTTGGGGATGTTGTTTTTAAAGTGTCGTATTATTTTTTTTAAGCGATTTTCGTACCAGTTAAAATTCCCATAACCATTGGCGACATTGATTCCAAATTGCAAGACAATCAAGTCATAGTGAAGCTCCTTGTCAAAATATTGCAACATGTCGCTATTTATTTTATTGAGCGTAGCTCCGGAGTTGCCTCGAATTGCAAAATTATCAAGGTGTATGCCGTTTTTAGAGGTTGACGAAATTCCATAAAAAGGGAGGTTAGGAGCGTTTTTTATTTGAATGTCTAGTCTTGTAGTATCGCTGTCTTTTAGTAGTAAGGTGTTTATTTTATCAGTGCTAAAAATGGGGTATTCGATGCTGTTACAAGTGAGTAGAGCGGTACTGTCTAATACATTTCCTTTGCCATAGAATAATTTTGTGTTTGGAAATTTACGAAGGTGTCTATAGTTTTTGGTAGCATAAAGAACTTCAGTGCTAACTCCCGTACTGTCGCTGTAATATATTTCTCCAGCTATACCTACCTGTTCTGTACTGTCTAATTTCTGAAGGAGGGTTCTTTTGGTCCAGTTTTCTGAAAATGTATGTCTTATATTACTTCTAAACTTACTGGCTTCTGAGGACAAGGGAAGAAAACCAAAACCTTGGCCACCAAATTCATTTTGAAGTGCTCGGCGAAGGGTCATTGTCATCAGGTCGCCTTCGATCATTGAATCACCGTAATAGGCAATACGACAGCTTCTTTTTTTTGTGGTTTGTAATGCAGACAAAGCTTTGAAAAAATGAAAGAATTCTTTTCTACGTCGGTTTTTGTTGTCAATGATTCGAATACTGTCTTTTTCTTTTTGTGCTTTCAGAATTTCTAGCTGTTGTTTTTGGTTTTTTAAGACAGTAACTATATGACTTTTATCATTTCTTTTTAAACTGTTCTTTTCAAGTGGAATACTGTTTATTTGTTTGAAATTTTCTGAGAGCCACGGCCATTGTTCATAGGCTATATTGTACCCGAAGAGTAGTATAAGAATGCACAACGAAAGGGAACTACCTTTCAAAAGGGAGTTTTTATTAGTCGGCATTTTGTAGGGAATTTAATTGCTGATTAATTTGTAACAGCTCGCTATTTATTGTTTTTAAAGACAATTGATCGCTATCTATCATGCTTTCAAAACCCCAGGTTTTTTCAAATGCTGACAGTCTATATATTTTTGACTTTTCTAGGTTTTTTATGCTGTGGTACTGCAGTTGCTCTTTCCAAGATTCAAACAAAGCATAGTCCCACTTTTTAGGAATAAAAAAAGAATCTAGCACTTCTAGACGTAAGTTTGAATAGCTGTTACCTTGAATACTGTCAATGTGCGCGATAGGTTTTAAGGGTTCAGTACTGTAAGTATCAGTCCATAAAACATAGCTAGCTTTATAGGGATTCAAAATCCCGTCTGAATTTATTTTTTGTTGTTGAGAAAAATTTAGCGTTTTTGTTTCGTTGGCCCCTCTAAATTGATAGCTGCCTTTTGCGAGTTCTAAAACCAACATGTCTAGCCCAAAAATCACATAGTCTTTATCGTTTACAGAGATATAAAGGTCCTCAGTATTTGGATTGTCAATTTGCAATTCATAGGTTTCTGTACCACAACTCATTAGGAGTAGTATGATTACTACGTATTTATATGTGTTTTTTAGTATCTTCAAGAGACCGGAATATAAGGGAATTCTAAATTGTTTCTAGAATGTGCTTTTAGAGTTGTTCAAAAATAAGCAAATTTATCAATTGTATTCTTTTGCTTTCTAGTCTTGTTTGTCTTCTCCAAGGAAGCTCGGCTCTCTATGGGTGCAGTTTTTATAGTTTATAGGTTTGTTTTTGAGTTGTTTGATGTATTGTACTAAATATTCCGCAGTTGTTTTTGGGAAAGATACTATTGGGGCGTCAAAAAATCTTTCATTTACTTTAGATACGTAGTCGTTCAGGCTCAAAGTAATGGTAGCGGTATCTTTTAAAACTTTACCATTTTTTACAATGAAAAATTTACCTGCTTTCTTTTTGATGTCTAAGTCCGTTGAAAGCGAGTACGTATCGTCGAAGTTTTCTAAGAATTTTTTTAGTTCAGAAACGCGCATTTCAAAGGTGTCGAACCCATTTCCAAAAGGGTCGATAGAATAGACAGAAAAAGGAGTGATGTCTCCTTTTTTGAGGATGTTTCTTACCCCACCCATGTTTTGAAGTACGATATCTGCTCCCGATACGGACCTCAGTGCATCCGTGTAAAAACATCCAGTTTCGTCACGGTTATGCGTCACAGCTGAAGTACCAATTTTCTCAAAGAATTCAGGTCTTGTAATATACGTCTCTACCACAGTCTCAATCTCTGCATCTTTTTTAAGTGCAGGATTTGATAAGTCAATTAACTCAAATTTGAAATCAGTGATCTTTTTATTAGTAATGGTTAGGGTGGTTTTAGACATTTTCTCCAGTCTTTTTCCAGACATCACCATAAAGGCATCTTTATAAGATTTTCCATATTCTTGGTTGTTGTGTCCGCCAATAACAAGGTCGATAAAATCAAATTTTTCAACCACCTTTTCATCGTTGTTACTTCCATAATGCGTCAAAGCAACTAGTAGGTCCACATCCTTTGTTTCTTTAAAGTTTTTGAACTTAGGGAAGCTTTCCATAGCGTCTGTAAATTCAAGTCCTTCCAACTTTTTTGGATGTGTCAAAGGTTTTCCTTGAGGGCTACTCGTCTCAATCACACCGATAAAAGCGATTGAGATTCCTTTTTTTGTGATGATTTTGTAGCCTTCCATAGCTTTTATACCCTTTGCACCTCCAGAGATGTTGTCACATATAAAGGGGAAATTGGATTCGGAAATACGCTTGTTTAATATGGTTTGCCCATAGTCAAATTCGTGGTTTCCAAGTACCGTGATGTCTAAATCAGTTTTGTTGAGTAGGTCAATCATTGGGAACCCTTTTTCTGCTGCAAAATCTACAAAGGGATTCCCTGAAAATAAATCACCGGCACTGACAAAATATACAGGGGTGTCTTTCTTTTTTTCTTCCTCGATGAGGGGTTTTATTTTTGAGAAATTCTCAATACTTCCATGCGGGTCATTGATAGCGAATATGACTACTTTCTCCTGAGAGAAAAGAACTTGTATGGAGAGGATGACAAAAAGTATCCAGATTTTATTGGAAAGTGTTTTCATAAAGTGGAGTTGTATCGCTTCTATTGATGTGCTCTAAAATTTTTAAAGCTACAGTGTTTGTTTTAAATAAATTATTTTATAAATGGAAAGCTTTTTGGGCTAGAGTTTTCAGGTAGTATCTGTAAGAAATAGATACCCTTCCCTAGATTCCTAATATCTAGTTCTTTGTCGTTTTTGTCTATTGAGATTTGCTGCCCATTTGGCGTGTAAATTACTGTGCTAAATTCAGAAATAACGCCAAATATTTTTAACTGTTCTTGAGTGTTTGAGATTTTAATTTCAGAGACTGTATTTAATTCGTTTGAAAGTCTATCTTCCCATCTGTTACATCCGTCGTAATCTATATT
Source organism: Flavicella sp. (assembly GCA_042091695.1). GTDB lineage: Bacteria > Bacteroidota > Bacteroidia > Flavobacteriales > Flavobacteriaceae > Flavicella. The sequence continues at coordinate 14,109 of JBELHA010000038.1, forward strand.
TTCAGTGCTGTTTCTTGTGTATTGTACCAAGTATTCAGCTGTGGTTAGTTGGAATGTTTTACTCGGTGTCCCAAAAAGTTCAGGCTTGTCGCTTGACATATAGTCATTTGCACTTAGCGTAACAGTGTCTTGTGGGCCTAGTAATTTCCCGTTTCTATAAAATGTATAGTTGTTGAAGTCGTCTTGTTCAATTTGAATTCTTGAAGAAATTGCATACCCATAATTAATGCCTTGAAAGAAGTTTTCAAGCTGTGAGGGGTTCATGGTAAAAGTGTCGAATCCATTTCCAAAAGGGTCTATAGAGTAGATGACATGTGGGGTTATGGTTCCATAGTTCAGCCTATTTCGAATTCCCCCATTGTTTTGTACTACGATATCTGAGCCTGAAATTTCTCGTAGGGCATCGGTATAAAAACATCCTGTTTCACTCGAACTGTGGTTGTTTTCAGAAAATCCGATATTTTCATAGAATTCAGGTTTGTTATTGTACGCTTCAATCAAGCTTGCAATTGTAGGATCTTCATTGTAGGCTTGTGAATTAAGATCAATCATTTCAAATGCATAGCTGATTACTTCTTTATTGCGTACCATTAGGGTTGTCTTGGATAATTTCTCAAGGTATTTTCCAGACATGACTTGGAAAGCATCTGCATAAGATATTCCGTACTCTCTGTTGGTATGGCCACCAATCGCTAAGTCGACAAAACTAAAATTTTCAAGTATTGCCCTATCTCTAGAACTTCCGTGATGGGTCAAGGCTACGACTACATCAACATCTTCATCTGTTTTGATATTTTGGTATTTTGCGAAGCTATTCATCCCATCAGTAAATTGCAAGCCTTGAACTTTTTTAGGATGCGTCAGTGGGTGTCCTGCAGAATTTCCTGTTTCCACGACACCGATAAAGGCGATAGACAAACCGTCCTTTTCAATTATCTGATACCCTTTTATTTCTGAGATAGCATCTGCTCCTCCTGACATATTATCACAAATAAACGGGAATTCTGCCTGCTTGATTCTGTTGTTGAGTATTTCTTGCCCGTAATCAAACTCGTGATTTCCAATTACACTAATGTCGATTCCTGTTTTGTTCATGAGGTCAATCATAGGGTATCCTTTTTCAGCAGCATAATCTACTATTGGGTTCCCTGAAAAGATGTCCCCTGCACTTACAAAATATACCCTGTCGTGTTGTGCTTTTTCTGCATCGATAATTTTTTTAATTTTTGAAAAATTGTCAATGCGTCCGTGTTGGTCGTTGATGGCAAATATGACTACTTTTTCAGTTTGCGCCATTGCAAATTGAACCACTAAAAGTGATACTGCAAAAATTAACCTTTGTCTCATTTTAGAATTTTTTAGTCATACAAAATTAATTTTTTTAACTGTGTTCTGTTCTAAACTATTGTTTACTCTTTTTTTAGTGTTACTAAAAGATTTTCATGGCCAACAAACAATAGCAATCCTTTATTTTATGATTAATTATAAGTATCTTGCTAAAAAATTATTGTGAAAAAGAAATTTTTAAATTGTTATGGGAATAAAGATTCTTATAGTTGACGATGAGTTGCATGCGCGACTTTTGATTGCTTCTATGTTGGAAGAAATATGTGGGGGTACCTTTGAAATTGTAGGTGCTTGTGCTTCTGTAGACGAAGCTTTGCTAGTAGTAGAAAAAACAGCTGTTGATTTGGTTTTTCTAGACATTCATATGCCGGGAAAAAATGGTTTTGAGTTTTTGAATTTAACAAAACAATACACTTTCGAAGTTGTTTTTGTGACAGCTTACGATCAATATGCTATTCAGGCATTTAATGCAGCTGCTCTTCACTATATACTAAAACCTTTTGATAGCGAACAATTAAAGTTTGCTATGGATCGTTATAATGGAAGGGCTTTTAGATATAAAGATACACAAGAGCAATACAGTGAGGTGATCGCTGCAGTAGAAGAAAAGCGATACCCTAAAAAATTGTGTATAAGAACGAAAACTACAACAGAAATTATTCCGATAGAATCGATTGTCTGTATTGAGGTTTCCGGTAATTATATAGAAATCAATCTCGATGATGGATCTCAGAATGTCGTTTTAAAAACATTGAAGGAGGTAGAAGGATGTTTATCTCCTGACTTGTTTTTTCGAGTACATAGAAAGTCTCTGGTTCGATTGAGTGCAGTTTTAAAGTATGATAGTAAGAAAAAAGAAGCATACCTTCCACACATGACTGTAAAGGTTGCATCTAGGATTGAGTCCTTATTTTTAAGTAAAATCGTTGAAGATAATTAAAGTTTTTTTTCTGTTTTTTTTCTGTTTGCCTGTTGCTGGACAGCAAGTGCCTTCCTTGCATTATACAGATAAGAATGTTCTGCCTAATACTACTGTTCGCGCTGTTTTATTGTCAAAATCTGGAGCACTATGGGTTGGGACAGATAATGGTTTGGTATGCAAAAAAAATGAAAATATAATCCAATATTTTGAAGAAGATGGATTGGCGCTTAATAATACCTGGGCACTGGCCGAAGATAGCAGTCAAAATATTTGGGTAGGTAGTTACGGTGGAGGTCTTTCTCGTTTTGATGGCACTTCCTGGAAGGTGTTTTCTACGGGAGATGGGTTGGTGCACAATGAGATAACCTCTTTGTCGGTTTTCAATGATGTTTTGTATGTGGGAAGTAGTGATGGTATTTCTGTTATTACATCTCTTGGTGGAACAAAGGAACAACTAAAATTATATAGCTACCAATCGGATTCGCTTTCTTCTTTTAGAGTTCAAGATTTTTATGCTTACAAAGGAGTTGTATACGTAGTAACTTATAACAAAGGAATTCACAAGGTTCTTTTTGACGGCCATAAAATTCAATTAGAAGCAGTCATTAGTGACGAGATTTTTTATGCATCATTGGTGCAGGGAGATAGTCTGTTGCTTGGACAGAAAGAGTATTATAAAAAAATCTCACTCAAAGCTCCAAAACTACAAAAAGCTCTAAAAAAGACCCCACAATCAGAAAGTTCCATTTTTTGGGACTTTACAACTGCGCAAGATCGTTTGTTTGCGGCTGCCTGGGGAATTTATGAAAAATCGGGAGGAGTTTACGAGTTTGAAAATGGAAAAATCACCTATGTAAACCAATATTTTGGTATCAATAGTAGGAATGTCAGTTGTCTAGCATATGACTCGAGTTTTAAAAGATTGTATGTGGGAACACTTGACAATGGCTTGTATGAAGTTGATATAGCTCCAACTATTTTGTTTGAAAAAAAACAAATGTCACCCATAGATTTTGCTTACGCAGCCTCAGCGCGAGTATTAGCGTCTGTGAATAAAAAAGGCTTGTATATTGGTGCTCACTTTATAAGTGCAATGGATTTCAAATCCCAACAAAAAAAATGGTTTGATGTTTCTACCAACAAAAAACCTAAAAAGGAAGCTTACTTTTATGAATTGATTGAAGATAGCAAAGCGTCAGCTATTGTTTTTTATGGGGTAAAAGCCATTAAAAATGACTTTTGGGTGAATACGAGTATCGGTTTATATCAGTTTTCAAATCAGGGGGTGTTTCTCAATTATTATCCTTTACATACCTTAGCTTTTAATTTTACTTCCAAAGGAGAGTTGATAGAAACCCACCCTTATCATGGGGTTCGAGTTTATTCAGATTTGGAGAAGTTCGAATACGAGTATTTTTCCGAAAATGATACAACAACCCCCACAGATGTGGTAGGAAGTCTTTTTGTGGAGGGTAAAACTTATTTTACTTCCGTTTTTAAGGGATTGTTTGTTTATGATAATTCAGGGTTTCGCTCTTTTGCTTCCGATGAACTTTGGGGTGAAAAAAAATTGAGACATCTTTCAGATTATAAAGGAGGAATTGCTGTTTCCAATGAAGCAGGAAAGTTGTTTATTTTTCGAAGTGAAGTAGGGGGAGATGTTCAAGAAATACCTAAAGAAAAGATTCTCGGTAATACAATTTCTTTTATTGAAAATTACAAAGATTACCTAATCATAGGAACGGAAAAAGGATTGACTATTACAGATACAAAAAAGTTTCGATATTTAAATCGTGAACAGGGTTTGAAAAAGAAACTCAATACAGCTATTGTGATAGATGAAACGTTACTCATAGGTTCTACATTTGGAACGTATACAGTTGATTTGGAATCATTATTGAATCAAGCTAATTATGTGCAAAAAGTTTCAATCGCTGATTATAAAATAGATGATCAGTCAACAGAGGTTCGATTGCATAGGGGTACAGTAAACTATATTGAAAAAAATAGCAGACTTTATTTTAGGTTTGAGGTCAATGCACATCCTTATCCCAAAAAACTTCAGTACAGGTATCGCTTAGATCCAAGTGAAGCTTGGAAGCCTCTAGAATCTAATTATTTATCATTAAATTATTTAAAACCCAGTACCTATTCTCTTGAAGTTGAGGTAAAGGATCTTTATACGGGTCAGGTGTTTTCTGAAACTTTAATGGAATTTAAAATTCCAGAACCATTTTACAAGCAGTTTTGGTTTTTTGTGGTGTGTTTGATTATTTCTGTACTTGGAACAATACTAGTTTTGGGTAAAATCCGTAGGTTAAAAGCTAAAAGGGTACAAGAGAAAGAGAAAGTAAAACGAAGATTAGCTGAAATTAAATTAGAGGCTTTACTGTCCCAGATGAATCCACATTTTATATTCAACGCTCTAAATTCTATTCAGTATTTTGTGCAGACAGAAAAAAACAGTTTGGCTTTGAAATATCTAACTGAGTTTTCAAAACTAATGCGAGCAAATCTCAATAACAGTGGGAAACAGTATATCTCATTACAAGAAGAGATAGCGTATCTTAAAACCTATGCGTCTATTGAAAACACACGTGTCAGCCAAAGGGTTGCTATTCGATTTGAGGTAGCCTCGGATTTGGATGTTTACGGGCTGGAAATTCCTCCGATGATCCTTCAGCCATTTTTGGAAAATGCTTTTGTACATGCTTTTACAGCTGACATTGAAAACCCTATTTTAGAGGTGTGTTTTTTTAAAAATGATGCGACTACTTTTATTTGTAAAGTAAAAGACAACGGTATTGGTGTGTCTTCTAAAAAGGCAAATAGCACACATATCTCTAAAGGATTGAGTTTGGTGAAAGAGCGTTTGTCACATTTAGGATATGATCCAAATACATGTCTACATGTCAATTTACACAAGGACGGGGCGGAGGTACTTCTAATTTTACCGATCTAACGTTCGTTTAGTAAAAGGCTACGTTCACGTATTAGTTTCCTTTTGCTTTGTGTTTTGGTTTAATTTTGCCTATGTTTTATATAATATGAAAACAATTAGTTTTTGTTTTAAGTAATTTATAATGGAAGAGAGGTTTGTACCATCTGTTGGAAGGGTATATAGGTGTATCGAGGGAAAATTGCTATGAAAAATTTTGTGTCTTTTAAGCACCACATCTCACCTTTAGATTTCTTACTACATAACTTTACTTGTTTTCTTTGAAGGCTTAATTGTCTAGAAGTCTTTTTTAACTAAAAGAAGATTTACTAGCTTGAAAAATTATGCTGCCCCTAAGAAAAGAGATATGGATTTACATGTCTCTTTTTGTTTTTGTGAGTGTATCAATTCTAAAGAAAAAATTATTTTATATTCGATTGCCATTGCAATTCGCATAATTCCTTTTAAATGGTTTTTTCTATATGTCTCATCTATAGAGAGGTAGGAGTCGGATTGTGTGCAGCATTGTACATGTTAATTGACTGCAATATTTGTCGACTAAAATTCAATCTAAAATTGTTTACTAACAAGTTTTTGAAAAGAAAAATATCGCTAATAATTTATTTAATTAGGTTTTGTTTATTTTTTAAAATCACAGATTCTAAATAGAATAGCTATTTTGTTCTTCATTGTTATTAGTGAATTTATATTTTTTTAAGCTCCATATTTTTAGTGATTTATAGTCTGTGTGAAATGGGGTTAATTATCAAGTTTTCAGTTTTTTATGTCTTTTATTAGTGCTTTTAAAAAAGAGGGTTACAAGGTTGTTGTATTTTATTTCGGTTTCTAGTTACATTTAAATTCATTAGATTAGCAAAACCCCAGGGAAAATAATTGCTATAAGAAAGTGTTTTTTTAAATTTAATAAAGCACATGTACATATGATGAAGCCCCTTAAATTAATACCCCCAAGGAAAAAATCGATTTTCTTAATATCTTTGATTTTGGTCCTTTTCTTACTGAGTTCTAATGCGAATGTTTCTCAGTTTTTGTATCAAAGATTTTCAGTAGATCTTACTGCGATTCTAACATCTGATGGAGTTGAGAGTTGTGTTGATGCACCCATCCAACTTACTTTTGAAGGGAGTGGAGGGATACCTCCTTACACTTTTGAATATACTGAAAATGGAGTACAGAAAGAAATCACTACAATTTTAAGTGCTAATACAGCTACATTATCGGTAGGTGATATTGGGAACCATTCTTATGTATTACAAAAAGTTAAAGATGGAAGTAGTACCGAAAAGGTGATCTCAGCCCCCTCTTTATCTTTCCAGATTCATTCAGCTCCTACCGTAGATTTTACCTTTGTTAACGACGGTGCCTGTTCCGGAGAAAATGTAGTTTTTACCAATACAAGCTCAGGTTCGGGCGCACTTTCATATGCATGGGATTTTGGAGACGGCTCAACTTCAAATGATGCCAATCCTGTACATGCATTCGAATTTGTAGGAGTCGGGCAAACAAAAGATTTTGAGGTTCACCTTACAGTTACTGATGAAAATGGTTGTAGTACATCTGTTACAAAACAGGTACAAGTAGAAGGTAAGTTAAATGTGAGTTTTAGAGACGCTATCTCTGGTAATTTTGTTTTTAATAATTGTGGAAGTGCTTCTTCTGATACTCCAAATTACTTAGTAGAAGTAGAAAATATTTCTAATGATATAGGTATTGTAGGTTCCTATGTCATTGATTGGGGTGATGGTACACCTCCAGCGACCATCAGTTTTCCGGCTTCACATACCTATACAAGTCTAGGTGTTTATGAAATGAAAATCACAGCAAGTGCTGCAACAACCTGTCCTTCAACGAAAAGCTATTCAGTTATAAATGTAAGTAATCCTGCAGGAGGATTCGCAAGTCCTGGAAGTACAACAGACTTATGCGCTCCAACAGCTTCTCTGGATTTTGGGATTAGCAATTGGGGTACCAACTCTTTAGATACAAAGTATACGGTAGATTTTGGGGACGGTAGTCCTATCGAAATTTATACCCAACAAGATTTGGAGAGTTCATCTGCTTTCAATGCTTCTAGTCCAAAAGATTCAGGTACTTTTTTGACGCCACACTCTTATACGAAAGGGAGCTGTCTGCTCACTGATCAACAATACGTTGCCAAACTCAGTATTGAAAATGCTTGTAGTGCAACGAAGTTTACAATATCAAATATTCGGATTTTAGAGTCTTCAATAGCCAAATTTGAGATGGTGGAAAATTCATGTGTCAATAAAAGCGTGTTATTTGAAAATAAATCCTTGATAGGTGATGCCTCCAGATGTGTTGATCGTGCAGATTTTATCTGGGATTTTGGTGATGGTACCGAAGAAAAATTATACAGTCAAAGTTCAGTTTCAAATATTAATCACAGTTTTACATCTCCAGGAATTTACACTGTTTCTTTAAAAGTTAAAAGTAATTGTGGTATGGCTGAGTTTTCTAAGAACATTTGTATAGCTCCCAACCGACCAGCTACCTTTTCAACAGATGTTGACGAAGTATGTATTTCTATTCCTGTAAAAGCTACAAACGAAATGGATGCAGGTCTTTTGTGTAGTGTGCCGAGCTATTTGTGGGAAGTAACCTATAACTCAGGAAATTGTGGAGCCCTGGCTCAATGGAGCTTTGCAAACGGAACCAATGCAAGCTCTGAAAATCCAGAGTTTGTATTTGAAACACCTGGTGTTTACACGCTAAAGCAAACTGTGCAAACCGATTGTAGTACAAAGATTCATACGAAATCCATACAGGTAAAAAAGCCGCCTACGGCAAAAATAGAACCCATAAGCGCTTGTGGAGTGCTGACGGTGCAGCCCCAAGCACAGGTTGAAAATTGTACACAAGACAGTAGCGAGATTTCTTACGAGTGGAAA
>JBELHA010000038.1:22345-24917 GCA_042091695.1 Flavicella sp.
AGCACAGGTTGAAAATTGTACACAAGACAGTAGCGAGATTTCTTACGAGTGGAAATTTACGGGAGGAACTCCTGCAACTGCGACTACCTTGAATCCAGGTGTCATTACTTATGCAACACCGGGAGAATATGAAGCAACACTTGTGGTAACAAACGATTGTGGGCTTTCTACTGAGGCAAAAACTGTTTTTGAAATCGTTGAAAAGCCAGTCATTACCAATACCGAGTTGACTCGAGAACTATGCGCGAATCAAGTCCTGCAAGAAATTGTGTTGGAGGCAAGTGTGTTGGGGAGCACTTTTTCTTGGAACGCGACGGCTAGCACAGGGATTACCGGTTTTATTTCCAACGGGACTTCGGATAAAATTCCTGAACAAACACTTTTGAACACTACAAGTTCAGTAGGTACTGTAACTTATACTATAACACCCTCAGTGAAAGGTTGTAAAGGTGAAATGGTTGCTATTGTAGTTACCGTGAATCCTACCCCAAAAATCACCCAACAACCGACGGAAGCAACCTTGTGTTTGGGAGGGGATAAACCACTACTAGAAGTTGCTTTTGAAAATGGAACCGGAAGCCCAAGTTACCAATGGTATGAACATACGGTTGCTTCCAATACAGGAGGTGTCTTGATATCAGGAGCTACCAATGCAAACTATACACCTACAGTTACTGCTGTTGGAACAAAGTACTATTACGCTGAAATTTCCTTTTCCTCTGGAGGGTGTAGTGCAATTATTTCTGATCCTGTAGCAGTAAAAGTACAAGCTCAGATCATGATTGCTCCTGCTTCAGACACTCAAAATTTATGTAAGGGCGGAACAGCTGAACCTTTAGAAGTGACTTACTCAGGAGGAGACGGGGTACCAAGCTTTCAATGGTATTCCAATACAACACCAACTAATTCTGGAGGTACTTTAATTTCTAGTGCCACAAACAAACAATATACACCTCCTGCTTTTACAAGTGTAGGAAATAAGTATTATTATGCTGAGGTTTCCATATCTGGAGAAGGCTGTACTACTGCGGTAAGTGAGGTATATACCGTGGCTGTGGTTGCACCACCAAAGGTGACTGTAGAGCCAGTCACTTTTCAAGAATTGTGTCAAGGAGCATCTGCAAGTCCTTTAAAAGTAGAAGTTTCAGGTGGGGTTACCTCAACCTATCATTATCAATGGTATTCCAATACAACAGCATCTAAGGTTGGTGCGACTGAGGTAATTGGTGCTACTTCAGCTTCCTGTTCCCCTCCAACAAATCAAGTAGGAGAGGTCTATTATTATGCTGAAATTTCTCAATCCGTTTCTGGATGTGTTGTTTCGACTGATTTTTCTCGTTTAAAAATAAACGCGAGTCCCTCTATTGCGGAACAACCTATCGCTTACGAACTTTGTTTTGGAGCCAATGCTACCCCTTTGAATTTTTCTCATATAAACGGAACAGGAACTCCAAGCTATCAATGGTTTCTTGCTCCTGATGCTTCTAGTTCAACAGGTACACCAATTGTCGGGAAAACCACTATCGATTTTACGCCTCCTGTGGATACAGTTGGAACTCGCTATTACTTTGCAGAAGTTACTTTTTCTTCAGGAGGGTGTACACAAATTATAACTGAAACGGTTTCTGTAACGGTTCATGATGTACCACAAATTCAAACAGCAAACTTTCAGGTGGTGAGTGGGACTCTTTTTGAATTTGACCCTGCAGATGTGTTAGCTAATATAGTGCCTGTGAATACAGAATATACTTGGGGTCTTCCAAGTGGTGACTCACAAAATATATTGCAAGGAGCAACCGCAGCAAATAGCCCTGTAACTACTATCAGTCAAACGATAAATAATACGGGATTTGATCCAGTTGAGTTGCGCTATCTCTTAACTCCTACAACGGAGCACTGTGCTGGAGCTGCTTTTGAACTTGTGTTGACGGTACTTCCTCCTTTGAGAGTGAGTGCTAAGTTGACAAATGTATCTTGTTTTGAAGCAGATAATGCCAGCATAACTACAGACGTTCAGGGAGGTTGGCCATTTTCTTCTGGAGTTCCTTATAGATTTGAATGGACCGGGCCTAATGGATTTACATCTTCGTCTTCTTCCATAACTGGTTTGGAAGCTGGAACCTATAGCGTGGAAATTCAAGATTTCAAAGGCAATGTGCTTCGTGAGGATTGGGAGCTAACAACACCTTCATTATTGGCGATTGAGAATGATCTGCTTCAAGATATTTCCTGTTTTGGAGTTGAAGACGGGAAAATTGAAATGAGAGTTATAGGAGGTACTTCGCCTTATACTTACAAATGGACTTTGAATGGAAGTGATTTGACTGCGAATAGTTTACAACTTTCTGACTTGGAAAAGGGGAGTTATGAATTGCTGGTAACGGATGAAAATGGTTGTATCGCATCCAGTATTGTCGAAATAAAAGAGCCTGAAGTCCTACAAATAAAAAAGCTATCACAACAAAATGTATTGTGTAACGGAGCGGCTACAGGTGCTATCGAAGTTGCTATAAGCGGTGGTACATTGAAAGAAATTACCCCTGGTGTTTTTGATTATACCTATGTTTGGGAA
>JBELHA010000038.1:25017-29424 GCA_042091695.1 Flavicella sp.
CTTTGGAATACTTTTGTAGAGGGGGAACAACTTGACAATCTTTCGGGAGGCACCTATACTGCGACGGTTACTGATGTCAATGCTTGTGAACAAAGCATTTCGATAGAGATTGATGAGTCAACATTTAGTGTCAGTTCTCAAATCAGTCAAATATCTTGCTATGGATCCGAAGATGGTTCTATAGAGCTGAATGTGTCCGGAGGAATTGCACCGATTTCTGTACAGTGGGAGGATGCGAACAATGCAGGAACACTTCGTAACAATCTTGCTCCAGGGACCTACAAGGTTCGTATTACTGATAGCGATCCAGATTCCTGTCCTTTTATCGAGGAATTTGTACTGGTTGATCCTACTCAAATAGCTGTTACAAGTACTGTTATAGATGCATTTGATTGTGTTGTTGCAAATAGTGGAAGTATCGATTTGCAAGTGTCAGGAGGTACAGCACCCTATTCTTTTTTATGGAACACAGGAGCAACTTCTGAAGATCTCCTCAATATACCCGCAGGATCTTATACAGTTCAGATAACAGATGATAATGGGTGTAATTCAAATCAAAAATTTGAAATTTACCGTCAAGCCCCGTTGGCAATGACATTGGTAGAGACAGACAATAGAGACTGTAGTATTTCTGTGATTGGTAAAAAAATTACTGCTCAGGTTACCGGAGGATTTCCTCCTTATAGCTATACATGGCCTGATGGTTTTGTAGTCAGTGAGAATAGCAATAATGCTGTCGTGACAAAGAGCAATAATTATGTGGTGATAGTTACAGATGCAAGAGGTTGTGAGATTAGACAACTTTTTAGAGTAGACTTACCTTCAGAAATAGAAGCGTTTGAATTTAGTTACGATGCACTTTCACAAGCCCAAACAGGACTTCTTTCTATTGGAGACCCTATACAGTTTAGCAATTTGTCAACTCCTGGTTATGTGAGTGTGTTGTGGGATTTTGGAGATGGTTCTCCATTGACCAACGATGCTGATCCCGTACATACCTATGATATTAAGGGAGTTTATGAGGTGGTATTGACATTGCAATACGCATCAGGTTGTGAAGAACAAATCACCCGCTCTATAGATATCACAAAAGCGTATTCCTTGGTGAATCCAACCGCTTTTTCTCCAAATGGAGATGGTTACAACGATGTGATACGGCCTTTGCATAGAGGATTTCGGGAAATAGAAATGACAGTTTACAATACTTGGGGTGCATCAGTTTATTATGAAAAAGCTCAATCTTTTAAGGGATGGGATGGAAAGATTGATGGTACATATGCGGAAAATGGTAATTATGTACTAGTTGTCAAAGGGACTACCTTTTATGGCAAAGAAGTTACAGAAACCACCCCTTTAATTTTGTTACGATGATATGAAGCAGTTTTTTGGTGTAGTAGTTTTTTTGATGGGCTTTACGGTGCGTGCCCAAGATGTAGTTTTTTCACAGAATTTTTTGGTTCCAGAAACCTTGAGTTCCTCTTTTGCAGGCTCAAGTAGAGGAACTAAAATGGGGTCTTTGTTTCGGTCACAGTGGCGAAATGCTACCATCAAGACAAATTCAAAATTTGCCTTTGTAGATACTTGGTTTGAACGCTATAATATAGGTATTGGACTTAAGGTTCTACAACAGAAAGAAAGTGCCTCCAATTATCAGTTCAATCAAATTAATTTTGATTATGCGGTTTCTTATCAATTGACAAGAACTTGGTTTTTTAGACCTAGTGTGTCGGTCGGGTGGGCAGATAAAAGTTATGGTTTTCAAAACCTATTGTTTGAAGATCAGATAAATTTTAACAGCGGTACTTCTGGAAGTACAACAATTGACCCACTTTTTTTAAAAGATAGGCGTGGGTATTTTGATTTTAGTGCTTCCCTATTGTTTAACAATGAAGATTCTTGGTTTGGGATTACGGCCAAACATGTGAATACTCCCAATATCTCTTTGGCAGAAAATGGAGAGGTGCCCTTGGATATTTTTTGGTCGGCACATGGAAAGTATTACCTGTCCTTTTTAGAAAATATCAGTTCTAGGTTTAGGAGGTATCACAGAGTCTATGCTATTTCTAATTTTATGTTGCAAGGAAGGTTTAACAAGTTAGATATCGGTGCGCAATATGTCTATTACAATCAGTTTTCAGTAGGTTTAACTATGTCCACAGCGCCTTTGGATATTGCAGACAATTCGAGATTGATTACCTCTTTGAGTGCTTTTACAGGTTTTAAGTGGAAGCGTTTCCGTTTTGGTTATTCCTACGACGTCAATACTTCAGATCTTATACGTACAGGAGGTGTTCACGAGTTTTCTATCTGTTATAACTTTTATGTGAATATAAGGTCCTTAGCGCGCTTTAAGTGTGGTGCTGTTTACAAATAGGTTTTTTTATAACAATTTAAAAATCCTACCTACAAAGTAATAAAGGTAATGTACTGTCTCGATAACCCAAACGCTGTAATTTATTTGTTTTGGGACTTTGTGTTTTTTTAGACAATACCATAGTTATCTCCTTGTAAGTAGGCCAATCTCTAGTCGCGTGACTATATGAATTCTAAATTCTCAATTGCTTTTAGAGGCATCAGTCTTATTTTAAGAAATTGTATTCGTAGCTGTAGTAATTCCAGCTTTTCCAACTGTTGTAATACGTCTTATCGGCAATGTTTGATTTTTTGGATTCGAGCATTTCTTTAGAAAAATTCCAATTATTTTTCTGGATATAGTTTTCAATCGACAAAAGATCTGGCTTACTGAGATCTAAAAGGTATTCAATATCTACATTTTGGGTATACTTTAGGTTGTATCTACAAATCATTTTGTCAATAGGTATAAGGGATATTGCAACAAAAAAAGTAAATGTATACAGCGTTAATTTGTTGAAAAAATACCAATTAGAAAATGTCTTTTGAAGTTTTTTGAAGGAGAGAAACAAGCCTAAAATAACGCATATAAGTGCTATAAATACAGCTGTTCTTTTGTAGGTTAGGCCATATTCATCTATATATAAGATATTTTTATAAGCTGTTATAAATGCTAACAATAGATTTTGTGCGATCCAGAAACTACTAGCTTTTTTTAAAAGACTAAAATTTTCATGAAAATTGAGTTGTCCTCTAAAAAAATAGATAATCAATCCAATTGCAAGACTGATGGTGAAAATCAACGTATTAAAACCTTGGTGTACATATTTTGAATAAGTGATTCCATCGGGTAGACTTCCAGTAAACAACACAAGCAAGTCACCGATATTGATCACAGATAAAATTGCACCGAGTATCCAGATGGTCAGTTTGGCAATTGAAAATTCTTGTTCGTCTCGTTTTGAGCTTGCTTTTTCTTCAATTTGGGCTGCTTTTCTATTCAGCTTACTAATAGATGCTTGCGTTGTTGGTGTTACCAAGCCAAGTAGCAAGAAGAAAATCCAAAAGGCACTTAGCAGCCATCCATAATTAATGAAAGAAACATCTATTTTTGATACATATATAGAAAATAAAGGATTGCTTTGACTGTACAAAGCGACAAATACAAAAACGATACTACCTGTAATGAGATAGAGTAGCAGTTGCTTTTTATTGCCCCTATCTGTTTTTGTAGTTTTTGACTTTCTTTTTAAAGTTAAAAAAGGAGTTTTAACTAAAGAATTAAAAGCCTGTAAAAATACAACTATGATGTAGGGAGATGGTTTTATTGAGAACCACATCATTAGAAAACATAAATGCCACATAATTAGTGTGATAAGTTGTGGATACCACACTATAAATAGCGCACACAAAATTGAAGGTATAATAGCAATAGCAAGCTTTTTCAATTTTATTGCAGGGTGCAGCCATCTTAAAATAACAGCTGATAATAATGTAAACAGCAATACATTGATTCCTGTCGATTGATTGTAAAATAGGTAATTGCCTATAATTGCTAATACTACTGTGATTTGTCTTTCTTTTTTAGTCATAGTTATTTGTTTTAAAAGTACTTTGTGTTTCAACGTGTGTATTGAAAAAAAATTATGTATTTGATAGTAAGTTTTCCAAAGCATCTACATGTTCTTGAAAAGCGAGTCTTCCATTCTTTGATACATAATAAGTGGTTTGTGGTTTTCGGTCCACAAAGGTTTTATTGACACATATATATGTAAGTATTTCTAGGGCTTTTAAGTAACTGGCCAAATTGCCATCTGTCACCCCAAGTAGCTCTTTCAATCTGTTGTAGCCAACGTGCTCTTGTACCACTAAGATAGACATGATTCCAAGCCTGACTCGGTTTTCTAAAGCTTTGTTCAATTGATGTACAATATGTTTCATACACGCTCAAATTTTAAATACACATAGGTTCCGTAAACGATATGTAAAACCCCAAATCCTAATGCCCAAAAATACAATCCGTAACCAATAAAGAATAGATTTACAATCCCGAGT
>JBELHA010000039.1:0-2765 GCA_042091695.1 Flavicella sp.
GCTATTTTGAGTTCTTTTAACAGTGTTTTGAATAGCTCTGTAACCCTTTTTGGTATTGATATCTATAAAGAATACATCAACACGGAAGCGGAAGAAAAAACGGTGGTAAAATACGGTAAAATATTTGGGGTTGTATTGGCGATACTAGCCATGTTTATTGCACCCTTGATTGCCAATGCAGGGAGTCTTTTTGCTTACCTTCAAGAAATCAACGGTATCTATAGCATTCCTATTTTAACTATCATCGTAGTAGGATACACAACCAAAAGAGTCCCAGCCATAGCTGCTAAAATTGGATTGATTTCAGGATGTCTTTTGTACATCGTCAGTCAATTTTTCTTACAACCTCATTTTGTAGAGAGCGCTTTGTCAAAAGCTGCTTCAGCAGGTATCACAGACACAGCTGCACTTGCACTTGTAAAAGCCCAAGCATACCCACACTTTTTGGATATAATGGCTATATTGTTTGTAGCCAATGTATTGATCATGTTACTTATTGGGAAACTAAAACCAAGAGAAAGTGATTTTGTTCAGGAATACACCCAACAAGTAAATATAAAGCCTTGGAAACACGTTAAATTTGCAGGTATTGGAATCTGCACCATTGTCATTGTAATTTATGCATACTTTGCCTAGATAACACTCATAATAAAAGAAGTTTTCAGTTATAGAAAGCTCCTTTTTTTATTTGCAGTATATCTATCAATTAATTCTTTAAGAACAACCCTTGTAAAGTTGCCCATTCTGTCCAAGAACCATCGTATACACAATTGTGCTTTTTAAAAGATATTTCACAGGCTAGCATTACGATACAGGCGGTAATTCCGGAACCACAAGAAAAAACCAATGCTTCCTGAGCCGATATTTTTTCAGAAAATAAACGCATTAATTCTTTTTTATCTTTGTAAAAACCATTTTTAAGAACAGCTGTGTAAGGTATGTTTTTTGCCCCTGGTATTTGACCACTTTTTAAATTTTTCCTTGGTTCAGGTGCTATACCCTTAAAACGTCCTTCTGAACGAGCATCTACAACCGTGAACTTATCATCACTGAGGTTTTTAATAACATCTTTGTAGTACTTGATGTACTTCGTGTCAAAATTTGCTTTGAAATCTCCATTTTTCCAAGCAGATTTTTTTGGTTTTTCTAAGGGAAAACCTTGTTTTTTCCAAGCGCTTAGACCCCCGTCCAAAACAGTTACGTTTTTGTGTCCCATAGCCAAAAACATCCATCGGACCCTTGGACTAGAAAAAATTCCTCCACGATCAAAAACAACAATTTGGGAAGTACTATCAATACCCAACTGCTGACAAGCTACTTCAAAGACTGCTTCAGAAGGTAGTGTATTTGGAAACACACTGTCTGTATCTGAAAAACAATTTTTGATATCGAAAAACCTCGTATTGGGAATAGATAAGGAAACTCCTTCGTTATTTTGTTCAAGAGGTACAGGGTGTAAAGATGCTTCTAACAATATCAAATTCTTGCGGTCTAAATTGTCTGACAACCACCCAACCGAAACCAATGCCTTCATAACTGTATTTTTTTAATTAACTCAACGAAAAAAGAGCTGTCAAGATAATGATATCTTGTAGGAAATGAATAGCCCAAGCCCAAAATATACCTTTGGTTTCTAATATAGACTTCGCGAGTAACCATCCCAAAAAACTTGCAACTATAACTCCGATTGGCCCACCGGGATTCCCAAAGTAGTGCGCCAAACCGAAGATAAGAGCTGAGACCAATTGTGTTGTTGTAGTAGATGCCACACCTTCAAGCGCAACAACAACCCCCAAACGCGTGATACATTCTTCTACGAAAGAATTGGATAGCGCAAACAATAAACTGAACGGCAATACATACATAATTTTTTCAAAAGCAAGACCACCTTGTTTCACAACTTGTAAGTAAATAACTATAGCGGTTACAATAGAAATCACTACAGAAAAACTCTTGCCTATATGCGACCAATTTTCATGTGCCTTGGGAGTAATCCCCACTTGCGGTACAGGAATTACAAAAGCAGCAATAGCACCTTTTCTAAAATAAGCATAAAAAGCTTCTTTCTTAACTACTTTTAAAAGCAACAAAAACAAAAAAGTCCCCAACAAAGTAATTGTCTGGTAAGCAATCTGCTTGTTAATAGGCTTTGAAAGCGTATCAAAAATCACCACATCTTTTGTCAAGTACGCAATAGCTAAAAGGCCTAAAGTCGCTATAACCACCAAAGCTAGTAAGCAATAAGAATTGCTTTTGAATACTTTTGAGTCCATATTTTTTTTGGTTTAAAAATATATCATTCCCCGCTTAAGAGCAAAAAATATAATTCTAAATCACGTAGGTTTTTAAGCCTGAAGAATGACTTGTGAAATCTCACTATTTTGTTTGGCATTTTGAACATGTTTGGAACCTGCTATTAGTTCAATCTTTTTGAGAGATGGAAATATTTTTTGAACGCGTTTCAACATTTTTTTACCTGGAAACATGATATCATCGTCAGCTGCAAAAATAAAAATCGGGGTTTGAATGCTTTGTGCTGCAGATTTTTTTATCACAGGAACAGGTGTAAAATCCATAGTAAAATACAAGAAAACCTTCGACAAATATGCTATTGCAAAGTCATCTCGATCTGTGAATACGGCTGCCAAAAACTTCTCCATATAACTGATCTTTTCAGTTTTCATGTAACGTTTCATTGGGATAAAGACTTTGAACAAAGCTTTGAATGGATTTCCATTTACGATATAAGCCGGTGAAGACAAAAA
>JBELHA010000039.1:2865-13156 GCA_042091695.1 Flavicella sp.
ACAAAAAGGGATATAGCAATGTAACGGTCCGTATGATCGCAGAGTCACTTGAAATGAGTGCAGGCAACCTCAACTATCATTTTAAAAAAAGAGAAGACATTCTTGAAGCAATTTATTTTGAGATGGTTGCGGTCTTTGACGAACGTGTAAACACGCTAGGCTCTCAAAAAATAACCCTAAATACCATTCAGAATGACATTCATACAAGTATAAAGCGTATGGTTGCCTATCGCTTCTTTTGGACGGATTTATACAACATACTCAGAAGCAATGAGAAAATTAATACCCACTTCGCACAAGCCTATGAAAATAGAAAAAAGGGATTTTTGTGGCTTTTCGATTATTTAACAGAAGAAGGAAGTATAAAAGCTATTCCAAGAAAAGAAAGGGAACTACTTTCAGAAAACATGATCGGTTTTGGTAACACCTGTCTTTACAATTCTTTCTTATACCAAGAAGAAATTAAACAAACCGACATCAATTCTCTGACAGAAAAAATGCTATTTCTACTCTATCCTTATTTGACCACAAAAGGTAAAAAAGCCTATGAAACATTGTCCATGTAAACAATGGCACATAGGCTGGTAAGGTATTATTTATCTACTTCCGTTTTAAGAGTTTCCATGTCCGAAACTAAATCGTTTAATTTTGCAAAAATACGTCCGTAAATCAGACCTATATCCCAACGATAGATGGTTGGACCAAGCAGTGCAAGGACCATCAATGCTACAACTACCAAAACAATGACAAATATTGGAAAACCAAAAACAAGGGTCATATCAGGGTTTTTTGCTACCAATGAGGACACAAATCTTACCCCCACAAAACTCCCTTCTTCAACTTTAAACCACATCCCTAAAAAGATAGACATAAAAAAATATGGATACAAAAATCGAGACATATTTTCATTGATTTTTACTTGATAACGGACCCAGTTGTGAAAGGCTGTAAGGTATTCAAAACAGTTGGCTCCTTTGTCTATCGATTTAACACCTTGAAACAATTTCGTATTGACACCGAGCACCACAAAAAATCCCAAGGATAATAAACATCCTAACAAAGGAATCTTCAAAACGAATGACATACCTAAAACAAACAATGAAAATGCTAAAACTGCTATCAAATTGATGCGAAACATGCGTTTGAATTTGTCTATAATGTGTACTGATTTTTGACTGTAGAGATTCTCTATAACCGGAGCCTTAATATTTGCTTCTTTTAAAAAGCCTTCTTTCCAAATTTGTTCAATTGATTTTTCCATCGAGTAGTTTTTTTAATTTTAATTTAATTCTGTTTATTCTAACTCCTACATTGTTTGGAGCTATTCCGATAATTTGAGCAATTTCATCGTATTTATTTCCTTCTAGATATAAAGTGATAATCGCACGATCAATCTCTGACAAACGTTTGATTCCCGCATACAAAAGGTTCAAAGAAGTATCTGAAAAAACGGATACATCTTCAGTAATATCAATAGACTGTATGTCAGAAACAAAATTTGAATTGCTTTTCTTATCCTTTTTTAGCAAGGTCAAGCATACATTCAGTGCGATGCGATAGACCCAAGTAGCCCATTCAGAATCTCCTTTAAAATTGTCTTTGCTGCGCCAAATTTGCAAACAAACTTCCTGGTAGTAATCTTCGTAATCCTCTTGAGAATTGGTATACGCTCTACAAAGCTTTACTAGAATTCCTGCATAAGGCAAAATTGAATGTGTATAAAAATCGTTGCTCAAAACTGTTTTTATTGGGTTAGTGGTAGAATTTTAAAATTATTACACGTGGTTTTATTTTTTTTGATTTTTGTTTTAATCCTTTTCTATATAACTATAAAAATAACCTAATTCAAAGAGATTGAAACATACTTTAAAAATGAATTTGTCATTACAAACTAAAAACTCCTTTTGTATAACAAATATTTCAAAAGGAACCATTGACACTAGTTTCGACTATTAACCCCCTTGCTTTAGAACCGATTGTACCCTTAAAAAAACTATAACAATCGGTAGTTTTACAACTCAACTATTAGCTTAAAAAAACAAATGAACTACAAATTACTATTGTGTGTTGCGTTGGTCATAGTGAGCTGCGGAAAAGCAAGCAAAACCAAAACTATCAAACTAGCGCATGGTCTAGACACCAACCACCCTGTTCACAAAGCCATGGAATACATGGGTACTGAATTGGAAAAAACCTCAGGAGGATTGATGAAATTGGAAATATACCCAAACCAACAACTGGGATCAGAACGCCAATGTTTGGAATTACTTCAAATTGGTAGTCTAGATATGACAAAAGTATCGGCAGCAGTGATGGAAAATTTCTCACCAAACATGAAGGTTTTTGGACTTCCATTTCTTTTTAGAAACAAAGAACACACTTTTAAAACCTTAGACGGACCTATCGGAAAAGAGCTGCTCAATGGCGCTACGAAATACTGGTTGAAAGGAATGGGCTATTACGACGCTGGAAGTAGAAGTTTTTACACGAAAAAAGAAAGTGTAATGACCCCTAAAAACCTCAATGGACTAAAAATACGAGTGATGGAAAGTCAAACTGCCATGAGCATGACACGCAGTATGGGAGGCTCCCCAACCCCAATCTCTTCTGGCGAGTTGTATACAGCACTTCAACAAGGAGTGGTAGATGGAGCCGAAAATAACCCCCCTACTTTTTACCTATCTAGACATTACGAAGTGTGTAAGTACTTTTCTTTGGACGAGCATACTACCATACCAGATGTGTTAATTGTAAGTACACATCTATGGAAGAAACTGAATGCACAACAACAAGAATGGCTGCAATACGCAACGGATGCATCGGTAACATACCAAAGAAAATTATGGGCAGCTTCTGAAAAAGAAGCTTTAGAGGCTGTAAAAAAAGAAGGAGTTATCATCACTAGACCTGACAAATCTTCCTTTAAAAAATCTGTAAAGTCTATATATGAGGGCTACAAAGAAAATACAGAAATCAACTCAATCATCAATAGAATACAAGAGACAAAATAATGGAATTAAGAAAAAAAATAGACCGTATTCTAGGGAATGTACTAGCTACAATTATGGCAGTAATGGTCGTCAATGTATTGTGGCAAGTATGTACTCGTTTTATATTAGGTGACCCTAGCTCTTTTACAGATGAATTGGCGAGATACCTTATGATTTGGGTGGGGGTTTTAGGAGCTGCCTATATCTCAGGACGAAGTATGCACGTTGCTATCGACCTTTTGCCAACGCGACTTAACAAACAAGGACAGGTAAAATTGAAAATATTTGTAAATATTCTAATCATCTTATTTTGTTTTGCCGCCTTGGTAGTAGGAGGATCGAGATTGGTATACATCACCTATACACTGCAGCAATATTCTCCTGCCTTGCAAATACCTTTAGCTTTGGTATATATTATCATACCTATAAGCGGGCTACTCATCATTTTTTATAAAATTTCTGACATCTTAAACAAACAATAATGGAATATCTACCAATCATAACCCTTATCCTTAGTTTTATTATTTTTCTAGGTATCGGTGTTCCTGTAGCTTGGAGTATCGCTATTTCATCTTTATTGACCATGATGGTCTCTATACCCGTATTACCCGCACTTACAACTGTATCACAAAGAATCGGAACAGGTTTAGACAGCTTTGCGTTATTGGCCATCCCATTTTTTGTCCTTTCTGGTCAATTGATGAACAAAGGAGGAATTGCACATCGTCTGATTGCTTTTGCAAAAACTATTGTCGGAGCACTTCCTGGTGGTTTGGCATTGATAAATATCATCTCTGCCATGTTGATGGGTTCTATTGCTGGATCTGCTATGGCATCTGCCTCTGCCATGGGTAGTATTTTAGGACCTGAAATGGAAAAAGAAGGTTACTCCAAAGAATTTGGTGCTGCAGTCAATGTTACCTCATCGACTATTGGACTTATAATTCCCCCCTCTAATGTACTCATCGTATATTCTCTTGCCAGTGGTGGTGTCTCAATTGCTGCCTTGTTTTTGGCTGGCTATGTTCCCGGAATACTTACAGGATTATTCTTGATGATTGTTGCCTCTATATGGGCAAAAAAGAAAAAATACAAGTTAGGAAAGAAAAGTTCTATAAAAGAAGTGTTTACCACATTTGTAAGAGCTTTCCCTAGTTTGATGTTGTTGTTTGTAGTTATAGGTGGTATCGTAACAGGTGTTTTTACCGCTACAGAAGCATCGGCTATTGCTGTATTGTATACCTTGGTATTAGGTTTTTACTACAAAGAAATCAAAATCAAAGACCTCCCTCAAATTTTATTGGATTCTTGTGGTACTGCCGCTATTGTGATGCTGCTAATCGGAACTTCTATGTCTATGTCATGGGTAATGTCTTTCGAAAACATTCCTCAAGAATTAAGTGCATCTCTATTAAACTTGAGTGAAAACCCTATTGTCATCTTACTCGTTATCAATTTGCTCTTACTTTTTGTAGGGATATTCATGGATATGACTCCAGCAGTATTGATATTTACACCTATTTTCCTTCCTATTATTACTAAATTAGGTATGGACCCTATTCAGTTTGGAATCGTAATGGTACTGAATCTTTGTATTGGACTGTGTACACCTCCTGTAGGCTCTGTACTCTTTGTAGGGGTCGGAATTGCCAAAACATCTATTGAAAAGGTTATTAAGCCTTTGATACCATTGTTTGCAGCAATGATTGTATCGCTGTTTCTAATCACCTACTTCTCAGAACTGTCCCTGTTTTTACCTAGATTGTTTGGGTTGATATAAAATAATACCCCCCCTCTAATCAATACGCCTTACTTGAATATTCTTGTAGGTTGCACTTCTCGTAAACATATGACGAAAACCAATCCTACCCGATGTCAAGTCAGGCGTATTTTTTATACTCCATTTGCAATACAAAACATCAGATGTATCTCGCTTGTTTTGAATGGACATTGTGATCCAATCGTTAGACTTCACAACTTCTATATGGTAAGTAATGAAAGGTTTGAATAGTTGTGTATTGAAATAATCAGGTAAAATATCTGTTCCTTTTAATCCCTGCTTTTTCGGATCGTATTTTCGCAATCGAATATAATCTTTGTCTTTGGAATATTCTATTGCAGAAAAAGCAGCATAACTAATGTGATAGGCATGCATGTGCTCGAAGTAAAGTGACATTTTAGGAACTGCCCTTTTGGATTTCCACTCCGATATATCCGTTGGATAAGCATCGGTTCCTTTCCCTGATGCCATAAAATACAAAATATTGACACAGCGGGTCACTGTATCTGTTCTCGTGTAGTCATAATTTATCTTGATATTCCCTTTGAATACCTGTCGTGTCCATAATACGGCATGACAACTGTCATTCATATACGTGTTACCCGCTTTCAATTCCATTCCAGCTTCTGTATTTGTAACAGTAGCCGTCAGACCGTCTAACGTCCAGTTTTTACGCCAATCTCCAGTGCCGTAATCTTCGAACACCAATGCTTGTTCGTATTGCTTCTTGGATTGTTTGGATTCTTTGTGGTCGCATGAAAAAAATAACAAAACCACAATGATTAAAACTGTATGTTTAATGGACTTTAATTTCATTCATTCAATTTATGTTAACTACTAATTCTTCCTAATTGACTACAAAAGAATCTTGCGAACCAAGCCACCTTCTGTTGTTTTCAGAGTTACAATGTATATTCCTTTTTGGACTTTTGGGAGCGCTATACTTTCATCAGCACTTACAATCATCTCCTTTTCAAACACTTTTTTACCCAACATATCATACATTACGATATGTGTATTTCCTTTTTTCACCCCTAAAATTCGCAACCTATCTTCACGGGTCTTATACACAACAATATGTTCTAGACTTTCGGTTTCATTGGAAAGAAAATTGGTCTTTAAGTGTAAGTAAAAGCGCCCAGTAGATTCGGAATTTGAAATATCAGTCGTATAAGAAGCGTCTATAGCACTCAAAACAGTTATGCTTCCCAGAGTTCTATCTTCTAAGTAGACATTAAATCCAGAAGGAATATTTAGATGATTTGCTGTAAACGTAATGGATCTATCTGAACTCGTAGTGACTCCCAATGGAAAAACCATAGATCCATATTCACTATTGGGTACTGTTTGTACTTGGTATTTGGTTGCTACATCTCCTTGCAACAACTCTGTATACAAGTCAAAGTCTGAGGCAACTCCTGAAAATACTTTACCGTCCATACCGTTGTCAAACCCTTTACTTGCATTTTCTCTGAATCGAATATTGGCAAAACGTTCTAAACCATTTGCATTTACAAAAATTCGAATCTCAGGATAATCAATCTCAACATCTTGATTGTCTGACTTGTGTTTTCTTTGAGATGCTTTGAAAATGAAATTTCCACCAGAAGCTGCCTCTACAAAAAATCCTTGTCCGGGTGCTATTTGCAGTGGGTCAATATCTTCAGATAGTTTGGCTTCGTATACACCTGAAGTTGTATTGAGAACCCATAAGGTTTCAGAGGCCAATAGAGAGGAGTTACTCGACTCTTTGAGTAGTTCAGTACTGTTAATGTAAGCAGTAAAAGGGTTTCCTATCAAATTAAAGTCCGTAAGTCCTTTGCTCAATAACACATTGTCGACATCTACAGTTTGAAGTGTCCCCTCAAAAGAAACGACTCCAGCATTCGCTCTTTTTACCAAATAACCATTTCCACTATCAAAGTCGGCTTGAGTTCCATCAGAATAACTCCAAAAGTTCGATGTACTTGTATTGTCATAGGTAGCTATAGCCCGAGCGCCTTCTGAAGTATAGTCAATACTATTGGCATCCGACCAAAAGGTATCATAATAAGAGCCTTCGACAGGTGGTGCAACTAACTCCAATACATTGCTTACTTCTTTTTCATAAGTTACTGTTGCATCTACACTTTCATTTGCTATCATAGTAGCTCCTGATTCTAAAATGATTTTGTGGGCTGTAATACTCGAATCAAGCGTTGGAAAATTTTCGGCATCCTTTGGAATGACAATCGTATTTGATAGTGAATTTGGAACAGCCTTCTGAAACCAATTCGATGGATTTAAATAATCAGAACTAAATGCTCCAGACCAATTGTCTTTAAGGGGTGTGTTTTGAATAAAAAACTGCAGGTCTGCTATATAAAAAGTACCGTTCCTGTTTTTTGAGGTCCAAACAGCATCACTTCCTTGGTAATGTAATGCCACCGTAACATTTGAACTTTCAGATGTATTGGCAAAAGCTGACAAATCAACAATACCTTTTACAAATTTCCGTTGATCTGAAGTGGTTCCCAATTTCCCAGAATGTATCGGTAATGCTTGCCAAGTTGCCGTTGATGCATCTCCGTTATAGTCCGTAGAAACCTCAATAGTAACCGTTGCAATATCCCCATCTCCATACCTACGCTGCGTCCAAAAAGAAGCATAGACATAACTGTCTTCATCAGACAAATTAGAAGAAGATAAATTCAGAGGAGTAAAAACCGCACGCGCATCCACAGCAAAATTAGTATTCTGACCATTGACATTTTTAGACCCACTGAAAGAAAGTGTCAACTGATTTCTAACACCTCCATTTGGTATTCTAAGTGTATTCCTATCCAATTCCTCGTCAAAGGAAGGAGTACTATCGTTGGCATCTGGAATATCGGAAACACGTTTTAATATTATATCCCCGTCTGGATGTCCGCCATCACTTGTAATATCTTTGCTAAAACCTCTCCCCGTATCGGCTCCAAAATCTTCAGAATACAATAACATACTTGTTTCACTATTTGTAATCCAAGGCGGTAACGATCCTAATCGGTATTCTAATTGACTTTCATAAAGTGAAGTCTCATCGACGTGTTCACCCTCTGATTCATTCACTTGAAATTGATTTGCTGCGGAGGATAAGGTAAAACCTTTAAGTCCTGAAACAATCGGTGTGATAAATTTTTGAAACCTATTATCTGAATTCGAGCGCCAAGATTTTACGTTAGAACTTTTATAGGAAACACCTTCAAAATTCCACAAAACCAAATGCTTTAAATGATTGGGAAGCGATGAAGTAGCGCCTCCAAACTTGGTGAAAAAACCTCCCTTACAAGCATCAAACAAGGTAGATCTTGGTTGACTCGCATGTACTTCCATTCCTGAATTCCCATTGGCAGGATGTATATTTCTCCACAATACATTTGCGATCGAAGTACCACTTACTCCACAACCATGCCAAATACCCGATGAGTCATCGTGATTTCTACCGATAAGGCATCCTGTAGAGTTTTGAGATGTAATAAAATTATGCCCCGGATTTCCAACATAATGATTGTCGACCGCTGAGCAATAACCAGAAAACTGAAAAATCGCACCTTGTGACACTGCAGAAAAAGTTACATTTTTAATCCAACCATTGGCAACATGGTTGAACTTGATACCACTCCATCCTGAATCACTCAAATAGGCATGCGGTCCTGCTTCTGGTTCTCCAGGATACAATTCTTGTGGTGCTCTGTGGTGTAAAAAATTATAGGTGTAGCCACCTACATATTTTAAATCTTGTACACCAACGGCCTCCAAAGCTTTGAATTTATTCACCTTCCAATTGTAACTTGCATCAATCGCTCTGTGTATAGGTTCTTTAAATGTAATTGAATTTGCAGTTTTGCTGACAACCTTGTGAATTTCACGAATCATCACACCGTCATTGACTATTTTAAGTGAGGAGGGTTGGTATAAATCACTACTTGTAAATGGAGCTAACTCTTCAGCCAACAAATTAGCATCTTTGTTTTTTACGTACAATTCTATCCATTGTCCAACTGTTATATTTGAAGTACTAGCTACCTGCACCTTATAAGTCTCTCTGGCAGCATCTGCAATTACATCTGTAGCAAAGGTGTTTTGTGAATCTTCATTGTTGGTAAACTGTATCAAATAAGGACAGGCCCAACTTTTGGTGGCCTTGTCTGGATGGTCTGTATAATCTTTTTGGTACAATTCTGTACCTCCTGCTCCAGAACCACTTCCTTTTAAAATTATATTACTCTTGGTGATTTTGATGATTTCTGTGGTATCATCTACCGTCGCATCATTGATATCAAATCGTCCTGGAGGGAAAAAAACAATACCTCCATTAGGATTTGATTCAGCAGCTGCAATCGCTGCCATGATCGCTTGTTTGTCAGACACCTCATCATTTGGTATTGCATTGTAGGGACTTTGCGTTACATCGTAGACCTGTTGTGAAAAACTAAAAGGGACTCCTTGTTCACCATGCTTGTAGCCTGCATAACTAAATGTTGGTAATATTGAGGTGGAAGTACTTGTTTGTGAATCTAGCCAGTCTTGATACAAAGCACTTGAATTCTGTGAAAAAGTAGTTTGTAAAAAAACAATTGTTAAAATAAAATATGTCAAAAAATGTGTTGTTTTCATAAAAACTTCAAACGTTTAAAATACAGGTATAAAAGTAGGAAAACAGAAAGTTTCACAAAGGGGGCATCTGTTATATCAAAAGGGGGTAAATTTATATATACCCTATATTTTTGAAATTATTCCTGTTACTGAGCGGCTGTTTTCAGCCTATACAATATCAATAAACCACATATAACAACAGAAAAACACTATAAATCATCTAGAACGGTACAATCGCTTCCTGTGAGTTTATGAACATTGGCTGATATTTTAGTGATGTCCCAATTCCACCATTTTAATGCCAACAATTGTTTTATTTTGTCGTCTGTAAAGCGTTTTCTGATTAGTTTTGCAGGATTTCCTCCAACAATTGTATAGGGAGCTACATCTTTAACAACGGTAGCATTTGTTGCAATTATAGCTCCGTCTCCAATGGTAACACCTGCCATGATTGTTGCGTTGTGTCCAATCCAAACATCATTTCCGATAACGATATCCCCTTTGTGAGGATAAGATTTATCTTTCATTGCATCTTCCCATCCACTCCCGAATATTGCAAATGGAAAGGATGAAATTGCATCTGTAAGATGGTTTGCTCCATTCATGATAAACTTCACTCCTGAAGCAATCATACAAAATTTACCTATGATCAATTTATCATTGTTAAAATCGAAATGATACTTGACGTTTTTCTCAAAATTAGAAACATCCTCAAAATCATCATAATAAGTATAATCTCCAACGCTAATATTAGGGTTGGTTATGATGTTTTTGAGAAAGCAAAGTTTGTCGTAATTGGCAAGAGGAAAAACAGTGTCTTTGTCAGGACCATACATCATAAAGTTAAAATTATTGTTTGGAAAAAAAACTATAAAGTTGCGGTAAGATTATTAGTTTGAAACCT
>JBELHA010000039.1:13256-28882 GCA_042091695.1 Flavicella sp.
GCCCAACTAGTTCCTAAAGGGCTATTGTTTTTATCTGCTGAAGATTCTACTTTTGCATTGTAAATCTGCCCACCATTGTTACCACGAGTAATCCAAACATTGTCAGTAATTCTATCTTGATTTGCTTCCAATGTAGGGTCAGCTCCAGGTAATTTGGTAAAAACAATAGTAGCACCACCATCGCCTTGATCTCCACCATTGTCAACCTGATCTCCTGAATTAGAGGTATCTATTACATCTGATGTACTATCTGAACTACAAGAAAACAAAAGAGTAAAAATTAATAAGCATGTACATATTCTCATAATAATTGTTTTAACTGTTAACAAAAGACTAACTAAACTTGTTTACACAAATATACGAACAAAAAAATCATGACGCTATTGCAATAAAAAACTGTAGCTTGAAATTATGCCGTACAAACATCAAATTCCTCACGAAAACCTTGAAGTAATTCATGCTTGAACATAGTGATATTCCGCACCAATTCAAACTCATGTAAAATAGAAAGGCTTACTTTTTCTTTTGGAACCAAACCTTCAATTGGAAAGTTTTTAAGCTGTTCTTTGTTCAAAGAATGATTTTTTTCAAACTTACCTGCATAAGGGGTAAAAGAGGCATAAAATAAAAATAATTGATCGTGTTCGTCCAACTGAGCCCTTAATTTGTCAAAACACTTTTGTTGGAATGCTAACAATTCGTGCGTGTCTTGAATCGCATTAAAATTTGCAATAGATTTAGAAATGGTATACAAATTACGTAAGAAGGGTGAAATCTGTGCAAATAAATTAGGAGGGAGATCCAATAACATATTTTCAAAAACTGCACTATCATAGGCTCCTGAAAACATATCAGAAGAAAGAAAACGAGTCGCCATCTGAAAGGAAGCATCGTAGTCAAATTCTTTGACACTTTCCTCAATAGATGCTCCATCCGAACTAAAACTGAAGTCCAAGACTTTAAGAGAAGCTTCATCAGCAAATCCTTTTGACGCTAAGAGTTTTCTCGAATAAATATGGTAATGGTACAACTCAATAAAAGCACTAAAATCTAGTCCAAAAGTAGCGGGAACCTGAAGCGTCAATTTTCGAATTGATTCTTTTGAGTTTTTTTCACCTCGATCGTTAGTCACATTAGTATTGATATGATTTTTAATACTGCGTTTTTGAATAGGATTGAAACACAAAATTGTCTCAAAAACTTTAGACAGCACAAAGGAACGCAATTCTTTAGTCGCGGGGATTGGATTGTTTCCATATAATTCGTCTTCTCCACTAGCATCTGACAACGACACAAGATGTTGACCTTCTAAACTCTTTTCATATACCTCAGTATGTATTAGGTACATTTTTTTTATCAAAACTGACAATTGGAAAATTGTATTTTTATTGGGACTCAAAGCATTTATCTTGTCTTTGTAGCTGTTGTGATTTTCTATACTTTGATAGACGTCTCTTTCAAGCTGCTCAACAGCTCGCAGTACTTTTTCCTTCTTAAGCTGCTCCTTATTTTCTCTATCCCGTTCAATATTGTTTTCGTATTGTGCAATAAAGGCTTGTTTTACATAATATACACCTGTTGCTAAAATTAGTATGCCCGCCATAGCAAAAACGACCGTGATAGACTTTATATCCATTGTATGGTAACAGATATAACCTAGTAATACAATCAATAAAATTGCTAAGACAACTAAAATAATACTCTCGATAAAAACTAATAAGGACCTCATCATTTTCTTTTTCTAATTGATCATTTCTCAAATATAAAAAAAGGAGCGCAAAACATGGCGAGAAACTAAAATAATAGCCACAATTACTTCAATATATATGACTTGATGCTTAAATTAAAGAATTAGAAGCATCTGAAAAAATAAGCTATATACATCTCACTTCTTGATCATGAGAAGATGGCAAGTTGCAAAACCAAAAATCCTATATTTGTAAACAAAGAAAAAATCACATGAAAGCCCTAAAAAAACAACTAGCAGTTTCAGATTATATCAAACTGACAAAATTTTTACTCAAATGGTTGCCTTTGGCAATACTTTCTGGGATTTTTGTTGGTTCCGCTTCTGCCTTATTACTTGTTTCTTTGAATTGGGCAACACAAACACGTGAGGGAAATACTTGGATCATCTGGTTGCTACCTGTAGGAGGACTACTTGTTGGATATATGTATCACTTTTGGGGAAAATCTGTTGTAAAAGGAAACAATCAACTGCTGGAAGAATTGCACCGTCCAAAAGATATTATCCCCTTTAGAATGGCACCGTTGATTTATATTGGAACTGTCATTACGCACCTATTTGGAGGCTCGGCAGGTCGAGAGGGAACTGCTGTACAAATGGGTGGTGCTATCGTAGATCAGTTATCAAAAATTCTAAAATTCCGAAAAAAAGATAGAAAAGTTTTAATCGTCATGGGAATCTCTGCAGGGTTTGCCTCCGTATTTGGTACACCATTGGCTGGTGCTATATTTGCACTTGAGGTACTCGTGATCGGTAGCATGCGTTACAACGCTATCGCACCTAGTTTCTTAGCAGCAATTATCGCTGACTATGTATGTAAAAGTTGGGGGGGTCCTCACACACATTATCACATAGACCTTGTTCCTGAACTTTCTACAATTGGCTTTTTTACGGCTTTAGCAAGTGGTATTGTTTTTGGGGTCGTAAGCACCTTTTTTTCTAAAGGAATTCACTGGTTCCAAGGTCTCTCAAAGCACCTGAAATTTGCTCCATTACGCCCTTTTGTCGGGGGACTTATCATCGCAGTAATCGTGTTTGTAATGGGAACAACAAAATATATAGGATTGGGAATCCCAACCATTGTAGAAGCTTTTGAAAACCAATTGCCTTTTTATGACTTTGCCATTAAAATACTTTTGACCACTTTTACTATTGGCGTTGGCTTCAAAGGAGGAGAAGTAACTCCTTTATTTTTTATCGGTGCAACTTTGGGGAATGCATTGTCACTATTCCTTCCACTTCCTATGGCACTATTAGCAGGAATGGGCTTTGTAGCAGTGTTTTCTGGAGCTACTAATACACCCATTGCATGTACAATAATGGGAATAGAACTTTTCGGAATTGAAGCTGGGGTTTTTATCGCAATCGCTTGTGTAACTGCCTATCTATTTTCAGGTAATACAGGTATCTATGGAGCTCAAATAATTGGAAGTGCCAAAAGTGACAGCTTGCAACACACTGAAGGAAAATCGTTAAACGACCTCTAAAAAAAAAGCGATATTCAAAGAATATCGCTTTTTAAAAGACTTATTTTTTAGCATACAACATCGGATTCAAATCATCGTCGTTGTACATTTTCATTTGCTTGTATACTTTCATGTATTTGTCTCCATTTTGAATGTCTACTATCAAATCATCAATTGCAGTAGACAAATCTACACGTTGTTCTAGTAAAATATCTAATTTTTTCTGACACGCTTCCTTGTGAGCATCTGAAGCTGAAGTACGCGTAGCCTCTTCACGCATATGGTAAATTTTCAACGCTAAGATCGATAGACGATCAATAGCCCATGCAGGACTTTCAGAATTTATTTTTGCAGTATCCTTAGCTGCTACATCTTTGTATTGTGTTAGGAAATAACCATCAACATACTCAACCATGTCAGTACGGTCTTGATTCGATGCGTCAATTTTTCGCTTTAGCGTCAAAGCTTCTACAGGATTGATGTCCGGAAGACGAATGATATCTTCATAATGCCATTGTACCGTGTCTATCCAACATTTACGGTATAGTAAATGTGTCAATGTTTTGGAATCATGTGGGTTTGAAAAAGGTTGATCTACAGAATCTACAATGTGGTAGGTATCGATCACTCCGTCAAAAATATCATTGAAATCTTTTGCTTTCATATATATCTTGAATTTATAATTACGCAAATTTACGAGTTATTAATGAAATAAAGCGCTCTTCGTATGCTTCTTTTCCACTCCAATCGTAATCTAGCTTGACTATATTAGTAACAAATTCAATCGCTTCTTTTTCAGACTTGAATGAATTCAATTGAGAAACTACTCTATTAAAATCTTGTTGACTTCCTTCAAATAAATGCTTTACAAAAGCAATTCTATCGTTGAGTCCGATCTGTAAATTTCCTTTGACTACTGTATCATTGATCGTTTTCCGAGAATAAGAAAGGGGTTCTGTTGTTTCAAAAATTTCAGTTGCTACACTCACAGGTGCATCTTGAAGGTCCTTGACAGCGGCAGTAGTTTTGACAGGAACTTCCTTTTCAATACGCGTCTCCATTTCATTTTCTACTTCTTTTTGCACTTGTTTTGTTGTATCTTTTGTCACAGTTTTCGCTACCTTTCGAGAAAACAAATCCTCTTCGGCATAAGGATCAACGTCCTTTACTTCCTCAATCAACTCTTCAATACCTGTTTCTTTGATGGGAGTTATATCAGTAGTAGACTTCACTTCAGTTTCATTGGATTCCAAAGCATCCGTTTCTTTGACAGATTTAGTTACTACTGTTTCTTTGGGTTTTGAAACATCATTAACTTGTAGTGAAATAATTTCGGAATTATCTTTACCTGCTGCTGTACCTGACTTCTGAAAATCTTCCTGAAAAAGAGAAGCAACAACAGTTTTTTTAGAAACCTCAGGGTTTGCTTGAGCGTAACGGTCTACAAAAGCGAGTACCGAAAGTTTCTCATAAACCTGACCTGCTTTTTCTTTCAATTTTAAAATATCGTCGCTGTTTTTCATTTGTAAAATGCTGTGTGCAAGACTTACTAACTCCGATTCTATTTTTTTGTGCATAACTTGATGGTTTTAAAGAAGACCTTATTGTAATATTTTAATAAATTTGCTCCAAGAGGGTAGACACGTTGAGTCTACAACTATAAAGTTTTAAAATTACAAAATGTTTCTCGAAAATACGGTAAATCACTCAGAACAATTTGGATGGATAGAAGTTATTTGTGGCTCTATGTTTTCTGGTAAAACAGAAGAGCTGATACGCAGATTGCGACGTGCAAAAATCGCCAAACAAAAAGTAGAAATTTTCAAACCTAGTGTTGATGATCGGTACGATCCTGAAATGATTGTGTCTCACAACGACAATGAAATTCGTTCTACACCTGTTCCCTCTTCCAACAATATTCGTTTGTTGGCAAATGATATTGATGTGGTTGGAATTGACGAAGCTCAATTTTTTGACGATGAAATTATAGCCGTATGTAATGACCTAGCAAATAGAGGGATTCGCGTAATCGTAGCTGGTTTAGACATGGACTTTAAAGGGAATCCTTTTGGCCCGATGCCTGCATTGATGGCTACGGC
Source organism: Flavicella sp. (assembly GCA_042091695.1). GTDB lineage: Bacteria > Bacteroidota > Bacteroidia > Flavobacteriales > Flavobacteriaceae > Flavicella. Next base: position 18,569 of record JBELHA010000039.1, read on the forward strand.
CGAATATGTAACAAAGGTACACGCCGTATGTACCAAGACTGGAAACCTAGCAAACTATAGCCACCGAATCAAAGACGATGACAAACTTGTAATGCTTGGAGAGGTAGAATCTTACGAACCTTTGAGTCGTGCAGCCTACTATAAAGCCCTACAAGAAGAACACGAGAAAAAAGCGGCGTACGAAAGCAAAAAAGAACAACCATGAAAAATTCTCACGTCAGTGTACTAGAGCTCAATCTAAATGCCCTTGAACACAACATTGAATATTTCAAAAACAAACTGCAAGCTGGCACTAAAGTTCTGGCTGTTGTCAAGGCTTTCTCTTATGGCCACGACGCGGTCGTTATCTCTAAAGCACTAGAAAAAATTGCCGTTGATTATTTGGCCGTTGCCTATGTTCACGAAGGTGTATTATTGAGAGAAGCAGGAATAAAAACACCAATATTAGTATTGCATGCTCAGATTCAAAACTACCAAACACTGATTGAGTATTCCTTAGAACCCAATATTTACTCTCGTAAAACTCTACTTGCATTTTCGAAGGTTGCAGCTTTAAAAAACTGTATTGACTACCCGATACACCTGAAATTTAACACAGGATTGAAACGTCTCGGACTCGACCCTGAAGATGTCGATTTCGCAATTGAAACGTTACAAAAAACAACACACCTAAAAATACAGGGACTCTTATCTCACCTTGCTGCGAGTGAAGATCTTTCTGAAAAAGAATTTACACAGAAACAAATCAAAATATTTGGAAATATTGCAGCTCGAATTAGCGCTGCTTTTGATCACACCATCATCAAACACCTTTCAAATACTTCAGGCATCATTAATTATCCGAAAGCCCATTTGAATATGGTGCGTTTGGGTATCGGTATGTATGGATTTGGAAATACGCCTGCCGAAACTGCTCAATTGAAAAACGTAGGAAGCCTGCACTCCATTATTTCTCAAATACATGAAATCAATCCAGGAGAGTCACTCGGTTACAACAGAGCATATATAGCCACAAAAAAAACAAAATCAGCCACAGTACCCGTTGGACATGCAGATGGAATTTCTCGAGCACTTGGAAAAGGAAATGGCTACGTTACTATACACGGGCAAAAATGTCCGATTCTCGGAAATGTATGTATGGACATGATCATGGTAGACATTACTGATATAAAATGTGAAGAAGGGGATGCAGTAATACTGTTCGACTCCCAAGAGACGATTGAAGAGTGGGCTCAAAAATCGGACACCATCTCGTATGAAATTTTAACAGGTATCTCACAAAGAATTACAAGAAAAATAAAGTAAGTCTACTTATTTTTTTCCTGCTACTACCACAACAATTTCTCCCTTTAGGGTGTTCTTTTCATAATAGGCAATTAGTTCTTCAATACTACCTCGTTTGGTCTCTTCAAATAGCTTTGTCAATTCACGTGAGACAGAAGCTTCCCGTGTCGCTCCAAAATAGTCAGCAAAATGCCCCAATGTTTTTAGTAGTTTGTGAGGTGATTCATAGAAAATCATCGTTCTCGTTTCCTCTGCTAAAAGTTTTAAGCGCGTTTGTCTTCCTTTTTTTACGGGTAAAAAGCCTTCAAAAACAAATTTATCGTTTGGCAAACCACTATTGACAAGTGCTGGAACAAAAGCCGTAGCACCAGGCAAACACTCAATTGCAACACCAGCCTGCACACACGCACGTGACAATAAAAAACCAGGATCTGAAATTGCAGGCGTTCCAGCATCTGAAATCAAAGCTACAGCCTCTCCACTCTGTATACGACTCACAATTCGAGCTACCATTTTATGCTCATTGTGCATGTGGTGACTCATCATCTGTGTCTCAATCTCAAAATGTTTTAAGAGCTTTCCTGAAGTTCGGGTGTCTTCCGCCAAAATCAAATCTACCTCTTTTAAGACACGAATGGCACGAAAAGTAATATCTTCTAAATTACCGATAGGAGTGGGTACTAAATAAAGTTTTGCTTCCAAATTGAACTATTTGAGGTCAAAAATAAGAAATAGTTTCTTGTAAAGGCAGTAAAATAATGTGCCATTACAGTACTTTATAAATATACGTAAATAATCTACATCACTATTTAGCAATATCACAATTAAATAGTAAATTTGGGGATTCTTAAAACGAACAAAAAATAATACTTATGGAAGTGCAGTCAATAGCGGTTCCAACATATAAAACAAATCGTAAAATGTATAGAAGTCATACCAACGGAGAATTAAACCTCAGCAACAATGGACAAGAAGTAACCTTATCTGGGTGGGTACAAAAAATTCGTGACAAAGGGTTTATGATCTGGGTAGATCTTCGCGATCGCTACGGAATCACTCAATTGATTTTTGACGAAGAACGCACTGAAAAAGCCATCATTGAACAAGCAAAAACACTGGGAAGGGAATTTGTAATTCAAATCAAAGGAACAGTAATCGAACGACAGTCTAAAAATCCAAAAATGAACACTGGGGATATTGAAATTCTTGTCAGTGACTTACAGATACTAAACGATTCTAAACTTCCTCCTTTTACAATTGAAGATGAAACTGACGGTGGTGAAGAAGTACGCATGAAATACCGTTATTTAGACATCCGAAGAAATCCTGTTAAAAATAGCTTGATTTTTCGTTCTAAAGTAACTCAAGAAGTACGTAATTTTCTTTCTAACGAGGAGTTTATCGAAGTGGAAACTCCTTACTTGATAAAGTCTACTCCTGAAGGAGCTCGTGATTTTGTCGTGCCTTCAAGAATGAATGAAGGTCAGTTTTATGCATTGCCGCAATCGCCTCAAACTTTCAAGCAATTGTTGATGGTTGGAGGTATGGACAAATACTTTCAGATTGTAAAATGTTTTAGAGATGAAGATTTAAGAGCAGATAGACAACCAGAATTCACACAAATTGACTGTGAAATGGCTTTTGTAGAACAAGAAGATATCCTACAGATTTTTGAAAATCTGACGCGTCATTTGCTGAAAAAAGTAAACAATATTGAAATCGGAGATTTCCCAAGAATGACCTTCGACCACGCCATGAAAACCTACGGAAACGACAAACCAGACATTCGTTTTGGAATGGAGTTTGGAGAATTGAACAGCGTGGCACAACACCGAGATTTTAAAGTATTTGACGATGCAGAATTGGTCGTTGGTATAGCCGTTCCTGGAGCTGCCTCTTACACGAGAAAAGAAATTGACAAATTGATCAACTGGGTAAAACGACCTCAAATAGGTGCCTTGGGTATGATCTATGTAAAATGCAATGAAGACGGAAGCTTCAAATCTTCTGTCGATAAGTTCTTTGATGGGGAGGACCTTAAAAATTGGGCAGAAAAAACAGGAGCTAAACCTGGAGATTTAATCTGTGTTCTCTCGGGAGACGTCAACAAAGTAAGAGCACAAATGAGTGCTTTGAGAATGGAAATGGCAGAACGTTTAGGATTGAGAAAACCTGAAGAATTTGCTCCTTTATGGGTAGTAGATTTCCCTTTGTTAGAATTAGACGAAGAAACAGGACATTACCACGCAATGCACCACCCATTTACATCCCCTAAACCAGGACAATTAGAATTGTTAGATACCGACCCAGGAGCTGTCAAAGCCAATGCTTACGACTTGGTATTAAACGGAAATGAAATTGGTGGGGGGTCTATTAGAATCCATGACAAACAAACACAAGCTACCATGTTAAAACATTTAGGCTTTTCAGAAGAAGAAGCCAAGGCTCAATTTGGATTCTTAATGGATGCCTTTGAATACGGAGCACCTCCACACGGTGGTTTGGCTTTCGGTTTGGATCGTTTGGTTGCCATTCTTGCAGGAAAAGAAACCATACGAGACTTTATTGCTTTCCCAAAAAATAATTCAGGGAGAGATGTAATGATCGATGCGCCTTCTAAATTGGACGAAGCTCAACTGACAGAATTACAACTAGAAAGTACTGCTGAAGCTAAATAAATAAGAAACGATAAAATCAAGTCCCACTTTAAAGTGGGACTTTTTTAACTGATACTATGCCGAAACGCAAACAAAACCTAATTACTAGATTTTTGATTTGGAAATACAAACATATTTCAAATCAACAGTTTATACACATAGTGAGTATTCTTATTGGACTGCTTTCTGGATTGGCTGCAGTCACGCTAAAAAATGCAACGCACCTGATACAAGAATTGGTTGACAGACAGCAAGTATTATATTTTATCTTTCCTTTGCTAGGTTTTGTACTAACATTACTCGTAATCAAATACGTGTTAAAAGAAAAAGTTTCGCATGGTATTCCTGCAACTCTACATGCGATTTCAAAAAGAAAAGGAATTATACAACGAACAAAAATGTACAGTTCCTTACTTACTGCCCCATTGACAGTAGGTTTTGGAGGATCTGTAGGATTGGAAGGACCCACAGTAGCAACAAGTGCTGCTATTGGTTCCAATGTTTCCAGACTTTTTCACTTGAATCAAAAATCGAGAACTTTATTGATTGGTGCAGCAGCTGCAGCAGCTATGTCCTCTATATTTAAAGCTCCTATTGCGGCTATAGTGTTTGCAGTTGAAATATTTAGTTTGGACCTTACGTTGATTTCACTGATCCCACTCTTACTATCTTCAGTATCTGCTATACTCACCTCTTACTTTTTTTTAGGAGACGATTCTATATTGAGTTTTGAAATCACGGATAAATTCACTCTTTCTGACACGCTGTACTATGGATTACTCGGGATTATTTGTGGATTGACTTCTGTCTATTTCAGCAAGGTTTATATGCGTATAGATGCGTTTTTTGAAAACATATCTTCTGCTATCAAACGCTTGTTAATTGGTGGATTGGGACTAGGAATCATGGTCTACTTTATACCTCCTCTTTTTGGAGAGGGCTTTAAAACCATCAATAGTTTGTTAAACGGAAATGCTACCGCAGTTTTCCAACAAAATTTTTTCCACCTAGAAGCTTCGAACAATTGGGTGATTGTTGTTTTTTTAATCGGGTTGATTTTATTTAAAATTATCGCGACCTCAATTACCTTTGGCGCAGGTGGCGTAGGTGGTGTTTTTGCGCCTACATTATTTACCGGAAGCGTCACTGGATCAGTAGTTGCATTGATCGTAAACACACTTGGTTTTACACAAAACTTATCGCAAAGTAATTTTGCCATGTTGGGAATGGCCGGTTTGATGGCTGGGGTACTGCACGCGCCTTTGACTGCTATTTTCTTGATCGCTGAAATAACCGGTGGACATGATCTCTTCATCCCTTTGATGATTACTGCCTCTATTTCTTACCTGATTGCAAAAAGGTATATCCCGTTTAATATCTACGCTGCTGAATTGGCTAAAAAAGGCGAATTGATGACACACGACAAAGATAAAAATGTCTTGATGTTGATGGATATCGACAAAGTCATTGAAACTAATTTTATCTCTTTACAGCCTGAAATGACTTTGGGGTATATTGTGAAACACGCTGTTGCAAAGTCGTCTAGAAACAATTTCCCTGTTGTAAATGAAAACAATGAATTTTTAGGAGTATTACTTTTAGACGATATCCGAAGTATTATGTTTGACCAAAAACTATATGAAACTGTATCCGTAAGAGATCTGATGCATGATTCGGCAGAAATTCTCTTCTACGAAAAAGACAGTATGAAAGTTATCATGAAAAAATTTCAAGACAGTAGTGCTTGGAACTTACCCGTCGTAAAAGAAGGAAAGTATATGGGGTTTATTTCTAAATCGCGTCTACTAACAGCTTATAGAAGAAAACTAATAGAATTCACAAATTAATAAATCTTTTTAAATATTAACGTATGAAATTGCTTGTTCGTATTGTATTTTACATCAATCTAGCCATACTTATCTCAGGAATTTACTTACAAGTAGACGGTCATTCAAATGCAGAGTTTATTATAGGTATTGGAGTGTTGCTATTGGCTTTTGTGCTGATGCCTTTGTTTATATATGTGAGATACAAAGGAAAAGACTTGACACAATATTCCTTTAAAAACATGCAAGGACCTCAGGAAGATGAAAAAGAGTAAACTTTAATTAAGATTGCGTTTTTCTATAAAAAATCGCTTGATAAGTTTGCTACACTCCTCTGCTAAAACTCCACTTGTTACTTTTGTTTTTGGATGCAATGTTGTATTGTTTTTTACAAAACCTCTCATGTCATCACTCGCACCATATACAATTCTACCTATCTGTGTCCAGTAGCTAGCACCTGCACACATCTGACAAGGTTCTAAGGTCACATAAAGTGTGCAATCTTTTAAGTATTTACCTCCTAGAAAGTCAGAAGCTGCAGTGAAAGCCTGCATTTCAGCATGCGCGGTCACATCGTTCAATGCCTCTGTAAGATTGTGTCCACGAGCAATAATTTTATCATTGCAGACTATTACAGCTCCCACAGGAACCTCTCCTTTCTCAAAAGCCAAAGCTGCTTCTATAAGCGCACGTTTCATAAAGTAAACATCGTCAAAGGGCTGTATCATACTACAAAGATATTTTAAAAATTGATATGATTTTTAGAAAAAAGCATCCCAGAGAAAAAATCTTAAAGAAGTCAATCACATTGTCTATAAAACGAAAACAGATATTATAAAACTTGCTATTATTGTTGTAATTTTGACTTTGTGATAAACGAGACGCTAAAAGACATAAACAATCCTCAAGATCTAAAGAAGCTACAAGAAGAACGGCTCCCTTATATTGCTGATGAATTACGCTCTTTTATTATTGATACCTTATCTACAAAAGCAGGGCATCTAGGAGCGAGTCTAGGAGTCGTGGAACTTACCGTTGCATTGCATTATATTTTTGACACACCCAATGATGAACTTATATGGGATGTAGGGCACCAAGCCTATGCGCACAAAATACTCACAGGACGAAAAAATATTTTTCACACACATAGACAATTTAATGGTATAAGTGGTTTTCCTAAAAGATCAGAAAGTAACTACGATGCTTTTGGTACAGGACATTCGTCTACCTCTATATCTGCTGCCTTAGGAATGGCAATGGCTTCTCAAATCAAAGGAGATGTTGACAAACAGCATATAGCGGTAATTGGAGATGCCTCCATCGCATCAGGAATGGCTTTTGAAGGTCTAAATCACGCAGGTGTCAGCAAGGCTAATTTACTGGTTATTCTCAATGACAATGCCATGGGGATCGACCCAAGTGTTGGTGCCCTCAAAAACTATTTATTAAAAGCTAAAAAGAACTTCAAACCAAAAGGTGCGAACATGATTGAAGCGCTCAACTTCGATTATTCGGGACCTATTGATGGCCACGACTTACCACAACTATTAAGAGAAATAAAAAGACTCAAAAAAAAGAAAGGACCTCGATTTTTACATGTAATTACCACCAAAGGGAAAGGGCTTAAAAAAGCGGAACAAGAACAAATTACCTACCACGCACCCGGAACTTTCGATAAAGAAACAGGAGAGTTGACAGCTAAAAGCGCTGCAAATAACATTCCAAAATACCAAGACGTATTTGGACATACCTTACTAGAATTAGCAAGGTCCAATCCCAAAATTATTGGAATAACTCCAGCCATGCCAACAGGTAGTTCTTTAAAATATATGATGGAGGTATTTCCTGAAAGAGCTTTTGATGTTGGGATTGCTGAACAACACGCAGTTACTTTAGCTGCAGGGATGGCAACCCAAGGTTTGATTCCTTATTGTACAATCTATTCTACCTTTATACAAAGAGCTTACGATCAAATCATACATGATGTCGCCTTGCAAAAACTACCAGTGATATTTTGCATAGACAGAGCAGGATTGGTGGGTGAAGATGGAGCTACACACCACGGTGTTTTTGACATCAGTTTCTTAAGATGCATTCCAAATTTGATATTCTATGCACCTATGGATGAAAAAGACCTTAGGAATATCTTATACACAGTTCAGAGAAACCCCTTAAAAGCTCCAATTGCGATTCGCTATCCGAGAGGACTAGCTACCTCTGAGAACTGGAAATTACCTTTTAAAGAAATAGCTATAGGAAAAGGGAAAGTAGTAAGGGAGGGAAGTCGTATTGCAGTGCTATCAATTGGAAGCATAGCGCATACAATAGAAGCTGCTATAGGTACCTTTACAGAGGTACAAAAACCACAAGTTGCGCATTACAACATGCAATTCATTTCACCCTTGGACATAGAATTATTGAAATTTATTTTTGATAGGTTTACAAAAATTATAACCTTTGAAGAACATATTATAAAAGGAGGATTTGGAAGTGCTGTCGTAGAATTCAGTACAAAAAACAACTATAAAAACGATATTAAGACCATAGGAATTCCTGACCAATTTATCGAACATGGATCAATAGATTCACTCCACAAAAGTGTTGGTTTAGATCAGGAAAACATTAGAAACATTATACAAGACAGCTTGTAAAGCGGCACTATTTTTGTATAGTAACATTATAAAATTAACAATGAACAAGTCTTTACTATTTTTATTACTCCTAGGTAAAACTTTGTCAGCACAAAAAGTTAGTGATACAATACCCTTCAAAAGGAAAATCATAACGAGTCAGTGGGCTTATAAAAAAACAGCAGGAATACTTTTGACACAAACTTCCTTTGTCAATTGGAGCGCCGGGGGGACAAATTCAGTTGCAGGTACTCTATTACTCGATATAGCTTACAATTATAAAAAGCAAAATATATTTTGGAACAATTCTTTTAAAGGACGTTTTGGACTCAATAGTGAAGAAGGAGACAGGCCCAAAAAAACAGATGATGTTTTAGAAATAAACTCAAAATTTGGTTACAAAAAAACAGACAAATCAAATTGGTATTACTCTGCGCGTTTTAATTTTCGAACCCAATTTGCAAACGGGTACAGGTATCCCAATAGAAATGAGTCTATTTCTGAGTTTTTTGCTCCTGCTTATGTCTTTTTAGGAGTAGGTTCACAGTACACAAACCCTAAGAGAAAATACAAATTCTACCTATCTCCTCTTACCAATAAAACAACCATTGTACTTGATGAAAGACTCGCAAACCTCGGAGCGTTTGGTGTTGAAAAAGCAATTTATGACGAGGAGGGTGTACTTATAAAAGAAGGTGAAAAGTCGAAAATAGAAGTTGGTACGCTTCTAACAGGTGAATGGGAAAGTGAAATTATGGAAAATATAACCATGAACAACAAACTTATTTTGTACAGTGACTTTCTAAATTCCTTTGGAAATATAGACTTGGATTGGGAACTTAAACTACAACTTAAAGTCAATAAATACGTAAAGGCCAATATCGGTACTCATATAATATATGACGATGATATACACGAAGAAAAAAGTGGCACACCCAAAATTCAACTCAAACAGTTATTAGGGGTTGGACTTTCTTATGATTTTTAAAAACCATAAGAAAGTGTGAATTCATGTGATCCTGAACCAACCATACTGAAATCAGATGTGATGGATTCATAGGCATAGCCAATACTTATATTTTTAAACATAGCAAAATTTAAAGAGCCGATAATAGAAGTGTCCAGTCGGTATCCTAATCCAAAAGAGAAACGCTTGTTAAAAGTTGCCAAAGTCGATATATCTATCAAAGATGGTGCGTCTGCAACTACTCTAGAAAATACAGAAGGAGTAAGTTCAATTGTTTCAGTCAGTGTAAAGCGATACCCACCTCCGAAATACAAGGGTTGATTTTGTGTAACAGCCTCAGATATAACAGCACCTGTTCCGTCTTCTTTTGGCTTTTCTATCTCATTCGATAGTAAATTGGGAACAGAAAAATGTACGTAGTAACGATCTCCTTGCAAAAGTGCCCCTATTCCTAGTAAAGGGTTAAAGGAGGAAGCATTCGTGTTTAGAAGTGGATCATCAACACCCAAAGAAGTATAATCAATGGCGTAAGAAACACCCCCTAACTTCATTCCGACAGATACCTCCATTGTTTCATTGAGTTGCAATTTGTAAGAGGCATCAATTGCTATGTCTGTTTGCTTATTGATAAAGAACTCGTGATTTACGATAGAGAGCCCTAGTCCTAAATTGCCTTTAATAGGTCTAGAGTATGACAGAAACTGACTCTGACCAGCATCTTGAATATCGGTAGCCTGTTTTCTAAATCCAATACTCACTAGATTTCCTTCACTCAAACCTGCATAGGCAGGATTCAACATATTCATATTGTTCGAATACAACAAAAAACTCTGAGCTATATCTTGAGCAAACACAGACATAGATGTACATATAAAAACGGATAGGTATAAAAACTTTTTCATGTATTCTTAATTTAATAGGTAATATAAATCCATCCTTTTTTCACACTT
>JBELHA010000040.1:0-5376 GCA_042091695.1 Flavicella sp.
TGAATTAGAGAAACAAAATAAACTTCAAAAAAGGATAAAAAAACAGCAAAAACGAATACTCTATTCTAAAGTAAGAAGTAGTATTTGATGGTTTTTTTAATAAAATCAATGGTGGAATTCACTCCTTTTAAAACCATTATATTGGAATATACACACAAAATAGACTTCAAAAAAAGAAAAAAACAACAACAAAAAGAAGCTGTTTTTCAAACTCCCATATTGGAATACACGAACAAATACACTCCAAAAATAGACACTATCTTCTAAAAAAAAACATAAGGTTTGAATGGTTTTCAGAAACAAATAACACCAAAACACACTACTTACAAATCCGGTAAATAGAAAAAAAAACTTCAATAATCTCAAAATCCAACATCATAAATAGTATACTGTTTTAAAAAAGTAATTGCAATTATCTAATTTTACACAGATAAATAGAAACAAAAAACACTCCTTTTTTCAATCATAAAAAATAGAAATAACGGATTTACACAACCTCAAAAAACAATCGTTCCACGTGGAACACATCATTAAAAACGAACACAGAAATACAATTGTTCCACGTGGAACATAAAAAAACCCTGTATACAATACAGGGTTTACTATAAGTTATAAGGTGGATTAACGCCCCATAAAGACAAGTAATACAGATATATCACTTGGAGAAACACCACTAATCCTACTAGCTTGTGAAATTGTAACAGGACGAATTTTAGTTAATTTTTGACGAGCTTCTATTGACAATGAATTGACTTTCGTATAATCAAATTCAGAAGGAATAGACACATTTTCAAGACGAGTTAACTTGTCTGCATTGCGCTTTTCTTTATCTATATAACCAGCATACTTTACATATACTTCTGTCTGTTGAACAATCTCATCATCTATTAAATTAGCAGAAATAAATTCAGAAACACCAGGAAACAACTTCACATCTTCGAAGGTTAATTGGGGTCTAGCAGCAATCTTAAACATCTTCATAGATTGTTTGATAGGTGCTGAATTCTTAGATTCTAAAATAGTATTTATTGCATCTGGCAATACAGAAGTCTCTCTTAAAAAAGCAACAAAAAGGTCTGTCTTTTGTTGCTTCTCATGTACCCTATCCAAACGTTCTTTTGAAGCCAAACCTAAATCATAAGCCTTTGGAGTCAAACGTAAATCTGCATTATCTTGACGTAATAAAGTTCGATACTCTGCACGTGAAGTAAACATACGATAAGGTTCTTCAGTACCTTTCGTTATCAAATCATCTATCAAAACACCAATATAAGCTTCATGCCTTTTTAAAATAAAAGGAGCTTTGTTTTGAATATTGAGAGCAGCATTTATTCCTGCCATCAAACCTTGAGAAGCAGCTTCTTCGTAACCGGTAGTTCCGTTAATTTGACCTGCGAAATATAAATTAGAAACCAACTTAGTTTCTAATGTATGTTTCAGTTGTGTGGGTGGAAAAAAATCGTATTCTATAGCGTAACCGAAACGTAGGAACTTCACATTTTCGAATCCAGCAACTTTTCGTAAAGCTTTATCTTGAACATCTTCAGGTAAAGAAGTTGAAAAACCATTTACGTAAATTTCAGTAGTATCCCAACCTTCTGGTTCTACAAATATTTGATGTTTGTCCTTGGTTGCAAAACGGTCAATTTTATCTTCAATAGATGGGCAGTAACGAGGCCCTGTAGATTGTATTCTACCATTAAACATTGGAGAACGATCAAAACCAGATCTTAATAAATCATGAACCTCTTGTGAAGTGTAAGACATATAACAAGAACGTTGTTCTTTCAATGGCGTTGTTGTTGAAGTATAGGAAAACTTTTCAGGATTTTCATCTCCAGGTTGCTCAATCATTTTTGAAAAATCAAGAGAGCGAGCATCAACACGAGGAGGTGTACCTGTCTTCATTCTTCCAGCTTCGAAACCTGCTTTTATTAAATCTTCAGTAATACCTGTAGATGCACTTTCTCCTGCTCTACCTCCACCAAAAGTTTTTTCACCAATATGAATCAAACCATTTAAAAAAGTTCCAGCAGTAATAATAACAGATTTTGCTTTTATAAGAATTCCTAAACCTGTTTTAACACCTTTAATCGCACCATCTTCGATATGAAGTCCTGTAACCATGTCTTGATAAAAATCAAGGTTGTCAGTTTGCTCTAACATGTTACGCCATTTTTCAGCGAAACGCATACGGTCACTTTGAGCGCGTGGACTCCACATCGCAGGACCTTTAGATTTATTGAGCATTTTGAATTGGATTGCAGTTTCATCAGTTACAATTCCTGAATAACCACCAAGCGCATCAATTTCACGGACAATCTGACCTTTGGCAATACCACCCATAGCAGGATTACAACTCATCTGTGCTATATTCTGTAAACTCATTGTAATCAATAAGGTTTTAGAACCTAGGTTGGCAGATGCTGCAGCTGCTTCACTACCAGCATGACCAGCACCAACAACTATTACATCGTACGTATCGTTAAATAAACTCATAATAATAATGTTCCACGTGGAACGTTTTAAATTAACACTTTAAAATATTGATATACAGATATCTTCTTGTGCACGCATAACTTCTTTCTCTAAAGTCGTTTTATCTTTATATCCTAAATAATGTAGAACTCCATGTATCATAACACGGTGTAATTCATCTTTGAATGAAACATCTAATGTTAATGCATTCTCTTTAACACGTTCAAGAGATATAAAAATATCACCACTGACAGTTGTATCTTCTGTGTAATCGAAACTAATGATGTCAGTCAAAGTGTCGTGATCTAAATATTCAATATTTAATTTTAATAGATATGCATCATCACAAAAAATATAATTCAAATCCCCAACGCTATGTTCATATTTAGAAACACATGAACGAATCCAAGCTTTGTAATCATCTGGATTGTCTAAAGAAAAATCTGTCTCATAATTGAATTCTATCATACTAAATTTTTTGCAAAGATAGTTGAAACTTTTGAATTGATAATCATCTAGATACGGTTGAGAAGAATCAACTAAGATGAAGCATTAGAAAAAGGTGTAAAAAGTATAAAATATTGGTTTTGTAAGCGAGACAATAAAAGTATATTTGCAGTATAAAATTTTCATGTATGAACAACGTTAGAGTAAGATTTGCTCCAAGTCCTACGGGACCATTACATATGGGTGGTGTAAGAACCGCATTGTACAATTATTTATTTGCAAAAAAACACGGAGGTACTTTTGTGTTACGTATTGAAGACACAGACCAAACGAGGTATGTTGGCAATGCTGAAAAATATATTGTTGATGCCATGGAATGGTGTGGAATTCCTTTTGACGAAGCTCCTGGGAAAAACGAAAAGTTTGGACCTTACAGACAATCTGAAAGAAAGAGCATTTATAGAAAATATGCAGATGCACTAATAGCATCTGGAAATGCGTATTATGCATTTGACACTGCAGAGAAATTGAACGAGGAGAGAACAAGAAAAGAAGCAGTAAAAGAAACATTTATTTACAACTGGCAAACAAGAAATGAATTGAATAATTCATTAAATATGTCGAATGAAGAAGTTCAAAATAAAATAGAAAGTGGCAATGCATACGTGATACGTTTTAAAATGTACGATCCTATTATACATGGTGAAGATGCGGTAATTAGTTCAGAAGATAAAATTAGAAAACAGGTAACTTTTAAGAGGGCATTGTTAGATGACAAAGTCTTGTTTAAAAATGACGGAATGCCTACTTACCACCTAGCGAATATCGTTGACGATCATTTGATGGAAATAAGTCATGTAATCCGAGGTGAGGAGTGGTTACCATCGCTTCCTTTACATATTGCTTTGTACGAAGCTTTGGGTTGGAAAGCTCCTGAGTTTGCACATTTGCCTTTAATTTTAAAACCTGTTGGAAAAGGTAAACTAAGTAAGAGAGATGGAGATAAATTAGGATTTCCAGTTTTTCCATTAGAGTATACCAATAGTGAAACTAATGAAGTTTCAAGAGGATATAAGGAAGATGGGTATTTTAACGAAGCATTTATAAATATGTTGGCTTTGTTAGGATGGAATCCAGGTACAGAGAAAGAATTATTTTCATTAGAAGAATTGATAGCGGCTTTTAGTCTAGAAAGAGTAAGCAAGGCTGGAGCGAAATTTAATCCTGAGAAAGCAAGTTGGTTCAATCAACAGTATTTACAACAAAAGGAGGTTAAAGATATTGCAGTTCTGTTTGAAAAAATATTGACAGAAAAGAACATAGATGTAACAAAAGATTACATAGAAAAAGTAGTAGCACTTACAAAAGAACGTGCCGTGTTTGTAAAAGACTTATGGGAGTTAAGTGATTACTTTTTTGAAAATCCGAAAACCTTTGATCCAAAGAATGTTAAAAAACAATGGAAAGAAGGTACCGCTACTTTGATGAACGAAGTAAAAGAGTTTTTTGAAAACTGTGAAGATTTTTCGTCTGAAAAAATTGAGGCAGAACTTAAGACATGGATTACAAACAAAGAAATAGGTTTTGGAAAAGTTATGCAGCCCTTACGATTGAGTTTGGTGGGAGCATTGAAAGGTCCTCACCTATTTGATATCGCAGCAATGATTGGAAAAGCTAAAACAGTAGAAAGAATTGCCTACGCAATTCAAACACTAGAAGCATAAAAAAAAGGCGATTAAAATATCTTAATCGCCTTTTTTTATTCTGTCAAGTTTACTTTCTCAACGGAAGTGATAAAGTAGTGAGAATCTCCCCACCATGGAAAGGTAGTAAAGCGTTCTTTGTATTTTAAACGTACAGTCCTACCTTGTAATAGTTCTAATTGTGAGATAATAGTATCTAAATCTTTTTCTACTGAAAAAGTAAATATTTGACTATCGGAGACTCCTTGAGAAATTTGTCCTTCATAGGTTTTAAATAATAATCCTTTTTTTGAAAACTTTGTCAGCTGTCCTGCACGGTAACCTTCACTGTAATACATATAGTAATTTGCAGTGACATATAAGAAAGTACCTAAAATAAGACTACTAACACTTACTAATAAAATTTTTTTCATGGATAAATAAATATGAGGTAAATATATGCTTAATATATCTGAAATATTTAGAAGAAACCTATAATAAACATAGATGCTATATATTATACAATGATAATAAAAGGTAATTCCATAAATTAGTGTATCTTGAAATAAAATAATATGTACACAATGGAAAATTTAATTTTAATAGTGCCTTTAGTATTACTAGGGGTTTTTAGTTTATTTACAGTCAATCAACAAACAACAGCCATCATAGAACGATTTGGAAAATTTGTATCAATAAGACAATCGGGATTACATTTTAAAATTCGGCTAATTGATAAAATATCAGGAAGAGTTAGTTTAAAAATTCA
>JBELHA010000040.1:5476-6946 GCA_042091695.1 Flavicella sp.
GATGTTTTAAATAAAGCTGGTATCAATTCTCAAGAAGCGTCTGCCTTGATCGTAATAACACAACATTACGATACATTACAGTCTATTGGATCTGATACTAATAGTAATTTAATTTTATTACCTAACAATCCTAATGCAGCCAGTTCTATGTTAAACGATATGGTTACAAGTTTGGTCGCAGCAAATAAAATAAATGAAAGTGAAAACGTCAGTAAAAAAAATAGTAAATAAGAATAAAAAAAAATATGAAAAAAAAGTCCCTAGTACGAACTAGGGACTTTTTTTGAACAATAAATTTGTTTATTTAAAATGTTTGTCAGCTTGACTTCCTTTGATTTTTTTTGTCTTTTTTCCTTTGGTATTAAAGGTATAACGTAAACCTAACTCTACAATAGGACCATTGCGTTCGTACGCCGTTTCTTGATAGAATATCTGATCACCATTGCTATTGAAAGCATTCGTATCCAATCCTTGTACATTTGTTTGTAGGATATCCAAGATACGCGCATTAAAACTCCATCCTTTAAGAGATGCAGGTGTATAAGAATATGCAATATTAGCAGAAACAAAAGGATCGTTTTGTCCTTGAGAAGTTACAGTAGCAGAAGTATAATTATAATCAACTGATAATTTTGATGCTGTTGATAAAGTAAAATTACCTGTTGTCTTGATATTCCAGTTCGTACTATTCTGATCTACTTCATATCCAAAAACAGCTCCATTAATTTGATAATTGTAAAGTGAAGCTCCAAAAAGAAACTTAGCAAACTTGTTAACAAATAAGTTCGCAGTAAACTCCCCTCCTATCGCTTGTGAATTTCCTGCATTGGTATAAGAACGGATTAAAACGTCTTCTTGAAGTAAATCGTACATTGTAGGGTTTTGATCTTCGGTAGTAATAGTATTTACCCTAAACACACTGTTTTCTACGCCTCTATAAAATGCTGTGAACGTCAAATTCTGTTTTCCAAGAGTCGTGTCGAAAGTAAACTCAACATTGTTCAAGTACTCTGGTTGTAAGGTTGGATCTCCGATAACATAGACTTCAAAATGACGACGGTACAAAAATGGAGCTAGCTTTGTTAAAGAAGGACGGTTAATTCTTCTACTAGCAGCAGCAATAATCTTTGTAGTTTCTGAAGTTGTATATTGAATATGTGCTGATGGAAAGAAATCTAACTTACTTTGACTGTAATCAGTTGAAGTAGTCAATCCAAAATCACTTAAATAAGATGTGTTATCAATAGATGTATCTTGTGTAGCATACTCAGAACGCACACCAATAGCGGATTTCCAATTACCCTTTGAACGGGTATAATCTATATATGCAGCACTTACTTCTCTTTCAAAATTGATACTGTTGTCTAATTCTACACCATCAATCTCAATAATAGCATTGTCATAACTAAAATCTCCATTGATATTGATATGTTGAAAATGCAAACCTGTTGCTAGTTTACCTCCATTACT
>JBELHA010000040.1:7046-27222 GCA_042091695.1 Flavicella sp.
GTTTCATAATTATAATATGCTGCCCTACCGTTATTTCTATTCCCATAAAAATAGGTAAAAGCGATCTTTTGAGAAGCATTAAAGTCATAATCAAAACCAGTATTTACTGAATAATACTTGTACCATTCTGGACGTGCACCATCTTTAGCATTCATATGAAAATAGGTATCTGTAGCAGCATCTGTAAGAACTCGTGCTTCTCCAGTTCGTTTACCATTGACATGTTTTTCGTTATAACTAAAACCAGCATAAGCCTTGAACTTACTAGTTGCATAATTTAATTGAATATTACTAACATATCGGTCATCTTTCAAGGCATGTTTACTATAAATATCTGTAAAGTTTGCCCATGGAGCACCTCCTAGTGATCCACTAAAAGAACCTGAAAAACCAAGTAAGGCATTTTTCTTGGTTGTAATATTGATAATTCCCCCTTTTCCTTGTGCATCGTAACGAGCAGATGGAACTGTGATAATATCAATTTTTTCGATAGTAGTACTTGGTATTTGAGTCAATACAACAGAAGCGTCAATCGTTGAAGGTTTTCCGTTGATATACACCATAAAATCTTGTGTGCCTCGAACAGAAATTTCACCATTTGCAGTGATATTAACAGCAGGTAGCTTACTTAAAACATCTACAGCGTTTCCACCTTTAGCAGTTGCAAAATCGTTGGCCTTGTATGTTTTCCTATCAATACTAGTCTGCTGGGTTTTATTTACCCCAGTAATAGCAACCTCCTCTAAATTTTGAGAGGTCTCTTTTAAATATATTGGAGAAAGTTCTAACGAACTCGTACCTAATACCTTAAATGAAGATGTAAATGAACTAAAACCTATATATGAAACAGTCAAAGAGTAATTACCTGAAGGTAATGCTTCAACTGAAAATTCACCATCAATAGAAGAACTAGTACCTATTGTTGTGGTTTCAGATTGGACAATTATAGTTGCAAAAGGAATAGGATTTTTGGATTGTTGATCTAAAATAGAACCTGTTACATTTGTTTTTTGAGCACTCAAAATACTAGTCATAGCAATAAAAGCTACGAAAAGGATATTTTTAAAAAAGGAAATCATGGAAATGTTATAAAGAAAGAAACAATAAATAGTGTTTCTAATATGGGTTAAAATTTAGCAATTCATAAAAAAATCGAAGCTGTAAACTTCGATTTTAAATAAATATATTAGTCTTTTTTGTCTTTATCTGTAGTAGTGTCAGTATCCTCTTTAGAGGCATTTTTAAACTCTTTGATACCACTACCAAGACCTTTCATTAATTCTGGAATTTTTCTACCACCGAAAAGTAATAATACTACAACAACGATGAGGATGACCTGAGGTGGTCCGATCATACCTAAAGGGATATTTAAAATATTCATTTTAATTGGATTTAGAGAAACAAATATACTAAATTGATTATAATTACACAGATGTTAAATAGATTCATTATAACTTTTCTATGCGTCCTCCCAATACTTTTTCTGTAATAACTGACTTTGGAGCCCCTCCATAAACAATAGAACCACCTAATTTTACTTTTGCATCTAAATTGTTTGTAGCAGTTACCTTCGCGTTTCCTCCAGTTGATACTTGAACGGTTGCTTGGTCGGATAACATTTCTATAGATTCATATGAAGCTCCTGACATGATAGAGACTGTTTGTGTTTTACTCTTTCCCCACAATTTAATGTGTCCACCTGTAAGTGCTTTTACATTTAACAAATCTGTTGCTATTGGCAATTTAATATAAGATCCACCTTGTGAACTCAATTTCAACTGAGGTTGAGTTATTGTATTTTTAGAAGAAATTACAGCTCCTTGATTGGCATCTAATTCAGCAATAGGACTATTAAAATATAAGTCAATCGTTACATCTTTAGAACTAAATGTACTAGAGATATCCAGCGATAATTTGAGCTTTCCTTTTTTACTTTTTACAGAAACAGCAGCAGCTTTTCTACCAGTGATAACTAACTTTTGATCTTCTGATTGTATCAAGTTTACTTTGAGACCACTAAATACTTTTAATTCAGTTATAGGATCTAAATTGACTGAAATTTTTTCTTGTGCTATGATTGTAACACTAAACGATAAAAATAGAATAAAAAAATACTTTTGCATATGCACTAATTTATGGGACTAATAAAAAATCTAAATGTTTTCTTTCTAAATCGGCTTGTTTTACTTTCACTGTAACTTCAGCTCCTAACTGATACATATTACCATTGGCTTGACCCACCAATGCATATTGCTTTTCATCAAATACATAATGATCGTCACGTATATCACGGGTACGAACCATTCCTTCGCATTTATTTTCAATAATTTCAATATAAATCCCCCACTCAGTAACTCCAGAAATAACACCCTGAAATTCTCCATCCTTATGGTCTTGCATATATTTGATCTGCATGTATTTGATAGAATCTCGTTCTGCTCTTGTTGCTAAATACTCCATTTCTGAAGCATGTTTGCACTTCTCTTCAAATTCTTCTTGTTTTGGAGATGTTCCACCGTCTAAATAATGTTGTAGCAAACGGTGTGCCATAACATCAGGATACCTACGAATAGGTGAAGTAAAGTGAGAATAATAATCAAAAGCCAGTCCATAATGGCCTATATTATTTGTCGTATACTCAGCTTTACTCATTGAACGAATCGCTAAAGTCTCGATCATATTGGATTCTCCTTTTCCGTGCACGTCTTTCAATAACTTATTCAAACTATCAGATGTTGATTGTCTTGATTTTAAATCGATACTATACCCAAATTTACTGATGATACCTTGTAAACCTTGTAATTTATCTTCATTAGGTTCATCGTGAACTCTGTAAACAAACGTTTGATTGGAAGCTTTATTTCCTTTCTTCCCAATAAACTCAGATACTTTTCGATTGGCCAACAACATAAATTCTTCAATCAATTTATTAGCATCTTTGGATTCTTTAAAATAAACTCCCAAAGGATTCGCATCCGCATCCAAATTGAATTTAACTTCTACCTTATCGAAAGTAATAGCACCATCTTTCAAACGCTTTTTACGCATTTTTTTTGCAAGACTATCCATTTTTAAAACAGCGTTGACAATTTCAGGTCCTACTTCATAAGCAGTATCTTGTATAGAAATAGCTGCTGGTATTTCGATAGTAGAATCTGCAATGCCAGATTCAATAATTACTTGTGCTTCCTCATAAGCAAACCTTTGGTCAGAATAAGTCACTGTTCTACCATACCAATCTTTGATGATTTTTCCGTTGATATCCATCTCAAAAACAGCTGAAAAGGTCAACTTTTCTTCGTGTGGTCTTAAAGAACAAACTCCATTGGACAACATTTCTGGTAACATAGGTACTACTCTATCAACCAAGTATACTGAAGTTGCACGCTCGTAAGCTTCTCTTTCCAATTCAGAATTCATGGGAATATAGTGGGATACATCTGCAATGTGAATTCCTATTTCGTAGTTTCCATTTTCTAAAATCGTAAAAGAAAGTGCATCGTCAAAATCTTTGGCATCTTTTGGATCTATCGTAAAGGTCAAATCTTTACGCATGTCACGACGCTTTCCTATTTCTTCTTCTGTAATTCGTGTATCCAGCGCTTTGGCTTCCTGTTCTACTTGTATAGGAAATTCATAAGGCAATCCATATTCTGCTAGAATACTGTGAATCTCAGTATTGTGTTCCCCAGGTTTCCCGAGAACCTGTGTAACTTTACCAAAAGGATTCTTAGAATTGTCTGGCCAATCAGTAATACTAGCAATAACCTTGTCTCCATCTTGCGCATCACCAAGTTCATCTTTGGGAATAAAAATATCAGCGTACATTTTATTATTGTCAGGAACTACAAATCCAAATTTCTTAGAAACCTGTAAGATACCAACGAATTCAGTTTTTGCTCTTTCGATAATTTCGACAACATCTCCTTCTTTTTTTGAACTTCTACGCTTGCTATATACATACACTTTTACAGTATCTTGATGTAGCCCTTTGTTGATATTTACGGAAGGAATAAAAACATCCTGTTCAAAATCATCGCAAATAAAATAAGCGTTACCATTAGAAGTGAGATCTAAAGTCCCAATATGGTAGTTTTTATCTGCGTTCAAACTATATTTTCCACGAGTTGTCTCAGTCAATTTTCCTTGCCCTTTAAGATCCTCTATCTTTTTAATAACTTGTCCCCTTGCATTGGGAGTATCCAATTGAATAGCAGCAGCAACCTGCTTATAGTTCATTTCTTTTTCAGGATTTGAACTAAAAACTTTCAATATCTTACGAGTCAAGTCTTTAATTACGTTTCCTTTTTTTTTATATATTTTTTTCTTTTTTTTTGTCATATTGTGTATCATTTTATAGAAAAATACAAAGAATATAGGTATTTAGCTATCTATGCGTCAAAAGTACATAAAATAAACTCGCATTCTTTGATTACAAAATAATCATTGAGAAATTGAACAATTATTTAAAGTAGCTTAGCTAGAATAATTAGATAAATCAATTGTTACTAACACTTATTATATATATATAGTTTTATTTTAAAATTTTAAAAAAAGAATAATGGTATATGATAGGCTGTTGATAACAGGCATAACTATGTGAATAGTTAATTGTATTTCTATAAACTTTATGTTTATGAGTAGGATATGAACAAGATATAAACCTACTAACTCCCTTTAAGTCATATAAAAGTATACAGTTATTAACAACTTGTTCATTTCTATAAAACACTTCTCTTAGGTATAATATTTATAGATTTTGACTTTTGATAAGTATACTTTTATCGGTTGATAACTTCTTTTAAAAAAAGAGTAAATAAATTTGCTTTTCGATGAGTGGTTCTTGTATTGTTTTTTTTAATTGGAAAAGCAAATTTACTTGTGCTTATTTTATCTTTATTTATAAACAAATACACACATTTGTTAATTCCTTTAAAATCAGTACTTTTTATGAAACTTATCATTTTAACTGTTAATAAGCCTTATTTTATTAAAAATTCATAGTAATAAACATGATTAATTGTTTTATTTATAAAGAGTTATCTCGTTCATTTTTGTATTTTTGAACTTTATTTAATAATAAGCAACAAATAATGAAAATAGCCATAGGAAATGATCATGCAGGACCTGATTATAAGTTTGAAATTGTAAAGTTATTGGAAGCCAAAGGCATTACTGTAACAAACTACGGAACTGACAGTCTTGACAGTGTAGATTACCCTGATTTCGCACATAAAGTAGCTGCTGATGTGGATGTACAAAAAGTAGATGTAGGTATTTTAATTTGTGGATCTGCTAATGGTGTTGCCATGACGGCCAATAAATATAAAAATGTACGTGCTGGTTTGTGTTGGACCAAAGAAATTGTGTCTTTGATAAAACAACACAACAATGCCAATGTATTGTGCATACCTGCTAGATTTACTTCTATTCCTCAAGCACTAGGGATGGTAGAAACTTTTTTGAATACTGAATTTGAAGGAGGTCGCCACCAAAATAGAATTGATAAAATTAGCTGTAGTTAATTAACTATAGTAAAAAGAATATCACTACCCTCTTGTTTGAATACAAGAGGGTATTTTTTTAGGTAGGGAAATCAAACACATACTTGTTTAAGTATTAAACCCACCCCAATCAGGGGCTTTAAAACAAACAAGATGAATACCAAGACACTTAGTTTTTTATTAATTATCCTACTAACACTAACAAATATTCAAGCTGCTCATTTTTCTATAAATGGCTTGAATTTTAAAACAATTAATTCTAACACTGTGGTAGTAGTTAAAAGTTGTGTTAGCATATTAGAGCTACCTGAAACTATTTCAATAGACAATAAAATTTATAAAGTGGTTGGTATTGAAGAAGGCGCTTTTGCAAACTGCAGTGCATTACAAGAAGTACAAATAACGGAAGGAATCCAGTACATCGATAGTTATGCTTTCGAAAATTGTACCAATCTTACAAAGGTTCAACTTCCTGAAAGTATTCAAACCATTGGTACAGCTGCTTTTTACGATTGTAGTGCTTTGTTAGATATCAACCTACCCAAAAAATTACATCTGATAAAACCATACCTTTTTTATGGATGTTCTAGTCTTTCTTCTATTAACTTGCCTAATACCCTTTTAGAACTACAAAACAACGCTTTTAGTGGCTGTTTGCAGTTAAAACATCTAAGATTACCGGCAACCTTAAAAAAGATTGGAAAAGGTGCTTTTTTATTTTGTGAAAATATTCAGGAGCTAGCAATTCCAGAAGGTGTTCTAAGTATAGGTAGTACTGCTTTTTACAATTGTTCTAATTTAGAAAAAATACATGTACCTTTCAATACCAAACACATTGGAAATCACGCATTTTCTCAATGCACAAATCTGAAGGAAATTTCCAGTGCCATCGTATCTACCTCAATAATCAATCCTCAGATATTTCACGGTGTAACTTTCAAAAACATTACTCTAAAAGCACCAAAACAATTCCTACTTCCAAAAGATATTGCTCTTTTACAACAATTTAAAACTGTCTATTTTCACGATGCTTCTTTTGAAAATAGCCTTACAACTTCGCGTCAATAGTTATTTGTTAGAAATACCCTTTTCTTGTAAGAGTCTAGGGTATTTTTTTTAAATAAAGTCAAGCGTTGAAAATGATTTATTGAGAATACTTTCACTTTCTACTTCCAACCATTTATCGAGAACAGTGGCATAGATTTCTCTAAAGTCAATACTGTATTTTAAATCCCCATTGCTATCTAAATTAGCCAGGTCTGGCATTTCATTATAGAAACCTTGTTTTTTGAGATTTTTTCCTATGATAAATACATTATTGGCAGTTCCGTGATCAGTTCCTTCTGATCCGTTTTGCTTGACACGTCTTCCAAATTCAGAAAAAGTCATTATTAAGGTATCTTTGAAGCTGTCATTTTCTTCTAAATCTTTGACAAAGACTTCCATAGATTTACTGTATACATTCAACAATCGTTCTTGACGTTGTTCTTGAGCATAATGTGTGTCAAAACCACCCATAGAAACATAGTACACTTTCGAATGTACTCCTGAATTGATCAAATCAGCGGTGGTTTTCAACTGTTGGGCAAACGGATTGTTAGGATACGTCAATTTAGTTTCAAAGGTCTTTGATTTTTGAAAGATATGATTCGCAGAAGATTTTGCTTCTATCATTGTTTTGTATAAATACCCTAAATTATGTTCGTCTAGATGTTTTTTATCTTTATTTTTAACGACTTTTTTAAAAAAAGGAGTCTGTGTATTGAATTGTAGTATTTGAGGGTTTTTAGTAGCAATCCCATTAGTGTGCTGGCCTTTCATAATTAAGGAAAGACTGTCATCAACTTCTATTCCACTGTAAGGCATTTTTCCATGTTGGTCAATATACCTTCCTAACCACCCGGTTTGCAAATAATCGTTAGCATCACTTGCTGAATGCCAAATATCTGTCGCTCTAAAATGTGATCGGTTAGGGTTTGGGTATCCTACATTATTTAAAATACTCAAATATCCTCGATCGTATAAATTTTTCAAAGGGGCCAAGCTCTTGTGAAATCCAAGGTTGTCAGTAGCTCGAATCAAATCTTTTTTTGAAATGGCTATCCGTGGTCGTTCTTTGTAATAAATATCGTTTCTATAAGGAACGATACTATTCAACCCATCATTTCCTCCTGACAATTGAACAATGACTAGTTTTTTAAAACCCAATGTGTTTGTAGCTACGTTTTCAAAAGCTTTTACAAAGCTAGGCACCAAAAACAGACTACTTGCTAAAGTACTATTTTTTAAAAATTCTCTTCTTTCCATGGCTCTATGCGTTAGATATTAACAAAGTTGGTATTCCGGAATTGACATCAATTGTATACAAAAATCCTGTTTGTTACTTATTTTTAAATTTGAGAGTAGTATATGTGTATCTGAATCTATCGGACTTATAATAAGTTTTTGCTTCAAAGCATCTATAGAATAGTTTTTGTATTCTTTTTCAAATGAAGTCCAGTCTACACGTGTTTTTAAAAACCTTTTTTTGCTTTTGTTCTTTTTGTAATAGTCTTCAAAAGTTCCTTCAATATCTCCTTTTTCATCTAGATTGATGATTGCATTGTTTAAAAGTATGGAGGGTAATTTCATTCGAAACATCAATGTATTGGAATCAATCCAATTACGACCACCCTTCCAACCAGCAACGTTTACAGGTTCTAAAAGTATTTGTCCCATCATTTTTTGCAAATAAATAGCTTGTTTTGGTTTTATCAAATCAAAAGGAACTGTTTTGTGAATCCCTACTAATAGTTCAATAGGTGACTTTATTTTCACACCTCTATTTTTGCTCTCGTAAAACCAGTCCGACATAAAAATAGTACGCATTAATTTTTCGATATCGTAGTCTTGGTGAAATTGTGTTGTCAATATTTTCAGACGGTCTTCATTTATAACTGGGTTCACAAAGTAACAGTAGATTTTTTCACAGATATATTCAGCACATTGTCTTTCTTCTAGAATTAGATTTATAATATCTTCACCCCCAAAGTTTCCAGTTTTTCCCATAAATGTTTTTTGTCCTTCATCATGATTGAATTTTTCTAGGTGAAAGGAAGCTGTTTTTTTTCTGAAGGACCACCCGGTAAAGGCACGAGCAGCTTCTTTAATGTCCTTTTCTGTATAATTTCCTACCCCCAAAGTAAAGAGTTCCATCAATTCTCTTGCAAAATTTTCATTGGGACTCTTCTTTTTGTTCTGTTTGTTGTTGAGGTAATTCAACATAGCAGGTTCTTTGGAAATAGCTTTTACAAAATCCCTAAAATTTCCTAGTGCGTGTTTCCTTAATACATTGTTGTACTGTTGCATAAACCAAATATTCTTTTCTTTACAGACAAATACATTGGCCCAAAATAAAGTCATTTTTTCTCTTAGTATTGCATTTGTATGTTGCATTCTATGTATCCATGCTACATTCAAATTTTTGATTTCTTTCCTACTTTTTTGTTGTAATTCACGGAGCTTTTTTTGACCGAGTTCTTTTTTTAATTTTTTGTAATTACTATAACGTAAGATATCGTAGGCAGATAAATCAATTTGTAATTTTTTGAAGTTTTGTGCGTCCTCGAAAAGTATATCTACTACTTTCTGTCTGTTTTTAAGGACTAGTTTTTCTGTTTGTACAGTAGTACAACCAAATCCTGCACGTGCATACAAATGTTGAAGTTCTCTAGCGTCCATGAATACTTGTTTTTTTATAAGACCTATAATTTACAAAAAAGTTTAATTGTCTCTACAAAATAAAAAAGCGTCGTGAGTAAATCACGACGCTTTCCTTAGTTGTTTTAAAAATTAAAGAGTTATAAACAGTGTTTATAATTTTTCAATATACAGATAATACACAGGGTAAATACGATCTTCTGTATCAAAGAAACTTGCTTCTAAATCAAATTTTCCTTTGGGAAGGTATTGGGTAAAACTGATTTCTTCTGCACCTTTTTCTAATTTCTTTTCCGCTTTTACATCTGCTACATACAAGAATCCACGATCGAAATTTACTTTTTTAGAAGCAGGCATATCCATCTCTATCTCAAACTTTTTTTCTTTTTTAGGAAAAGCACTGTTGATTGGCAATCCACTTTCGTGTGGAAATCTACGCAGACTTATTTTGTAATTACCAGCAGTGGCAAACTCAATTTTCCAACGACCGTTCGCGACAGATGCTGTGGCGGCTCCATATTGGTGCCATGCTTTGTTCAACCTACCTGTCAACATATCGTGTGCGCTGATACGCGATGGGTTTTCAAAAGGAGTTCCTACTTTTATATAAGCATAGGTACTGTTTAATTTGGGTGCATCTAAAGATTCCCACCATGTATCATAGCCCAAAGCCAAGCGTTTTGCAACTTCTGGATGTGCGTTGATTACATTGTTTTTTTGAGCTAAATCTTCGTTGATATTGTATAGTTCTTTTCCGTCTACCAAACGCCAGTCAGCATCCATTACGGAATATTTCCTTCCTTTTACCAAATTTTGTAAACGCTGTGTGTCTACACATATAATACGGTTTTCCCAATCACTATTTGGATCTTTTAACAAAGGTGCAAAACTTTTACCATCCAATGGTTTTGTGTGCACATCAGTAAGTCCCAATAAATCAACAAAGGTTGGTAGTACATCAAAATGAGCCAACAAATTATCTACATCTTTCCCTCCTGTTAAATTTCCATCAGGCCAATGTAGGATAAATGGAACACGGTGTCCTCCTTCGTATTGACTTGCTTTAAAACCTCTCAATCCTCCATCATGACCAAAGGTGATGCCTTTTTGTTTTGATATTCTTCCTGCTCCAGTACCATTATCTGTCATAAAAACAAGTAGCGTATTGTCTGCAATTTTGTATTTTTTTAATAATTTTTGAAGCGCTTTGATATTGTCATCAATATTTGTGACCATACCGTAAAAACGCTTTTGATTTTCTCTTAAGTGTTTTTCATCCTTGTAGATATCATAATAAGCCTGTGGCACATTCAATGGTCCATGAGGAGCATTAGGTGAGATGTACGCGAAGAAAGGTTGGTCTTTATTTTCTTCGATAAATGTTTTAGCTTCCTCAAAGAATACATCTGTACAATATCCTTTATATGCTTTTGTTTGAGTAGTTTTTTCCCCTTTTTTACGTACCCAGTACGTATCGTCAAAATAGTCATTTCCCCAGAAATCAGGTCCTTGGGTAATACCTCCACCTCCGTGTCTTACTACGGTTTGAAAGCCTCTATCTTCGGGTCTAAATGGATAATTGTCTCCTAAATGCCACTTACCGAACATAGCAGTACTGTAACCGTTTTGTGCGAGTACTTGCGGCAACATGACTTCATCTTCAAAGACCAAAGACCTACCTGAGATCGTATGAAAACTGTTGAGTTTGTTAGTTTCTCTTCCTGTCATCAACGCTGCTCTAGTGGGTGCACAGGTGGTAGATACGTGAAAATTATTCAAACGTACACCGTCTGTATACAATTGATCAATGGTTGGAGTTTTGATAATTTTGTTTCCATAACAACCCAAATCACCGCGTCCTTGATCATCTGTAATAATTACAATAACATTGGGTTGCTTCTTTTGAGCATTCACATTTGAGGTTAGTACTAGTAGTACAAGGGATAGATATCCTAAGAATCTGATTTTCATTTAGTATTTGTTTTTAGTTATATATATATAGAAAGCACCCCACTCATTTCCATCACTGTCAGTGAGCCAAGTCTTTAAATTTACAGGCCCTTTTTTGAGTTTTATATTAAAAGTAACTTCTTTTTGTCCTTTTTGAACCGGAACTTCTTTTTCAAACTTACCTATTTTTATTTTGGCTTTTACAGGAATGATTCTTTTACTTTCTAATTGGTTCAATCGGAAATGTAAATCGTGTTTGCCAGCAATCATTTGAGATGCTTCTACTTGACTATCAATGCTTTTATCAACTTCTTTAGGCCATCTTCTTAAAACGATTTGATAGTTCCCTTTATGGGCCACTTGTAAATCCCAGAAACCGTTTGCTTTTAAAGCAGAACGAACATGTTGTTGGTTGTAAGCAGCTTTGTTTCCGTGCCAAAATTGTGCGTCTAATTTTACTTCTTTTTGCGCCTCACTTCCAATAATGGTTCGGTTGTAGGTTTTAAAGTCTTTAGAGATATCCTTCCACCAATTTTCGTAAATACGTTGCATTTGATGGGTAACAAATGGAAAGTTTATGGCTACATTATGCGTTTGACTTGGATCTTTGTCAAGGTTGTAGAGTTCCTTTCCTACCAAACGCCATTTGCCATACATCACAGCAAATTCCTTGTATTTTTCTGGTAAATCTGTTGTGAGTTCTTTTCCAAAAACGGTTTGGTCGTGTACTACCAAACTTCGATTGAGTATGTGTTTTGTCTTTTTGCTATATAAGAGCTTTTTAATGCTTTTCCCATCAAAGTCCCTTTTTCCTTTTAGCTCAGCTAAATCCATTAATGTTGGCAATAGATCTATATGTGCTGTTAGGTTATTGACCTCTTTTTTGGCAGCCAATTTTCCTGCTGGCCAATGCAACATACTTATGGTTCTATGTCCTCCCTCATAAGCCATCCCTTTTTTACCTCGCATTCCTGCATTATAACCGTACTGATTTTTTAGGGTATAATGATTTCCTTTTTGAATGACCTTTTGTCTGATTCCTCCTGAAGTACCATTGTCACTCATATAGATAAAAATAGTATTTTCAGAAAGGTTGTTGTCTTTAAGATAAGATCTTAAACTTGCAATATTCTCATCTACAGAGGCAATCATCCCATAAAAATTGGCCATATTTTCAGGGATATTTTTATTATTCTTATATGGTTTGCTATACTTTTCAGGCACATGGTAGGGACCGTGTGGTGCATTTAGGGGCAAATACACAAAAAAGGGTTTTCCATTTGCTGATGTTTCACCAATAAATTTTTTAGTGTTTTCAAACCATACATCAGTACAATACCCTTTTGCTTTTTCTGGAATATCATTTCTAAAATACGTATCGTCGTAATAGTTGTTTCCCCAATAGTCTGGAGTTTCTCCAATTACCCCCCCTTTGTGGATAAAAGATTCTTTAAAACCTCTGTCTTGGGGTCTAAAGGGATAATTGTCTCCTAAATGCCATTTTCCAAACATCGCAGTTTCATAGCCATTCTCTGAAAATATATCCGCCATAGTTTTGTGTTTGGCACTCATATGGTGTCTTCCCATAAAGGTCATCCAGGCACCAACTTTTGCAGAATACTTTCCGGTCATCAATGCAGCTCTTGTGGGGGCACAGGTGGGATCTACGTGAAAGTTTGATAGGCTTACAGACTCATTGTACAACTTGTCGATAGCAGGAGTTTTGAGCAAAGGATTACCATGACAGCTTAGGTCTCCATAGCCCTGATCGTCAGTCAATACAACAATAACGTTTGGTTTGTTGTTTGTTTGGGCTTTGATTAACTGAACTTGCAAACAAAGTAGCAAAAGCAGCAGTATTCTCTTTTTCATTTTTATTTATTTTATTCAACTGTAAAGGACCATATTTTTCCCTTCACAATTTTTTTTCCTTGAAGTGCATCCACTCTCCAGTATATTTTTTTGCCCGAAGATAGTTCTTTATCAAACGAATAAATATTTTTATTCCCTTTAAATACTTCTGTAGCTTGAGTGGCATTGTTCACACTTTCCTCTGTATTACCAACATAAATATGATGTTCTTCGGTGCGATAAGCTCCCAACCACATCAAATCACAATCTTTTTTAGCCGTTGTTGTTCCGTTTTTAGGAATAGGTGTGGATGCATGTTTGAATTTAAACCCTGGGATCCAATAATGCTGAGCTCCGTATTCATAGGGTCCTATGTCTATTTTTTTTCCAACAATAGCATCTTTCCCTGTAAATTCTCGATTTTTCCAAGGCACTTCATTTTGATTTAAGACGTGTCCAGCATCGATAATTATAGCTTCTTTTTTGGGACGAAAATCAAGATTTTCGGGATCTCTTAATACATTTTTAGCTGTTTGGTAATAATTGTTTTTTAAGACTGCCAAAAGTGGCGCAGCTTTTCTAGTACGTTTGTTCCCATCGTCGAAGGCTTTCATTTGGCTCCCAACAAATCGAGGGTGTTCTTTTGATACTACTGTTTCTTTCAACCAGTAGGAACTATCTGTATCTAGTTTTCCTGTGTTTTTATTTTTTCGCTTTACGGGTTGCTTCCAATCGTCGGATCCTGCGGACATTTTAGGAACAATATTGTTGGCGACAACAGTACGTTCATTTTTACTTGCCCAACGCTTCATATTGAATAGTTCGAAACCTCCTTGACCCAATAACAAGTTATTGTGTAACAAGTGATCGTCTCCCTTTACAGAAAAACCTCCAGGGGTATTCCAAGCGACATTGTAACTCATTTCACCAAAAGCATTGGCAAAATTAGGAAAACTCCCTGCATCAAATCGATAGGATCGTTTTGGGTGGTCATGTGACCAGTTGTAACGGTAAATATATTTTTCTCTTCCCCCCATTTGAAGCGAAGCACCATCGTATTGCAAACCACCAAAATGCATGATATTATTGAGTTCATATACAGAAGGAATTCCTCCACCTCGTATGCCGACAGAAGCGCCAACATCGTCTATGGTAACTCTTCGAATTAACGCAGGTCTCGATACACTCATCGAACGAGAATCCAATCCCAGTGTCGTTTGTTGTGTTTTATAGATACGAACATTGTCTACAATTAAACCAGAGCTTCTTCCTAAAAATGCATTTCCGTCTTGGTAAGTAAATTGACAATTGATCAAGGCATTGTGTGAAGATATATATTTCTTCTTAGGAGGTGTTTTGTTAATAATGGTTGTTGTTTGAGGAATGTCATAATTGCCAACCGAAAATTTATTGGAGGCAGCAAATTTAAAATTACAATCTTCTATTTTACTGAATTTACATCCTGTTAACTGAGCTGCCGTACCTCTAAATGCGATACCTTGAAGGTATAAATGACTACAATTAGTAGCTGTTATTGCAAAATCACGTCGTTTTCCAAATACAGTTCCTTTGCTTGGTTTTTTTCCGTCCGGACTAATAAAATATAGGGTTTTAGTCTTTTGGTCGTACCACCACTCTTCAGGTACATCTAGAGCGGGCATGCCCATTATAAAAAAGTGAATTCCACCATGAGAACTTTTTTTAAATTTTCCTTTGCCACGGTCCCATCCAATTCTTTTATTTAAGAATCCTGTGGCTTCTTTTTGTATGCTCCCACTTCCCTTAAAACTCGTGTCGTATTCCAATACATGGGACCCTATTTTATGAGCAGTGATCTTACTCGCCCAACTCCCCCAAGTGTGACTCATAACGACCACAGCATTTTTAAAAGAGAGATTGGTATCGCCGACTAATTTTTCTCGAAATTGGAGTCCACTACGGTCGTAGTGCAACCATTTTTTAGATTCCTCCAAAGTATTTTCAGTTGGTAAACCGTCATGTAGTTTTCCTTTTTCGCTTTTTTCAGAAGCTCTTCTTAAGATATGGTAGCGGTCCAATCTCCAAGGGTCGTCCCAACGTGCACTAGGCCAACGCGCCATACTCATCAGTCTATCTTGGTATACCAAATCGTAGATAGGATTTTTTAATTTCAAACTGTATATTTTCCCTTCCAATAGCTTCCACTGTGCTTTTTGAATCAATTTTCCTGCTTTTGATTTTGGGGTGACGAGCTTCCAATCCCCCTTCAAAGCATCCATACCATCAAACACTACTTTTGCTCCGGGAACAGCTCTCAAAATAATTGGATTTTCAGAGGTACCTCTTATATTTTCTAGGTGTATTGTTTTGGTATATTTTCCCCCTTCAAACCATACTATGTCTCCAGGTTTGGCAGTTTTGATGGCTTTCGTATTTCCAGGGCGAACGTAAATGTCTTTCGCTGAGGTAGCATGGTGTAAAGAAATTAAAACGCAGATTAAGAAAAATTTATAAAATTTACGCATTGTTTGATGTTTAGAAATTTAGGGGATTGTATTTTTCTCAACCCTTTTTAGAATTGTTTTTTTCATTCCTTGAGGCAAGGCCGTACTCTTTTGGAAGTAGGTATCTTCATTGAGCCTAAGGTTGTTTTTTTTGAATTTAGGGATGGCAACATCCAAACTCAAATCACAGTCAAAACGTGCCAATTTTGTGTATTTTATACCTGCTTCTGTATAGGCGTCCATATGCATCAAACCCCAGGTGATTCCTCTACCATCTCCATTGTTAGCAAAAGCATCAGCAACAAAAGGTCCAGGAGCTATTGGAGGTACTTGTAGCATACTTTTGTAATTAAAATTGATACCATCAGAGGCATATTGTACCGTGTTTTTTTCGGGTCCGTCCAAACTTACGATGGCAGCAATCCCTTCTTTAAAAGGAAAAAGAGCCGTTTCGTGACCTGAATTGATCACAGGGTTGAAGTGAGATTTTTCGTAAGGTCCGTAAGGATTGTCTGCTATGGCAACTCCTTGCGCACGTATCAAGGTGCCTTCCCTTCCTCCTTTTCCTGGGGAACCTTTGTAATACAGGTATATTTTTCCTTTGTAAATCAAAGGATAGGGATCGTGAATGGCATTGCTATCCCAATCACCGGGTTTCCCAAAATCTACGACAACTTTTCCTACTGCTTTCCATGGTCCATTTGGTGAAGGAGCCTCAGCAACAGTTACTGCTGCTCTGTCTGCACGATTTTTTCCAGGGATTTCGTTAAAACCTTGGTAGTATAGATAGTATTTTTCTTTCCAAATTAGAATATCAGGAGTAGCAACAGATCTATGGCCATAGTTTGGGTATTCAGGACGTTTGATGGCGACTCCTTGTTCTTCCCAATCAAAGCCGTTCTTACTCGTAGCATACCAAATTTCGCAAAGATCCCAGTCATAAGATGGGATGTTATCCGTTGCTTTTTTGGGTCCTACAGGATGTTCTACCGTATTTCTTTTGGTATACCAGACATAATAAGTACCATTTTTTTTGATGATTTTGGAAGGGTCTCTACGTGACGTACTTTTTGCATATTCAAACCCTGAGAGTCTCGAATATTTGAAATTACTATAGAGTTCATTACCTCTGTCCTCGTGAGGATTCCATTGGTCGTACAATCGGTGCATGGCAGCACTGAGAGGTATGTCAGGTTTTTCTAAAGGAACTACTGCTGGAAATACAGCAGTAGTCTTTTTTTGTGCTTGGATTCCTACAAAATTTAGAAATACAATTAGAAAGCTTGTTATTTTATAAATTTTGTAGTTTTTCATATAGTCAACGTTTATCCATCAATAGCAAAAGGTGCTCTTTTGATTATTTTAGCTTCTGATTTCATTGTTTTCCAACCCTCTTTTGTTTCAATTTTATAACAAATAGCTTTTTTGTTAGAAGCTTTGAAAGGGCTTATAATTTGCAAACCAGTTTCTGTCAATTTCCAAGCTATTTTTTCTGAAGAATCTACTACTGACACATTCGTAATTTCAGTTTTTCCAATTTTTTCCGCAGCAAAAGCAGTTAAAAGAACTTTCTTTTGACTTCCAGGCCATCCCATTTGTATTGCATAGACATTGTTTTCATGGGTAGTATAACGTATATTTTCTTTGTCATACGGTTTTGTCATGGCAACAAAATGGCCACTTCCTTTCAATCGTTTAGGACCTTCACCGTAAGTTACAAATCCTCTTGTTCCGTAGATAGCCTCTCCATTGGCACGCAACCATGTACCCATTTCTAACAAACTTTTTTGTTGTGCAGCCGGAATGATACCATCTGCAGTTGGTGAAATATTCAATAAAAAGTTTCCATTTTTAGAAACGATATCAATCAGAATATGCAATAGTGTCTTAGAGTCTTTGATATCTAATTCTTCTGTGTAAGACCAGCTTCCTGTGGTAGACCAAGAACCGTCACTGATCGTTCCATCCGTCAACCAAGTATAGTCAGTTAGTTCGTCCATACGTCCTTTTTCGAAGTCTAATACCCCAACATTTTGTGGCATGTCATTTTGCTTATATGTAATCACAACTTCTTTATTCCACTTTTTAGCCTCGTTTAAATAATAGGCAGCAAAGTCTTTTCTGTTTTGTTGTGGCAATCGATCTAACCAAGAATCAAACCATATGATATCGGGTTGGTAGTTGTCAATTACTTCTTTTAACAGGCCATTCCAGTTGGTACAAAACTCTTCCCAAGGCATGGTTCCATATAGAGTTCTGAGTGCATCACTATCTTTCCCTATTCTTTCAGGGGCATTTCTTTCTAGGTATTTTTCTCTACCATAATAGTGCCATCTGTGTTGTTTTGAATCAGGAGCATACCTACCCACTTTAGCATGGTGAAAAGTCGTTACTACTTTTAAATCACGCTTGCGCAATGCCTTTGTCAAGGTTCCTACAATATCTGTTTTAGGACCTGTTTGTGCTGCATTTAAGGGGGCTATTTTTGAATTCCACATAGCATATCCATCGTGGTGCATGGCTACAGGACCGGCAAATTTTGCTCCTGCTAATAAAAATAAATCAGCCCATTGTTCTGCATTGTAGTTGGTACCTGTAAATTGAGGAATCAAATCATGGTATTCGAAATCTTTAGGTTCCCCAAAATTTTCTTTGTGAAATTCATGTTCTCTATAGGTTTGAAATCCAACACCAACACCTTCTTCTCTTTTTCTTTTTTGTACTGGTTTTTTTCCACTGATGTGTCCGTACATTGTTCTTGGGTAGTGTTCATTTCCAAAAGCTGGAACTGAATAAGGTCCCCAGTGAAAATAAATACCAAATTTTGCATCCTGAAACCAACTTGGAGACTCATTGTGTTTAGACAAACTCTTCCAGTCTGATTTGTATTTTTTTTGTCCTACTGCCATACTTGTAATACAAATACAAGCTATGATTGATATTTTTAATTTCATAATGTAATTCCTATAAAAATTGCCATTGCAATATCACCAATATTTAAGATATAAACTCTATCACATTGCACAAATTATAACAGCAAGCCTACAAATCCTTTTAAATAGTATTGTTTCTGGTATTTCAAATA
Source organism: Flavicella sp. (assembly GCA_042091695.1). Taxonomy (GTDB): domain Bacteria; phylum Bacteroidota; class Bacteroidia; order Flavobacteriales; family Flavobacteriaceae; genus Flavicella. The sequence continues at coordinate 25,619 of JBELHA010000040.1, forward strand.
AATCATTTATAACATTTACATAAAATAAATCCGACTATAAATATTTTATAGTCGGATTCTTGTCACAGCAAAATTCCCAATTTATAGTGTATAAAATACACCAAAAAGGAAGATGAAAATCAGATTATATTTCTATTTTAAAAAATATAGAGAGACCGCAGTTGTTCTTTCCAGAAACACCGGGGCCTCTCCTCTTTTGAGTAGTAACATTGATCAAGATCTCAAAACTATCCCCCCAGTTAGCAAGAGACCTTCATGCAACGTATAGCAAAGAGAAAGCCTTCAGTAGTTCCCCCAGTACTACTGAAGTTTCTTTCTCTCTATAAAGCAACCACTTAAACAAGCTCCTAAATGTCCCCCCAGTCATTAGAGAGCTTTATCCAAGTGGTATTTTGTAATCAAGCAAGCCTTCAGTAATTCCCCCCAGTACTACTGAAGTCTTAAACTTGATACTTGTTTTATATTTATAGAATGTGTTTGTATTAAAAACAAGTATGTTAAAGAATACCCTACCTTTTTTTATTTTTTTTACCTGCTTGTTAAGTACTGAGAAAGCTTACCGTCTTTTATAGGATCTAAAAAGCACGTATTTTACCAACATATGTTAATCAAACCTCCGTAATTTTATAGTATTTGTAAAAAATGTGTTACAAATAATGTGGTTTGATATTTTTAGGGTCCAATAAAAGTGTAATTTTGACTTACCAACATTAAATAGTTTATAAAAAAAGCGTAATGGAAAGAAAACACATCACACTAGGGGAGTTTATTATAAACAACCAAAAACATTTTAAGTATTCATCAGGAGAATTATCTCGCTTGATTAATTCCATTAGATTGGCTGCCAAAATGGTAAACCATGAAGTAAATAAGGCGGGTCTTGTTGATATTTTAGGTGCAGCTGGAGACACCAATATTCAAGGAGAAGATCAACAAAAATTAGATGTTTATGCCAATGAGGTGTTTAAATCTGCTTTGATCAATAGAGAAATAGTTTGTGGAATTGCCAGTGAGGAGGAAGATGATTATGTCATCATTCAAGGAAAAGAAAATTGTAACTCTAACAAATATGTATTGTTGATTGATCCTTTGGACGGATCTTCTAATATCGATGTAAATGTATCCGTAGGAACTATTTTTTCTATCTACAGAAGAATTACTCCAGAAGGAACACCTGTTCAAAAGGAAGATTTTCTACAAAAAGGAAATGAACAAGTGGCAGCAGGATATATCGTATATGGAACGTCAACCATGCTGGTATATAGCACAGGTCATGGAGTAAATGGATTTACCTTGAACCCTGCTTTGGGTACCTTTTATTTATCACATCCAAATATGACTTTCCCTGAAACAGGTAAAATATATTCTATTAATGAAGGGTATTATGCTCATTTTCCTCAAGGCGTAAAAGACTATTTAAAGTATTGCCAAGCGGAAGAAGAGGATCGTCCGTATACATCTCGTTATATAGGTTCTTTGGTTTCTGACTTTCATAGGAATATGATCAAAGGGGGAATTTATATTTATCCGACCAGTTCGAAAGCACCACAAGGAAAATTACGTTTGCTGTACGAATGCAACCCAATTGCTTTCTTGGCAGAACA
>JBELHA010000041.1:0-11473 GCA_042091695.1 Flavicella sp.
TCTAATTCTATCGATGGTCAATGAGACGTTCATTTGTGCTACATTATTTACAAATTCAGTATTTGAAGAGTTTCTTAGACTTGTATCTATAGGTTCATTTACAGCAGCAACTGCTGGTTTTATTTTTTCTAATAAGTGAGTTAAATTTCCAAGTTCTGCATTGTCGCATGCACCTTTAACAGCACCACAACTAGTATGTCCTAATACTACTATAAGTTTTGTTCCAGCTAGTTTACAAGCAAATTCCATACTCCCTAGGATGTCTTCATTGACAAAATTACCAGCAATACGAACACTGAATATATCACCTACTCCTTGGTCAAAAATCAATTCAGAAGATACCCTAGAGTCAATACAACTCAATACAGTTGCGAATGGAAATTGACCTTTACTCGTATCGTTAACTTGTTCTATAAGGTTTCTATCAAGTTTGTTGTTTTCAACAAAGCGAGCATTTCCTTCTTTCAATAGGTTGAGTGCATCGTTTGACGATATTTTTGACTGTGTTTCTTTGGTATGTGCTTTCATAAGATGTACGTTTAAATAGGTTTTGAGGGTCTTAATTTAAAAAATTCTATGTAGCTATCAGGGTTTACGACTATTCCGCGTTCTGAGACTAATTTTATGGTGATTTCTCTTTCTTTGGCTTTGAAAGCAAAATCTTCTAATATTTCGATGATGTCATAGTCTAAGAAGCGCGTTTTTCGAACGTCTAATTCTAAAAAGGAATTTGTTGGCAAGCTATCGAGTTCTTTTAAAATCGCACCTTTGTTAAAAAAAGTTACCTCTTCGGCCAAGGTTATTTTTATTTTCCCATCGTCAACATCGCCTCCCTCTTTGTGTAAAAAGAAAGAGTTTTGATAGCTTTTGATAAGTATAACTACAACACCTACAGACAACCCAAGTCCGATTCCGTATAATAAATCAATAAAAACAATGCCTAAAACAGTTACTGTAAAAGGGATAGATTGTTTCCATCCTATTTTATACATTTTGATAAAGAGACTTGGTTTTGCAAGTTTGTATCCTACGACTAGTAAAACGGCTGCCAACACAGACAAAGGGATTTTATTTAATAGGGTCGGTATAATAATTACAGAAATAAGCAATAAAAAACCGTGAATAATAGTAGAAATTTTTGTCCGTCCTCCAGATTGAATGTTAGCAGAGCTTCTAACAATAACTTGCGTGATTGGCAATCCACCAATCAATCCTGAGATGATATTTCCTGTTCCTTGTGCCAACAACTCTCTGTTGGTAGGTGTTACATTTTTATTCGGGTCAATTTTGTCTGTAGCTTCAACGCATAGTAGGGTTTCCAAACTAGCAACAAGTGCAATACTAAAGGCTACTACCCAAACTTCTGTATTTGTAATAGCATCAAAATTTGGAAAACTGAATTGATTTAAAAATGACGAAATATCATTTGGGATAGGTACACTTACCAGGTGTGACTGTGCAATCTGTAAAAAGCTGTGATTTTGAGTCACTGATTGGAAGAGTATTCCCAATGCAACGACTACCAATGGTCCTTGTATTACTTGAAAAATTTTCCCTTTTTTAGAAAGTACTTTGTCCCAAAAAATCAGAATAACAAGTGCTATAAGACCAATCAAAGCTGATCCTGGTTGTAAAAAATTCAGCGAATTAAAGATTTCAGTAATATTGCTAGAGCTATCTACTTGAAAAAAAGTCAAGTCTCCAGTTGGATCTGAATCGTATCCAATAAAATGTGGAATTTGTTTTAGAATGATAATAACCCCAATCCCTGTCAACATTCCTTTAATTACTGATGAAGGGAAGTAATATCCAATAATTCCTGCTTTTAGTACTCCAAAAAGTATTTGAATCACACCTCCTAATACAACAGCTACAAGAAAGTTTTCATAACTACCTAATGTACCAATTGCTGTCAATACAATTGCAGCCAAACCAGCAGCGGGGCCACTTACTCCAATTTTGGAACCACTAAGTGCTCCTACAACGATTCCTCCGATTATTCCTGCGATAAGCCCAGAAAATAGAGGAGCACCACTCGCAAGTGCAATTCCTAAACAGAGAGGTAGTGCAACAAAAAAGACTACGATACTTGCAGGGATATCATTTTTTAATTTAGAAAAAAAGTTTGAGTCGATCATTGCAATTTTGTGGAATTGGTTATTAACAAATATAACAATACTTTTAACTTAGATTGTAATACTATTATAAAAGATTGTTAATTTTAGTATATATGATAGTATATCTAAGTACGTGTTTTTCTTTGTTAAAACACACAAATTCAATCAGTTCTCGTGAATGTAGGAATTAAAACAGCATTGAACCAAGGATTGTTTTTAAAAGAACCGCAAGACTCAAAATTGGGAAGAAAAATCGTGGAATACAGCATCGAAATGATAGATGAATTCGGGTTTGAGTATTTTACCTTTAAAAATTGGCGTTAACCATACATTCCAGAAGTCTCTATCTATCGTTATTTTGAAAATACGCACATGCTTTTATTTTTTTAATGAACAGGTATTGGGAGCGTGTTATTTTTTGATAAACATTCATACTACTAATAATACTTCGGCTAGAGATAAATTAAAAGTAATTGTTCGCACAATAGTTGTTGCTGCTAAAGAGGATGCCGCAGTGGCGAATGTCAATGAAAGTAAATTGCACAATATTGTAATTTCTGAAGGAAATAAGGCTTACCATATTATGGAGGTGGACTTAGAAAATTCAAAGAGATTTTTTACTTCCTACAAGAATTTAGTGGAACTCGTTTCTGGAGTAATTTCTGCTGTAAATCCTGATTTTAAGTACCCTTACGTATTGGCTCCTAATTTGTTTGAGATGTCTAACAATCATATTTGTTTTGCTGAACATTTGCCAAGACTTACAGATATATCCACAGAAAAAGGTATGGTGAATGAGGTGGAATTTATGTTAAATTATTTTTTAGATAAACTAATGTCCTAAATAGTGCATTGTATAGGTCAACAAAAGAGGCCTGTACAATATATGTACAGGCCTTTCTTTAATGTATGGATTTTGTTTATTAGCTATTCAGCATTACCGGCATAACTAACATCGTAATTTCTTCTCCTTCTTCATTACCGTCAATAGGAGTTAAGATACCAGCTCTGTTCGGTAGTGACATTTCAATCAATACTTCTTCAGAATTTAAGTTGCTCAACATTTCTGTTAAAAACCTAGAGTTGAATCCAATTTGCATGTCATCTCCTTGATAATCACAATTCAAACGTTCGTCAGCTTTGTTTGCATAGTCAATATCTTCGGCAGAAATATTAAGTTCTGTACCCGCCATCTTTAAGCGTATCTGATGTGTTGTCTTGCTAGAGAATATAGAAACACGTTTGGTAGAATTTAAAAATGACGCTCTTTCAACAGAAAGTTTGTTAGGGTTTTCCTTAGGAATAACAGCGTCGTAATTTGGATATTTTCCATCGATCAAACGACAGGTTAATACCACATTATCAAACATAAACTTGGCGTTTGTAGCATTGTATTCAATTGTTACCTCTGTTTGGTTTCCTGCTAAAATTCCTTTCAATAAATTCAAAGGTTTTTTAGGCATTATAAACTCAGCATTTTCACTAGCAGCGATGTCTGTACGAGTATATTTCACTAATTTGTGTGCGTCTGTAGCTACAAAAGTTAAATTGTCGGTGCTGAATTGAAAAAACACACCACTCATGACAGGTCTCAAATCATCGTTACCCGTAGCAAAAATAGTTTTAGAAATAGCATTTCCAAGAATATTTCCTGGAATGACAGTAGCACTAGGGTCTTCTAAACTAATTGTTTTTGGAAACTCTTCGCCACTAAAATACGCCATGTCGTACTTTCCTTGCTCTGAATTAATTTCAACAGTGTTGCTGTCTTTTGTTTTGAAGGTAAGTGGTTGATTCGGAAATGTTTTTAACGTATCTAACAACAAACGTGCAGAGATAGCAATACTTCCCGTTGATTCAGATTCTACATCGATACTTGAAGAAATAGTGGTTTCAAGGTCTGAGGCAGAAATTTTTAGTTCGTTGTTGTTCAATTCAAACAAAAAGTTGTCTAATATTGGAAGCGTATTACTACTATTAATAACTCCACCAAGTAGTTGAAGTTGTCTTAATAGTTGTGAGCTAGATGCGATAAATTTCATATATGTTTTGTTTCTTTCGTTTGTGTTATTTGATAGGCTGTTTGCCATTTGTTTTTTACTCAAAGCAATGGCAATCACTTACAAATATATTATAAATCTATCTCGTAACAAAGAAATGTTTTAAACATTCCTAGAGGAATTGTTGACAACAATTCGAGCCGTTTTACAAGAGCTTATTTGCCAGATTAGCCAAGGCAGAACGTTCTCCTTTTTCGAGCTTTACATGTGCAAACAGTTGTTGTCCTTTGAGCTTGTCAATAAGGTAACTAAGGCCATTACTTTGTTCGTCCATATAAGGAGTATCTATTTGATGAATATCTCCGGTAAACACGATTTTTGTGCCTTCACCAGCTCTTGTGATGATGGTTTTAATTTCGTGAGGTGTTAGGTTTTGTGCTTCATCAATGATAAACATTGCATTGGTCAAACTTCTCCCGCGTATAAATGCAAGAGCTGTTAGCGATAGGAAGCCATTAGCTTCCATGTCTTCTAAACTTTTGCGTTTTCTTTCGTTTTCTCTAAATTGAGATTTTATAAATTTTAAGTTATCCCATAAGGGTTGCATGTATGGCGATATCTTTTCATCGGCACCCCCTGGTAAAAAACCGATGTCTCTATTGCTTAGTGGAACGATAGGTCTCGATAAAATAATTTGATCAAATAAGTTTTTTTGTTCCAATGCAGCTGCCAATGCCAATAATGTTTTTCCGGTTCCAGCGACTCCTTGAAGCGCGACCAACTTAATGTTGGTATTTAAAAGGGCATCCACTGCAAAGGTTTGTTCTGCATTCCTAGGTTTGATCCCATAGGCATATTGTTTTTCTACGCGCTCTATACAGTCCGATTGCTCGTCGTATTTGGCGAGCAATGCGTCCGAGGTTTTGTTGAGTATGTAATAGCCATTTGCTTGTTTTAGCTTTTTGAGAATACCATTTTCAGGAACAGAGGAATGATTGTAGATGTTTTTAACAATTGTAGGGTCAATATTGTTCAAATCGATAATCCCTTCAGATATCTTTTTGATATTGGTTACCTTTCCCGTCAAGTAATCGTCTGCTTTCAACCCAATAGCCTTGGCTTTGATTCTAAGGTTGATGTCTTTGGTAACGAGTACTACTTCGCTGTTTTTATATTCTAGTTGAGTGTACAACGCAACATTGATAATTTTGTGGTCGTTTTTCCCTTTTTCGTAAATGGTCTCGGCATCAATTTTTAGGCTGTTCCCATTCATGACAACTTTCAATTTCCCTTTTTTTCCTCCTAGAGAAATCCAAGTATTCAGTCCATCTTTTTCTGACATCTTATCTAGGTAACGGATTACAGCTCTCGCTTCGAAATTTTTCGTTTCATTACCTATTTTAAAATTGTCAAGCTCCTCTAATACTGTGATTGGTATCACTACATCATTGTCTTCAAAACTATTGATGGCATTGTGATCAAATAAAAGTACGGAGGTGTCTAATACAAATATTTTTGAATTTTTATTTTTCGTCATATGTGTATGTTTTGATTCCTCTAAATATACCAATGTTTTATGTATACACACCTAGTAATGAGTGTAAGTTATAAAGTAAAAATGTTAATAAGTTTGGGGTGGCAGTGTAATTAGCTTGTATACAGTTGTTTAAGGGTTACTCTTAACGTCTAAAGCATCTCTTAATGTGTTTCCAACTAGCATAAATGCCATGACCAAACTCATAATTGCGGCACCAGGGAGTAGCGCTAAATAGGGTTTTCCAAGAATGATATAGTTGTAGTGGTCTTTGATAATCCCTCCCCAAGAAGGAATTGGAGGTTGTGCACCTATGCCTAAAAAGCTCAAGCCACTTTCTATCAAAATTGCAGCAGCAAAATTTCCTGCAGAAATTACAATAATCGGAGCGATGATATTGGGAAGTATGTGTTTTCCTATTATTTTTAAGTTGCTATAGCCTAGTGCTCTTGCAGCCTCCACATATTGCATCTCTTTGACGCTTATGATCTGCCCTCTAATGACTCTTGCAACTTCTACCCACATGGTAAGACCTACGGCGATAAATACTTGCCAGATCCCTTTTCCTAGAGAAAGTGTTATTGCAATTACGAGTAGTAGGGTAGGGATAGACCATGTTACATTGATAAAAAACAAAATTATCTTATCAGTTTTACCTCCGAAATACCCCCCGATAGCTCCTAATGAGATTCCAAGCAGTAAAGATATGAACACAGCGATAAAACCAATGAAAAAAGAGATACGTGTTCCTATAAGAATCCTACTAAACAAATCTCTTCCATAGCGGTCCGTACCAAAATAATAAGTTTTTTTATGGATATATTTAGTTGGATTACCTTGGAAAAGTTCCAATAAAAATTTTGTTTCCTCTATAGCATTACCAGTCTTTGTTACAAATAAGTGATTTTCATCAATACGATAGGATTTGATTGGTATTTCTTCAGGAGGAGTTGGGTTTCCATTAAATATAAAATCCCAGATACTAGTTGAGCTATTTGAAGGAATTTCAAGAAGTAATGTTGAAAAACCAGGAGACTTAGAGTGTATTTCAAGGTGCATCTGATTTGCGTTATTCGAGTTGTCCGGAGCCAAGCAGTAACAGAAAACAGCGATAAATGCACATGCGATGATATAGTAAAAAGAAAACAGTCCAAGTTTGTTTTTTGCAAACTGTTGGACTGCTATTTTTGTCAAGGAAGAGGATGTGTGTTCCATTAACTATTCCTTATTTTTTTGCGATTAGTGTATTGTTTTTTAGTTGTAATTCGCTCAATACATTCAATGCTTCCTCAATATAAATGTCTTTTTTAAGGTTTTTGTGCCAAGCTTTTCTTTTGGTTCCTAGAATACTGTCCTTTTGAATGAGTTGTTGCTCCTTTTTAGACGATACAAATTCATTGGATGAATTGTATTTAAATACATTTTTAAATAACTTAATTTTTTCGTCGTGGGCTTTGTTTTCTTTTGAGTTTTTCACGTAATTCAATGAGAAAGTAGCATTGTCTTGTTCTTCTTTTAGCCATTTTGCATATGAATCAATCAACATAAATTCCTTGTTATTCGCAATACGATTTTTACTGTTTTCGATGACTTTTTCGAAATTTTTATAGCTTTTTATTGGCGCGTATTCTGCTTTGGCAATTTTGTCCCATTTTAGCGGATTGTTTTGTTCTCTTTCTCCAATATCTACATAACTGTATTTACCAGGCATTGCGATGTCTGGTTTTACCCCTTCCAATTGGGTAGAACCACCATTAATTCGGTAGAATTTTTGAATGGTCAATTTTACGGCGCCTAAATCTTTAGGATACCTGTAATAATTGTTCAAAGGAATTACATTTTGTACGGTTCCTTTTCCATAGGTATGGTTACTTCCAATGATAACGGCTCTGTTATAGTCTTGCATTGCTGCTGCCAAAATTTCCGAGGCAGAAGCAGAAAGTTCATTGACTAATATTACCAAAGGTCCTTTCCATTGTACTTTGGAATCTACATCGTTTTTCACGGCAGGACTTTGATCTCGGTATTTCACTTGGACAATAGGACCTTTTTCGATAAAGAGTCCACCGATCTCGATGGCAGTTCTCAAAGAGCCTCCTCCATTATTTCTGAGGTCTAACAACAAACCATCAATATTTTCTTTTTTTAGACGCTCGATTTCTTGTTCCATATCGGATGCGGAATCTCTTGATTTAGCATCGTTAAAATCGATGTAAAATTTAGGAAGATTGATCACGCCATACTTTTTACCATCTTTAAGTGCGATGCTTGATTTTACAAAGGTATCTTCTAGTTCAACAACATCTCGGATAATTGTTATTTGTTGTAGTGAATTGTCAACTTTTTTAACCGTAAGAATTACTTGTGATCCTTTTTTTCCTTTGATCAATTTTATTGCATTGTCAAGGCGCATCCCTACAATATCCACTGCAGCTTCGTCTTTTTGAGCTACCTTTAATATGATGTCACCAACTTCTAGTTCACCTTGTTTCCATGCAGGACCTCCTGAAATCACTTCAACGATTTTAGTATAGTCGTTTTTTTGTTGTAAACGCGCTCCAATACCTTCAATTTTTCCAGAAATGTTAATGTCGAATTGTTCTTTTATTTTTGGTGCAAAATAAGTGGTGTGAGGATCAAACTCTTCTACAACACTATTCACAAAAGTAGCAAACCAATCCGTGTGATCTAATTCTTGAATACGCTCGTAAAAGTCATTCATGTTTTCCAAAGTCTTGGCACGAGCTTCTTTTTCAAGAGTAACAAAGCTTTTCTTTACGTAGGTACTATCTTCTTTGAATTTATCTTTTTCAATAGCTTTCATGTTTTGCAACCTCCCTAAGGTGCTAAACTTCATTTGTTTTCTCCAGTAATCGTATAAATCTACTTTGTTTTTTGCAAATGCAAGTTCTTTGTAGTCTATATAGATGTTTTCGTTTCTATTAAAATTAAAAGGTTTTTCTAAAATTTTTAAATAAAAAGCTTGGGACTCCAACAAACGTGTGTTAAAACGTTCAATTACTAATGAGTAAAAGCTCAAATCCTCACGTTTTAATTGGTCGTCAATTTGAAACTTGTATTTAGAAAAATCATCGATATCCTTTTGTGTGAAATAGCGCTTTACAGGATCTATTTCGTCGATAAAGTCCTTGTAAACAGCTTTAGAAAACGAGTCGTCTAGTTTTTTAGGTTCGTAATGTCCTTCTTTGAGGATGTATCGAAGCACACCGATCAATACTCTATCCTTTTTAGGATCAGGATCCTTTGCGTCTAGTTGGGTAAAACCAAAAACACATCCGATGATGAAAAGAAATAATAGATATAATTTAGGGTCTTTGTATGAGTTTCTTTTAATCAATGTTTTTGTAATTTGTACTTCTTTATCGAAGTGTTGTATTTATTGTGTATGTCTTCTATTACAATATAAGCATTTTGTTTTATTGTAAGATTTTTTTTAAAGTTTATTATAAAAAAAATCCATGTAGCAATATTACGAAAAACACAAAGAATCTTAGCTTTATGAAATGTTAAATATTGATGTTTTTTGTCCGAAAAATATAGTAATTTTGTTATTGAAATAGAAAAAAATGAAGAAAAAGCCTTTAATATTAGTAACCAATGACGATGGTATATCGGCACCAGGTATTCGCGAGTTGATACGTATTATGAGAGTTATTGGAGATGTAGTTGTCGTTGCTCCTGATGGGCCTCAAAGTGCAAAAGGTCAAGCGATTACTATTGGCTCACCTTTGTATCTGAAGCAGCTACAAAGCATTGATACAGGTTTACTTGAGTACACCTGTTCTGGAACTCCTGCTGATTGTGTAAAAATCGGGATCAAAGAAGTTTTAAAAAGAAAACCAGATTTGTGTGTTTCAGGTATCAATCACGGTTCTAATTCCGCTATTAATGTAGTGTATTCAGGGACGATGGGTGCAGCAATTGAAGGTGGTGTAAAAGGGGTGCCTTCCATTGGATTTTCTTTGTTGGATTACAGTTGGGATGCTGATTTTAGTGCATTGTCACCCTATGTGAAAACGATTGCTACCAATGTGTTGAGCAATGGTTTGCCAGATGGTGTTGTGTTGAATGTCAATTTCCCCAAACGTTCAGACACCCCTTACCAAGGTATAAAAGTGGCCCGTCAAGCACGTTCTAATTGGAATGAACAATTTGAAAAAAGAGTCAGTCCAATGGGCAAAGAGTATTATTGGCTTGCAGGTGCTTTTGAAAATTTAGACCAAGGAAATGATACAGATGAAGCCGCATTGGAAGATAATTTTGTATCCATAGTTCCTGTACAGGTTGATTTGACAGCACACCAATTTATAAATACATTAAACACATGGAATTTTAAAGATGAATAAGCAAATAAAAGAAGTTTTAATAGGTTTTCTAGTTGCTGTGATAGCAACAGTTTCTGGCTTAGTATTGTATATTGAATTGGTATCCAATATGTCCTATGAACGTGCTTTTGAAATGATTTCAAAAATGGGCTTGTATGGAGAGATGCTAACATTGGCCGCACTCCCTAATTTATTTGTGTTTTTTGTGTTTTTAAAAAAAAATCAAGAGCAACGCGCGAAAGGTATTTTGTTGGCATGTATGGTGATTGCATTTACGACTCTTGTGCTAAAATTTTTAAAATAATATTATGAAATACTATATTGTTGCAGGAGAAGCATCTGGTGATTTGCACGCTTCAAATTTGATGAAGTCTTTAAAAAAAATTGATTCAGAGGCTGTTTTTCGTTTTTGGGGTGGCGACTTGATGCAAGCGCAAGGGGGGACTATGGTAAAGCATTTCAAGTCTTTGGCATTTATGGGATTGGTTGAAGTGTTGAAAAATATCAGAACAATATTTAGCAATCTATCCTTTTGTAAATCGGATGTTTTAGCCTTCAAACCGGACGCCTTGATTTTAGTAGATTACCCAGGTTTTAATATGCGTATTGCTGAGTTTGCAAAAGCAAATAACATCCCTGTACACTACTATATATCTCCTAAAATATGGGCTTGGAAAGAAAGTCGTATTCACAAAATCAAACGATTCGTGGACCATATGTATGTTATTTTTCCTTTTGAAAAACCATTTTATGAAGAGAAGCATAAGTATGCGGTAAACTTTGTAGGAAATCCTTTAATAGACGCAATACATCAGACAGACACCCTGTCTTCAATAGATTTCAGAGCAAAAAACAACTTGTCAAAGGCTCCAATTATAGCATTATTGCCAGGGAGTAGAAAACAAGAGATTACTGAGATGCTTGGAGTTATGCTATCTATGGTAACACGCTACCCTACACATCAGTTTGTGATTGCAGGAGCACCGACTCATGATTTTTCCTTTTACCAGCAATTTATAAATGCAGAAAATGTTGGGTTTGTATCCAATCAAACCTATGATTTATTAGCCAATGCATCTGCAGCATTGGTTACTTCAGGTACAGCTACTCTAGAAACTGCATTGTTCAAAGTTCCTGAAGTGGTATGTTACAAAACCAATTGGTTGACCTATCAAGTTGGAAAAAGATTGGTAGATTTAAAATTTGTGTCTTTAGTGAACTTAATTTTAGAAAGAGAAGTTGTGAAAGAATTGATCCAAGACGATTTGACTCCTGAGAATCTCGCTCTGGAAATGGATAAAATATTAGATAAAACCCATAGGAAACAACTAGACAATGATTACCAAGAGCTAATAAATGTATTGGGAGGTGAAGGGGCTTCAGATAAAACAGCAGCTATTGTTTATCAAAAATCGCAAAATACAGCTATGCTATAATGCAAATAAGGTGAAACCTTCCATTTAAAAAAAGCCTTTT
>JBELHA010000041.1:11573-23765 GCA_042091695.1 Flavicella sp.
TCTTCGTCATCTTCATAGTCCATGTCTTCGTCATCTTCATAGTCCATGTCATCCTCATAGTCTTCTTCAGCATCCTCTCCTTGTAGAGCTACAATACGTTCTATATTTTTATAGAATGCTTCCGAATTTTCTGCATCTCTTGGGATTTTAGAATAACCAATTTTATACTCTTTTAAAGCGAGTTTGAGTTCCTTCATGTCCTCGTAAAACTTTCCTATATAGTAGTTTCCTAGTGCATCACCGGGGTGTTTTTCAAGTGCGAGTTCCCCAAATTCTTTTAGAAAATCCCCATCTTCTTTGTCTATAATAATGCTTTCAATAGCGATAAAATCATCGATACGTATCGGGGTTTCTTGCCCGTACAAATAGGCAATATTCTCATATTTATAGATCAGGTATTCCATCGCAGCCTTGGGAGAAAGAAAAGCAATTTTTTTTGTGAATTCTTCTTTGGAGATTGGAGAAAAGTTCTCAAAAGCATAAGATTGAGCGCTAGCCAATCCTTGAGGTATCGTTACAAAACTTCTGCTTTTAGGGAATTTTTCATAGGTGTACTTAAAATAAGTAGAGTCAATCCCTATAAGCTCTTTGTCGATAGAGTTGATGCGTTTGTTTTCGTTCTCAGTCAAGTCATTACCATGTCCAATATAATAGTAGAATTCATCTTCCGATAGCGCTGCTACATATTGTTTTATGTATTTATATAGGTCAGGTGCATAGCTTGGGTTGATATTGATATAGCTTTGAAATGTAGGCGTCTCGTCCAGTAAAAAATAATTACTAAAATTTGCGGTAATACCTGAACCTACAATCGTTTTAAAAGTTGAAATACGATAGTTTTTTTCCATAAAAGGAATGAGTTCCTGTTTGATAAAGCCCAAGGTATTGAGACTGGTTTCGGTTGGGTAACTATTAGTGAACTCATATCCGTAGTCTCGTTCTTTCAAAGAAGGTAAGTCTTGAGAGATTCCTACAATAATTTGTGAGGGAGCTTGTCCTTTATTAGCATACAACTTGGCAGTTGCAATATAAGACTCAAAAAGTTCATCAGCATCGAGAACGATTGTTAATGGAAAGTCATTTTTTGAAAAGCTGTAATTCTTTGGCACAAAGACTTTGAATTCTTTGAGTTCTTCTAAAAATATAGACAATATTTCTTTAGTCTGATATTTTTGTGCTTTTGCGACAATAGAAAAAAGCACTAAGAATAATAGTAGAGAGTATCTTTTCATAGCAATAGGTATTTCTAGACCGAAATTACACTAATTTTTAGAAACAAAAAGAATTGAGATTTTTTTTTCGAGCTGAACGTATAATTTTAAAATAAATGTAAAGAATCTCTTAATGGACTGTTGTTTTTGAAAATTGTAGTGAGTGCTTGCAAGCTATTTTATATATTTACACCCACAAAATTTCAAATTATGACAAAAGCCAATTGGAAGACAGTAAAACCATCGAGTCACTTAGGGGAAGCCTATACAGATATTACCTATGCTAAATCTGGAAATGTAGCTAGAATAGCGTTTAACAGACCGGATGTACGCAATGCTTTTAGACCGAGAACAACCTCAGAACTATATGATGCTTTTTACGATGTGCAAGAAGATACATCTATAGGTGTAGTCTTGTTATCGGCAGAAGGGCCTTCTTCAAAAGACGGAGTGTATTCTTTTTGTTCGGGAGGAGATCAAAAAGCGCGCGGCCACCAAGGCTATGTGGGAGACGATGGCATGCACCGATTGAATATTTTGGAAGTCCAACGCTTGATCCGTTTCATGCCTAAAGTGGTTATTGCCGTAGTGCCTGGTTGGGCTGTTGGAGGAGGACATAGTTTGCATGTCGTTTGTGATTTGACCTTGGCCAGTAAAGAACACGCTATTTTCAAACAGACAGATGCAGATGTTACTAGTTTCGACGGAGGTTATGGTTCTGCTTATTTGGCTAAAATGGTCGGACAGAAAAAAGCGAGAGAGATCTTCTTTTTGGGAAGGAATTATTCTGCTCAAGAAGCCTATGAAATGGGAATGGTCAATGCTGTTATTCCACATGCCGAATTAGAAGCTACTGCCTATGAATGGGCTCAAGAAATATTAGAGAAATCTCCAACCTCAATAAAAATGTTAAAATTTGCAATGAACCTTACCGATGATGGTATGGTTGGACAGCAGGTTTTTGCAGGAGAAGCGACTCGCCTTGCATATATGACTGATGAGGCAAAAGAGGGGAGAAATGCTTTTCTAGAAAAGAGAAAACCTAATTTCGATAAAAAATACATCGTTTAAATTTCAAGGATAAAATAATGAAACCACAAATAGTAACTTTTCTAATAAAATGTCCCGATCAAAAAGGGATTATTGCAAAATTGACTCAGTTTTTCTACGGTCAAGGATTTAATATTTTGAGTTCTCAACAATATACCAACGTGATTGAAAAGCGTTTCTTTATGAGAATTCGTTTGGAGTCAGATACTTCTGTAGTACTCAGTAAATCAGAATTAGAGGCTAGTTTCTCTAAAATGGCAGGTCAATTTCAGATTTCATGGAAGGTAGATTATGGAAGGAAAAAGCAAAAAGTCGCCATATTAGTGTCTCATACAAGTCACAACTTGTACGATTTACTACACCGCCACAAAGAAGGGAAATTACACTGCAAGATAGAAATGGTAGTGTCCAATCATGAAAAGCTAGCTCCGATCGCGGAGATGTTTGGGATTCCCTTTTATTACAAACCAATGGCTGAAGGCGGTAAAGAGCAACAAGAATCAGAATTGATAACATTGTTTGACAGTCACAATATCGATTTGATTGTTATGGCGCGTTACATGCAGATTTTATCTTCAGAATTTATACAGCATTACAACGAACGTATTATCAATATTCACCATTCTTTTTTACCTGCTTTTCAAGGGGCAAACCCTTACAAGCGCGCTTACGAAAGAGGGGTAAAGTTGATAGGTGCTACAGCACATTATGCGACAGAAGATTTGGACGAAGGTCCTATTATTGAACAAGGTGTTGAGCGAGTGACTCACGAGAGTACGCCAAACTCCTTGAAAGCTATTGGAGCTGACATAGAGACCATGGTATTGGCCAAAGCAGTTAGTTTTCATTTGAACAATCAGATCATTGTAGATGGTAACAAAGCCATTGTTTTTCCCGAAACCTGCGAATAATATTTCTAACTCTAAATAGAATCCAATGAAGATTATTTGTATCGGAAGAAATTATGCAAAGCATATTGAAGAGTTGCAAAACGAACGCCCAGAAGAACCTGTGTTTTTCTTAAAACCTGATTCTGCTATTTTACCTAAGAAAATGCCTTTTTTTATCCCCCCTTTTTCAAAGGAGGTGCATTATGAGGTAGAGGTCTTGGTAAAGATCAACAAAGTAGGGAAGTATATAGATGCAAAATTTGCACATAAATACTACGATGAAATAGGCTTAGGTATTGATTTTACAGCAAGAGACCTACAAGCAGACTGTAAGGCAAAAGGATTGCCATGGGAAAAGTCGAAAGCTTTTGATGGATCGGCTGTAATTGGAACATTTTTTCCCAAAGAGGATTTTGAAAGCTTAGAAAAACTACCCTTCACATTGCACAAAAATGAGTTCTTGGTGCAAGATGGTAACACAGAAAATATGTTGTGGTCTGTGGATGCATTGATTGCCTATGTATCTCAGTTTATGACTTTGAAAAAGGGGGATGTTATTTTTACTGGAACACCTGCAGGTGTAGGAGCCGTAGCAAGTAATGACATACTAAAAGGTACACTCGACGGGCAAGCCGCTTTTGATGTAAAAATAAAATAAAAAAAAACTCCTGTCTGTTACAGGAGTTTTTTTATGCTTTTCAGTGGTTAATCTTCTAAACTTGCAGTGTATTAAATATTTCAACTGCTTTTGCGTATCCCTGGTTTTTTGCGTCTGATAGCAAACTGATTCCTTTATCGGTGTCTTTTTTAGTTCCTTTTCCTTCTAAATACATTACTGCAAGATATGTTTTAGCTTCCGCATTGTTCTGTGCTGCTGCTTTACTAGCCCATTTAAATGCTTTTTCATCGTTCTTTTTCGTTAGGTAACCTCTCTTGTAAGCTCTTGTGAGCATCAATTGTGCTTTAAGATGGCCCTTTTCTCCAGCCTCTTCAAGTAATAAAATCCCCTTCTGTTTAAATTGTTTGGAAGCTTTTGGCTTCAAGTGTAGCAGTGCCATTTGGAATTCATTTTCACCACTTGGTTGTTTGTTTTCAGCATTGTCTTGAGCAAATGCTGCTGCGTTGAATGTAATAATTGATAAAGCGATTAAAAGTGTTTTTTGTAAGAACATAGTTTTTGGTTTTTTTAAAATTATACAGCAAATATAGGATGAATACAGTACTATGCAAAGCAAAGTACTGTATTTAACATATAATTAGTTTTTTTTTAACAATTTGAGAGATTTTCAATGTAAGATCAATATGTGTATGGCAAACATTTCTAGTTGCATTGCATACAATTGACAGATATCTTCTTTACCTTTGCGAGCTTAAAAACACATACAATTGAAGGCAGAAATAATCACAATAGGGGATGAGATACTCATAGGTCAAATAGTGGATACCAATTCTCAATGGATGGCACAAGAGTTGAATAAAATCGGGGTGTCTGTGTACCAAGTTACTTCCATTCAGGACGATAAGGAGCATATAGTAAAAGCGTTAAAAGAAGCTGAGCAGCGCGTAGACATCGTCTTAATTACAGGTGGACTTGGACCTACAAAAGACGATATTACCAAGCATACACTCGCGGCTTATTTTGAAGACCATTTGGTGTTGAATGATGGAGTAGTTACTCATGTACAAAATATGTTTGCATCGAGGGGTATTCCTTTTTCCGAATTGAATCGTTTGCAAGGAATGGTTCCGAGTCGCTGCACCGTTTTGAACAATGAATTGGGAACAGCACCGGGTATGTTTTTTAAAGAAAATGACACCTTGTTTTTCTCAATGCCAGGCGTTCCCTACGAGATGAAAGGTTTGATGTCAAAAAGTGTATTACCACTCTTAAAAGACACGTTTGATTTACCTTACATTTTACACAAAACTTTGATAACCTATGGGAAGGGGGAAAGCGCTGTTGCAGAAATGCTTGAATCTTGGGAAGAAGCATTGCCTTCTGAACTTAAATTTGCGTATCTGCCTGCTCCAGGTAAGTTGCGTTTGCGAATCACAGCTATCGGGAAAGATAAAGATATATTGCAAGAATTGATCGCTACTTCCGTAGGCAGCTTGCAAGTAATTCTTGGAGACTTGATTGTGGGTATGGAAGACACTGAAAGTGTAG
Source organism: Flavicella sp. (assembly GCA_042091695.1). Classification (GTDB taxonomy): domain Bacteria; phylum Bacteroidota; class Bacteroidia; order Flavobacteriales; family Flavobacteriaceae; genus Flavicella. The sequence continues at coordinate 16,892 of JBELHA010000041.1, forward strand.
AAGTACAAGTGGGTAGCCTTCTTAAAAAATACGGTGCAAGTTTATCTTTGGCTGAAAGTTGTACAGGAGGACGACTCTCAAGTGCTTTGGTGGCAATTCCAGGAACCTCCCAATACTACAAAGGAGGTATTGTAGCTTATACGGAAACCATTAAAAAAGAACTGTTAGGAGTTCCTCAAAGTCTATTGACACAACACACCGTAGTAAGTTGTGCAGTAGCTGAGGCAATGGCAAAGGGTGTTCAAGAAAAAATGCAGTCAGATTTTAGTATTGCCACAACGGGTAATGCAGGACCTACAACGGACACAACTGACAAGTCACTGGGAGTTGTATGTATTGCTATTGCTACACCCAAAGGTGTCATTTCAAAAGAATTCAACTTTGGGACCCCCAGAGAAAAGGTGATAGAACGTTCTGTAAATAAGGCGTTTGAGATGTTGAGAAAAGAAATATTAAAAAACTATCTAAAATAGTTGGTAGAATCTATAAATAATCGTTAATTTGCACTTCGTTTAGAAATAAAAATATAAAAGAGTATAAAGATGTCTAGAGTTTGTGAACTTACAGGAAAAAAAGCAATGGTTGGAAACAATGTTTCTCATGCTTTGAATAGAACAAAAAGAAAATTTGACGCTAACTTAATTACAAAGCGTTTTTATATCCCAGAAGAAGACAAGTGGATCAAACTTAAAGTTTCTACTTCTGCGTTAAAAAATATCAACAAAAATGGTATCTCTGCTGTATTAAAAGAAGCTAGAGAAAAAGGTTTTATCAAGTAAGACTTTTACCTACTAAATATATATAGAGATGGCAAAAAAAGGAAATAGAATCCAAGTTATTTTAGAATGTACAGAGCACAAAGCAACTGGAAAACCAGGAACTTCTAGATACATTACTACAAAGAATAAAAAGAATACACCGGATAGAATGGAGTTGAAAAAATTCAACCCAATCTTGAAGAAAATGACTGTTCACAAAGAAATTAAATAAGGTAAGACATGGCAAAGAAATCAGTAGCAACGTTACAGACAGGATCAAAGAGATTGTCAAAAGCTATCAGAATGGTAAAATCTCCTAAAACTGGAGCTTATACTTTCGTAGAAGCGATTATGGACCCATCTAAAGTAAACGACTTTTTAAACAAAAAGTAAGACATACTTCATAGATTATAAAGCTACTTTCATTTTTTGAAAGTAGCTTTTTTTTTTAAAGATATTTCTTTAAATACTTCTTGTATTACTGATGACTTATTTCAGATAATTCATATATAATTCTTACTTTTACAGCTTCTTACTTGTTATATCCTTTAAGATTTTTACTTTATTATGAGTTTTTTTAAAAAAATTTTTGCAAAAGAAAAGAAAGAAAGTCTAGACAAAGGTCTTGAAAAGACCACAGCTAGCTTTTTTGACAAACTGACCATTGCTGTCGCTGGAAAATCCTCTGTAGATGCAGAAGTTTTAGACGATTTAGAAGATGTTTTGATTTCTTCTGATGTAGGGGTTGAAACGACTTTAAAGATTATTGATCGCATAGAAAGTCGCGTTGCCAAAGATAAATACGTTGGAACGGACGCACTCAACGCCGTACTAAGAGAAGAAATTGCTGGACTTTTGTCAGAAACGAACCTTGGTGATGCTGTTGATTTTGAGCTCCCTTCAGGTAAAAAACCACACGTGATTATGGTCGTGGGTGTCAATGGAGTTGGTAAAACGACTACTATCGGAAAATTGGCCTCTCAGTTTCATAAAAAAGGATACAAAGTAGTATTGGGTGCCGCTGATACATTTAGAGCAGCTGCTATAGACCAATTAAAGGTGTGGGCAGATCGTGTCGGAGTGCCTATTGTACATCAGGAGATGGGGTCTGACCCTGCTTCTGTTGCATTTGACACATTGACTTCTGCTGTCGCACAAGATGCTGATGTGGTGATCATCGATACTGCAGGGCGTTTGCACAACAAAATAAACCTGATGAATGAATTGTCTAAAATCAAAAAAGTAATGCAGAAAGTGGTCGCAGATGCACCTGATGAAGTATTGCTTGTATTGGACGGTTCTACGGGACAAAATGCTTTTGAGCAGGCAAAACAATTTACACTTGCCACTGAAGTAAGTGCTTTGGCTGTCACAAAATTAGACGGAACTGCTAAAGGTGGTGTTGTTATCGGCATTTCTGACCAGTTTAAAATTCCTGTGAAATACATCGGCGTTGGAGAAAGCATAGACGACTTACAGGTATTCAACAAGTTTGAGTTTGTAGATTCGTTTTTCAATAAGGCTCAAAATAAACATAGCTAACCCTATTATATTTACAATTACTTTAGTGTTCCTTAGAAACACTTTTTAACGGAGTTTGTTTATTTTTACAGTACAATTGTCAGTTTTCATTATTTTTACGACTGATTGTTAAATCCATTAAAAGTACATGCACAAGACTGACATTCCCATAGTTGAAACTGGCTATTTTTCTGAGTTAATCAGCGCTTATATATCGAATGATCCCAAGGTCTCTCACCTCTATGGTAATGCTGCGTCTTTAGAACAAATAGCATCGCAAATAGCGATGAAATCAGCCACTTTCACCCTGGATCAGCGCAATGTATTGGTCACTTCTTTGGAAGCGCAGTATTGTGATACTGCAATGAGCGAAAAGACACGTCTTCATATACAGGCTCTGTCAAACGAAAAAACTTTTACGGTGGTAACCGGCCACCAATTGAATATTTTTACGGGACCACTCTATTTTTTGTACAAAATAGTAACTACAATCAATACCTGTAAAGCGTTAAAAGAAGCCCATCCAACTCTTGATTTTGTTCCTGTGTATTGGATGGCAACAGAAGACCATGATTTTGAGGAAATCAATCACTTTTTTGTGCATGGCAAAAAACTATCTTGGGAGGTTCCTGCAGCAGGACCTGTTGGGAGGCACACCACTGAGGGTTTAGATGTGGTTTTTGAAGCCTTTTCGAATGAATTAGGGACCAGTGAAAATGCAGTCACTCTAAAGAAACTATTCAAAAAGGCCTATTTAGAACACGCTACGCTTACCGAAGCAACTCGCTACTTAGTCAACGCTCTATTTGCCGACTATGGCTTGGTAATCCTCGATGGTGATGATACTTTACTAAAAACAGCTTTTGCTCCGGTAGCTAAAAGAGAATTGACAACTGAATTTGCTCACAAAGCCATTTCGGAAGCCGATAGCTTTCTTTCTAAGCACTATAAGCTACAAGTCAATCCTAGAGATATCAACTTGTTTTATATCAAAGACAAGCTAAGAGAGCGAATTGTGGTCCAGGAAAATCGCTTTGTAATCAACAATACGAAATTATCTTTCTCCAAAGAAGAAATTATACACGAACTGGAATTACATCCAGAACGCTTCAGTCCCAATGTGATATTACGCCCCTTGTATCAAGAGCTTGTATTGCCCAATTTAGCCTATGTTGGTGGTGGAGGTGAACTAGCGTATTGGCTACAACTTAAAAATATGTTCACAGTAAGTGAGGTTCCTTTTCCAATCTTACTACTACGTAATTCGGTGCTTTTAGCGACTGAAAAACAAGCAAAAAAAATATCGAATTTACAGCTTTCTTTTCAAGACCTCTTTAAAAAACAAGAGACCCTAATCACTGAAAAAGTAAAAGAAGTATCTTCACTCTCCTTGGATTTTTCGAAACAAAGACAAGTTTTGGACCAGCTGTTCGCTGATTTACACCCTGTAGTTTCCAAGACTGATATTTCCTTTGAAGGTGCCCTGTTTGCGCAAGAAAAAAAGCAACGCAAAGGATTGGAGATGCTAGAAAAAAGACTTTTAAAAGCGGAAAAGAAAAAGCATGCTGACCATGTAGAACGTATTCGATTGTTGCAAGATGCTTTATTCCCAAGAAAAGGTCTGCAGGAACGAAATGTCAATTTTTCTGAATTGTATCTTGAGTATGGAGCAGCATTGATTCCTAATTTGATTTTGAATTTGCAGCCCTTTCAATCTGTTTTTACGGTACTCACAAAATAAGCAGGCTCTTTTGGTATACTGTATGCCTTTCGGCAGCCTGACAAATTGCGTTTTTTTCCTTTTTTTATAAAATAAAGGGGGTATTATTTTTTTATACTCTAAAAATCACAGTAATTTTGTTAAATATTTAGTAATTCAATTCAAAACACCTACTGTGAACCTAATTCAATATACTTCTGAGTTTAAAAAAAACCTACGATTGGCTTATCCTGTAATGCTTGGGCAATTGGGGCATGTTTTGGTTGGTTTTGCAGACAATATTATGGTAGGTGAGTTGGGACCTGCTCCTTTGGCTGCTGTTTCTTTGGCAAACAGCTTGGCTTTTATCGCCTTCAGTGCGGGTATTGGTTTTACACTTGCTATTACGCCTCTAATCGCTGAAGCGGACAGTGAAAATAATATTGAAAATGGACAACGTTATTTCCAACACGGAATTTTAATGTCTACCGTATTGGGAGTTGTACTGTGTCTCGTATTGTTTTTGATGAAACCTTTGATGTCACATATGAGTCAACCAGAAGAGGTTGTAGCCTATGCATTGCCCTACTTTGACATTATCACGGTGTCGATGATACCGCTGTTGGTATTTCAAGCTTACAAGCAGTTTTCTGACGGTATGTCGCAAACCAAATACGCCATGCGTGCTGCTATCTATGCCAACCTGATCAATATTGCATTGAACTATGTCTTGATCTATGGTAAATTCGGTTTTCCTCGTTTAGAATTGATTGGCGCAGGATGGGGTACATTGATATCTAGAGTGTTTATGTTGGCGTTTATCATGTATATGATACACAGTAAAAAGGTATTTGCTCGTTTTATAGCTCCTATAAAATTTTCTCAAATAAAGAAAACTGTGCTTAAAAAGGTGTTTGACTTGGGCTATCCAAGTGCCATGCAGATGTTGTTTGAGATTGGAATCTTTGGAACTGCGATTATCTTGTCGGGTGTCATTGGAACCAATGCGCAAGCTGCCAATCAGATCAGTCTGAATTTGGCGACCATGACTTTTATGATTGCCATAGGCTTAGGAGTTACTGCTACGGTACGCGTCGGGAATCAAAAAGGACTCAAAAAGTATGTCGACCTCAAACGAATAGCCGTTTCGGTTTTTATATTAATGTTCATTATTGATGTCGTATTTGCTGTTGGATTTATAGCCTTAAAAGATATATTGCCCTATGCCTATATTGACGATATTGAGGTGATAGAAATTGCGTCATCACTTCTTGTAATTGCGGGATTGTTTCAAATATCAGACGGAATGCAAGTGGTTTTTCTAGGAGCGTTGAGAGGATTGCAAGATGTCATTTACCCAATGTGGGCTACTTTTGTATCCTATTGGGTGATTGGGTTTCCGATTTGCTATTATTTAGGTTTGAAAACGGAACTGGGCTCAATGGGGGTATGGATTGGATTGTTGGTAGGATTGACTGCCTCTGCTATTTTGTTGTACCTTCGCTTCCGTAAATTATCAGAAAATTTAATTCTTTCACCCGAAAAAGAAAACGAATCTAACGAACAACACGCATAAAACACAAATAGGATACTATGGAATTACCAAAATTTTTATTAGGAGACAATACCAAAGCCAACGAAGAGGATATCTTTGTAATACATACTGAATTTCCACGTTTTATCATCAACCTAAAAGACGATGAAATGGAGATGATGGACGATTTGATCGGAAGTGATGAAGAAGAACTGGCTATTTTAGTAGCCGAATACATCGAAGAAGCGTCTCAGTTTTACGATGAAGAAATGAAGGCTTACGAAGCCGAATAAGTAGTACCAATAGCTAGTTTTGTCAGGACAAAACCAATAGTATTATTCAAAATATAACAAAGATGCAATTCAAAGACTTACACATCAACAAACCCATTTTAAAAGCCATCGTTGAAAAAGGCTACGAAACACCTACTTTGGTGCAACAACGTGCCATTCCGGCCATTTTAGATGGGAAAGATGTCATTGTCTCCGCGCAAACGGGTACGGGTAAAACGGCAGCATTTGCTTTGCCGATATTACAACAACTATATCCCAAACAAGACGCTGCAAAATCCGGAAAGAAAATCAGAGCGGTGGTGGTAAGTCCTACACGTGAATTGGCCATTCAAATTGAAGAAAATTTTCAATCCTATTTGACTCATACCAACTTACGAGCTACAGTAATCTTTGGAGGAACTTCCATAGAACCTCAAAAGGATATCTTAAAAAAAGGGGTGGATATTTTGATCGCGACTCCTGGACGTTTGTTGGATTTGCACAAACAAGACTTAATCAACCTTACTTCGGTGGAAACCTTGGTGTTGGACGAGGCAGATTTGATGTTGGACATGGGCTTTATCGACGATGTTCAAAAGATTGCTCGCTTGTGTCCAGAAGACAAACAAAGCCTTTTGTTCTCTGCAACCATGCCACACAAAGTCGTTCAGCTATCGGAAGAATTGCTTAACAATCCTGAACATATCGAAGTATCTCCAACTTCTTCGGTAGCCAAAAATGTAGGACAGTTGTTGTTTTACACCCCAAAACCTAAAAAGATTGAATTGTGTTTGCACTTATTACGCAATACCATCAAAGGAAATATCATCATTTTTAGACGTACCAAGTTTGGTGTAGCGAAACTTGAAAAAACCTTGTTGAAAAACGGCTATAAAGCAGATAGTATTCATGGAGACAAACCGCAGTCAGAGCGTCAGATGGCTATGAATAAATTCAAAAAAGGGGAGGTCAATATTCTAATTGCTACCGATGTAGCGGCACGTGGAATCGATATCAAAGACCTAGATGCTGTGGTCAATTTTGACCTACCCAATGTCCCAGAAACCTATGTACACCGTATTGGTAGAAC
>JBELHA010000042.1:0-13244 GCA_042091695.1 Flavicella sp.
AACAGTTGTGTTTGCAATCGGATTGTTTTGGTTTTGAGCATCTGTTAGGGTGTTGTAAAACACCAAGGTTGTTGTACTATCGGCAGTAACATAATCTTCTAGACTTAGACTTTGACCATCACAAATACTTGCATCACTTGTGCTGATTGTTGGAGTAGTGTTGACCATAACACTAATTTTTTCAATAACTGAACAGTTTGTGTTTGTTGTTCCTTTTACAAAAAAGTCAGTATTATTAATTGGAGATACATTCGAATCTATCTCGTTTACATCATTTTCAGCATCTTCTTGTGTAGGGAAAAATCTTAGCAAGGTGTTAGGTTCGGTACTAGCAAGTGTCCTTAGGTCTAAGGTATCACCAAGACATATACTCCCAGGTGTTACTATAACAGGGCTATTCTTGTTCACTTTTAGTACTATTGTCTCACTGATTACAGAACAGCTATTACCAGGCCTTGTCAGAAAAGCAATATACATATTTGCATCCATGTCTTCAGTTACATTGTCAAAATTAAGCGTACTAGTATCTGTTCCTGAATATCCTTCGATAGTTGCTGTATCAAACCAGTAAACACCATCTATGCTTACGAGCCACTGCCATTCAATATCTGAGGAGTTTGTTTCAATATTGATACTAAATGTTTCGCCTTCGCAAACTTCGACAGTCTGTTCTTGAGCGATGATTTGGATTGGTGCACCTATAGTGTAATTATTATTAGGAGGAGTATAACCATTACTTCCAGATGTAACAATACCGTTCTCGTCCGTTTGAAGAATGAATCCCCCTAGCAACCCATTGCCATTCGAATCGGTAAACCCAGCTTCGATGACATCATTACATGAATCCGCATCGCTATCAAGCGCTATAGCATTGTAATTTCCGTCTACATCACTATCGGCCAAACTATAATTTAGAATGCCACTATCAACACTAGTTTCTAAACTATTTAATAAACCATTAGCACCAAATTCAAAGGGAAGACCGTCTAAAATACCATCAAAATTCTCGTCTAATCCATTAGAACCACTTTCAACAACATCGTAAATCCCATCATTATCACTGTCGAGATCAAGATAATTGAATACAGTATCAAAATCCTTGTCTTTAGGGGTGCCTAATGGATTAAACATATCGAACATTCCATCTTGATTATTATCTGTTGTGTTAATGCTGTAGTTAGTACTTCCAATATTTTCTGTAAGGTCAAGGATACCGTCGTTATCGGAATCTAAATCTAATTCATTGATTACCGAATCCCCATCAGTATCTACTCCAATACAACTTGTTTTTAGTTGAAGTGTCACTCTGTTATTTTTGCTGTCGGTATTGTTTTGATAACGAATTTCAAAGGTAGCAACGTTATTTGCATTGATACTAAAGGTTCCTGCGCCAAAATTTAATACTGATGTGTTTAAAACGAAACGAATATCAAATGAGGAAAAAAAGACAACGCCACTCTCATAAATACCATCATAATTTGTGTCTATAAGAAGTTGGTTATCTGGGTTGTAAATGGTGGCTGTTTTGTCAATTGGAACTATGATTGAAAATTTTTCGTCATTAGTGAGTTCCGCATCATTTAAAAAACTTGAACTAGGATAACTCAGTCTTACAGAAAGAGGCTTGCTAAAAGAGGCTTTATAACTAACACTATTTTTTACCCCACTAGGAACACTCATTACAAAACGACCAGTATCGTCGCCTATAAAAGAAGGTGCATAGATGTCGTTTTCGGTAGTCATAGTTCCAGTGAAGCTAGTATTTATATCAGGAAAATTACCAGAACTAGAATTTTGTAAAGGAAATTCATAAGGACTACTTCCTTCGGTACAATTTGAAATACCATCATTGTCATTGTCGATATCTATTGCATTAGGAATTCCATCATTATCAATATCAGGGGCACAGTTACTTACTGGAATTTCATCGGAACGTATTGAAGCAGCACTACAAGAAATACTTCCTTCAACATAGTAGTTTCCGGGTTCAGAAGGTGTATAAATAGGTTCGTTTTCACCAGGAATAGCAATTCCGTTTTTATACCATTGGTAATTTTCAAATGGGGTAATACTTGTTGTTTTCAATGTAAGATTCGGAATACAGATATCGGAAATAGTTATGGGAGTTTCTAAAAAAATTTCAGGTCTGTACGGGAAACCTGAATAATAACCTCCAAAAGCAGCATTGTTATTTGTTCCAAATGCAGCAACATATACTTGACTGTCTGAAATGACAGAAATATTTTCTTGCAAACCTTCTACCAAATAAGTTTCAAAACCCTCATTTCCGAGGACTGTATTTGGACCAATAACCGTTATATCAGAAGCTAAATTAATTATAGGAGTGCCATTGATTTGAATCGTTGCATTTTTTTCTGTCAATATACTCATACCTCCTGTGAAAGGTTTGTCTCCAATTTTATCAATAAAGGGAATATTATCGACCTTTTCTGGAGTCTCACAATTTATAGGTGGAACAAAAAACAAACCTTGGTTGGCGGAGTTTACCTGACCTCCAACGGATTGATAGGCATACACGTCTCTAGAGGTTTTTATATGCATGTTTGCACCCGCAGAGGAATTGCTATAGTAATTACCTTCAACTATGAAATATTCACCTCTATTGATACTTGCTACTGGGGTCTCATTGCCATTTACATAAATATTTGTAAAGTTTTCATGAGCTACAATAATAGCATTTTCCATATCGTCTGTTCCATAGGCTCTTGTGAATATATACTCACTTCCGATTCTTTCTATAGGAACTATTTGATCGAATCCATAATCTCTTCCATTACCTTCAGTCGTATTAGAGCCATTGGCAGAACCACAGGTAACCACAATATTCTTGTTAGATTTTATAAGCGTTCCTATCAAAGCATCTCTGTTCTGAGGTGTACTATTATTAATAGTAACCGCTAAAACATAACTTTCTCTGTTGTTTAGATTTATAGAAATGGGGTCGCTTCCTGAATTGCTGAAATCATTGATATATTGAATACCATCTCCAAGGTTATTCAGCGTAACTGTGGTGTTGTTTTCTGTAGCAATAATTGATATAAAACTCAATGAAGATGGTGGCTGTCTAAGGTTATCAAAGGCACCGGCTCTAAACTCTTTACCCAAACCTGCCAAACCTTTACTTACCATAGCTCCGGCTTGAGCATCATCTCCACCATTCATTTTAACAGTTACACTGATCAAATCTTTAGCTTCGATGATATAACCTTTATTATTGTAGGTGTTGTTAGTTGTCTCATTGCTAACAAAAAGAGGTGTGTTGATTCCATAACCGATGTAATATTTATAAGGAGAAGAATTACTTACAGTGTATTCATATGTCGCTCCACCAATCTCTTGAATTTCAAAAGAAATAGGAGTTGTACTTGGAGTAGAGATATACAGGTATTGGTCCATAGGTAGACCGTTCGAGCTAGCGTGACTCGTTAAAGGTGGTATATAGTGTGTTTTGCTAAATTGTGCTTGTAGTGTTGCACTTTGTATCAATACACCCAACAAAAAACAAATACATATGTATTTTGAGTTAAAACGCATTCTGAATAATTTTTATTCAGGGGTAGCTTTGGTTAAATTGGGTAGTATGTTTATCCGATAGTTTTACGTGTCGAAAAATGAGGTTACTTAAAGATAGCAAAAAAAACACAACTGTGTTTTTTTTATTCGATAGAAAGCAAAAATTTAAAATGAGCTGATTTTAAAGTGTATTGTAATGTGTTTTTAAGGAATACTTGTTAAATTTGTGTATGGATGAAAAGTTGATATCTAAGAAAAAACCTAGTTTCCCAATCAGTAGCAAGCTAGAAAGCTACCTGACAAAATACAGCAGAAATGTGATGATGCCTGTGTTTTATGATGATTTATTACGCTATTCAGGAGCAGTAGAGGTATACGATAAATCAGGAAAGGATACGCTTTGGATACGTGTGTATTATGCGGAATATGAAAGAAATGATATTGATTTTTCTCTTAAGAAAATTTATACCATTCTACATGCAGATGGTAGCGATGAGTCTATTCCTTTTTTAAATGTAGATGCGATTGACTATTGTACCTTCGGTAACTCAAAACCTTTTCGTGTAAAGATTCGAAATATTTTGAATGATAATTACATGTATATGTATATCAAAAAAGCAGATGCATCTCGTGTATTTGGCTTGGAATTGGAGCATTTACTCTCCCCAGATAGAATCAATTTTTTAGTGTATAAAGACACCTTGGTAGAAGAGCACATACAGGGAATCCCAGGAGATGTATTTATCAATCAAGGCTACAAAAAATTTGCTTCCAAAGACCAAAAGCAATTGTCCAAAGAGTTTGTGAAATTCAACGAACGCTGTATCATTCGCTTACTTGGAGACATGCGTTCTTACAACTATGTGATTGTTCCCACCCATGATTTTGATCAAGTCCAATATAGAATACGCGCCATTGATTTTGACCAGCAATCTTATGAAGGGGCTTTTAAAGTATACATGCCCCAGTTTTTAAAGGAAAACAATCTCTATGTAGAAATGGTAGGGGAAAATTTACAAGAAGCATCGATCAACCAGTATAAAATTGAAGAAAGATCTGCTATTTCTAAGCGTATCATTCGAGCAAATCCAAGGGTTATGGCGCTTTTAGACTGTATGTCAGAGGAGTCTATATCTACTCCTGAAAAAGTAGAGTCCCTTAAAAAAGAACTCTTTGAATACACTAAAGACGTGCGTTTTAAAAAGTGTAATAAGATGGGTGAACTGTTGAGAACCGCTTTTGATTTTGTTGTTAAGAACTATGAAAACGTCAACCAGTATGTCATTCACTCTGACGAAGAAGATGCCTAAAATATAAAATGCTTCTTGCCTGAGTAAAATCGTGTTCTTTGATAGAGTTGAGAGCTGTCAGTGTTTTAAATTTTAGTAATTATCGAAATCGATGTCATCGATATTTTCAAAACTGTCAAAGCCATCAGGACTACCAAATTCATCCAATCCATAAGGATCGTCTTCATTTTTATTAGCCTCTGCTTTGAATTCTTTTTCGGGAGCTTCTTCGGGTACATCTCCAATAGAAAGTATGATTTTAGGTAGTGCCCCTTCTACAGTGGTATCAGTTTCGATCAATTCTACAAAAAAGGTCCACATGCTTAAGAAGTCATACACATAAATCAATTTCTCTCCGATATCTTCGATGTTTTGATCGATGGTTGTAGTGCTCATTGACAAAGCATTAGGGCTTTCATCCATTGAAATCAAAGGGATTTCTTCTCCTTGATTCCAATCGTCATCTGTTCTGTAAAACGATGCCATCTGTTGGCCGTTAAAACCAAATACTTGTGCGATGGTGTTGTGTAAATCCTCCAATGTTTTGGATCCTTCGATCGCTATGGTTCGAATGACATCTTGCTTGACATCTAAGACCACTCTAATTTTAAAGATCATACCCTTGATTTTTTAATGAATTACAAAATTACTCTTTCGAGCATAAGAAGCCAACATTTTTTAAACCTTATTTTAGTACAACTGATTTTTTGTAATATCTGTACATCTATGTAGAAGTATTGATCTAAAAAACGAAAAAAATTGAAGCACCACTTGTGAAGTTGTGCGGTGGAAGTCGTATTTTTACAAAACCAATTATTGAGTATGGAAAAATCAAAATTATTAGAATTTATCAATAGTATTTCTAAAAATACACTGATGGAAACACTAGGAATTACTTATACAGACGTAGGTGATGACTACTTGGTAGCCACCATGGAGGTGGGCTCTAAAGTTCACCAACCTATGGGACTGCTTCATGGAGGAGCGAGTGTTGCATTGGCAGAGAGTGTCGGAAGCGCAGCTTCCCATCTGTTGATAGATACCAAATCTTTTGATATCAAAGGCATCGAGATTACTGCCAATCATTTAAAAAGTGTAGCGAGTGGTTTGGTTACAGCGAAAGCAAGCTTGATTCATAAAGGAAAAACAACACATTTGTGGAAAATAGAAACCTTCAACGAGGACGGCCAATTGATTTCTTTTTGCAAATTGACAAACATCATTTTACCCAAGAAAAACTAGGGATAAATATCTAAACAAATACCTTTTGATTCCATTTTCAAATTTTTTAGACAAACTAATAGTTGCACACCAACAAAAACTCCCTTTTGTTGCCTACCGTGAACCGAACGTTAAAGAGTTAACCGCATTTTTTCAAGAGGATGATAGGCTACATTTGGTGGATAATTTTGAAAATAAAGGATTTGTTTTTGCTCCCTTTGATTCTAGTGACTCCAATGACTTCAGTGTTTTGATACCTGATACACAAGAAGTACAAACGATATTTGAAGCGCAAAAAAATATTGATACTACGTCTCAAACGACACCTTTTAGGGAAGCGACAGCTTCCAAAGAAGCACATATCAATTTGGTAGATGAGGCCAAAACATTTTTAATCGAAAACGCATTGCCAAAAGTGGTAATTGCCCGATCTAAAACCATCCCCATACCACGTTTTGATTTGCTACAGACTTTCTATCGCATGTTGGCGAAATATCCAGCTGCAACGGTCTATGTTTGGTACCATCCCAAAGTGGGACTTTGGATGGGAGCGACTCCAGAGATGCTAGTCACTTTGGAAGGACAACAATTTAAAACCATGTCACTTGCTGGTACTCAGGTGTACAATGGAGATATGGAGATTTCTTGGAGGTCAAAAGAACGAGAAGAACAGCAATTGGTTACAGACTATGTAGTGTCAAAATTAAAAGATAAAACGCAGCAGTTACAGTCGGGGTTACCTTATACGGTCAAAGCTGGAACTTTACTGCACCTTAGAACAGATATTCAAGGGGAACTTTCTAGTGACATGGATCTGAAAAGTCTCTTGAATACTGTGCACCCTACACCTGCAGTGTGTGGTTATCCAACAGATAAAGCTAAAACCTTTATTTTTCAAAAAGAGCAGTTCAATCGTTCTTTTTACACAGGCTATTTTGGACGACTGCACCCTACTGAAAAAACCACCTTTTATGTAAACCTTCGCTGTATGCAAATTACTGCAAAAGACCAAGCACGTATCTTTGTTGGAGGAGGAATTACCCAAAAAAGTAATCCCCAACTCGAATGGGAAGAAACGGTTGCTAAGTGCAAGACCATGGAAGCTGTTTTTTAGTTCGTTTAAACAGTTATTTCAAAACTTTAGTGTTTTCTTAGGAAACGTGAGTCGTGATTTATTCGTATTTTTGCAGTAATAAAATATACGTCAAAACCTGTGTTTTGAACTTCTAAAAGATTCGTTTCTATTGCATAGTTCACATATATATCCCCAAAATTCACTAGCCCAATTGGTCATTGCAACCTGTGTTGCATTTGATATTGAAGATGTAGTCATTTCTCCTGGATCTAGAAATGCTCCTTTGACTATTGGTTTTACGGGGCATCCAGCTATAAAAACCTACAGTATTGTCGACGAGCGTGCTGCTGCTTTTGTAGGCTTAGGAATGGCCCAACAAACACGAAAACCTGTAGTCTTGGTCTGCACATCTGGTTCTGCCTTGTTGAATTACTATCCTGCCATTGCCGAAGCTTTTTACAGTGACATTCCTTTGGTGATCGTTTCTGCAGATAGACCAGAACACTTGATAGATATTGGAGATGGACAAACCATCCGACAAGCAGGTGTGTTCCAAAATCATTCTCATTGTGATGTTAATTTACAAGAGCGTAACAAAACGGAGCACCAAGCATTGTTACAAAAAGCATTATCAACAGCCATACACAAAAGAGGTCCAGTACATATCAATGTTCCTTTTGATGAGCCACTCTACGAAACGACTTCAGAAATAAAAAAATTAGAGGTAGACCTATCTCTAAAAACTGCTCCGGATTACAATACAGAAATTCCTTTGGAACTTTCCTTTTTAGAACCTTTTGCGGAGCAATGGAATACTGCTGCCAAGAAAATAGTATTGGTAGGCTGTCATTTTCCCTCTGACTTGCTAAAAACTCAGTTGGAACATCTTCTAAAAGATCCTTCGGTATTGGTTTTTGTGGAAAACACTTCTAATTTTGTCAACGACAAGGCAATTTATGCCATAGATCAATTATTGTTTCCTTTTAACGAAAAAGACAAAGAGGCCCTACATCCAGATATAGTACTCTCATTGGGAGGTTTGGTGGTGTCTAAACGCATCAAACAATACCTGAGAAATTACCAACCCAAAGCGCATTGGCACGTGGATGCTAATAAAGCTTTGGATACGTTTCAGTGCATGACACAGCATTTTGAGTTGTCACCTCAACTTTTTTTTAGTCAGTTTTTCTTTTTGACAAAACCATACAAAAGTACGTATCAATCGGATTGGTTGGCTGTTAAAGAAGACCGTATACAAAAGCACACTGCATATCTAGATGGGCTGCCTTTTTCAGACCTAAAAGTTCATCAAACCCTATTACAATCATTACCAGACAATCTATTGTTGCAATTGGGGAATAGTTCTGTTGTCCGTTACGCACAATTTTTTAAAGCAAATTCCACACATCACATATTTTGCAATCGTGGGACCAGTGGTATTGACGGAAGTACCTCAACGGCTATTGGAGCGGCAATGGTCGCTGCCATGACTTCAGAAAAACAAACCGTTTTTATTACAGGTGATGTGAGTTTTTTCTACGATAACAATGCGCTTTGGAATGCATATATTCCCAAAAATTTTAGAATTATTTTAGTCAATAACAATGGGGGAGGGATTTTTAAATTTATTCCAGGACCTTCTGAAAGTAGTGCTTTGCCTTATTTTGAAACGCCACATGGATTGGATGCATCACACCTCTGTAGGATGCATGGTTTTGACTATGCGACTGTGTCAGATGAAAAATCACTCCGCAATTGTTTGCCTGATTTTTTCGAAAACGGAGAAAAACCAAAACTACTGGAAATCAATACGCCTTCAGATCTTAATGACGGCCTATTAAAACAGTATTTTAAAAGCTTATAATCTGAATAAGATTGTATCTTTGCCTCAAATAACAAGTATATGGATTTTGAGATAGGAGAAAAAGTCGATTTGATCATCGGTAGGTTTACGCATGTAGGGATCAGTGTTTTGGTAAACGAAACAGAAGAAGGGATGCTCTACAAAAATGAAGTCTATCAAAAAGTAAGAGAAGGTCAAAAATTGACAGGTTTTGTAAAGTTTATTCGTGAAGACGGAAAACTCGACATCTCTTTGCAACCTATTGGTTTTTTAAATAAAATCGGAGAAAATGAATCTTATATTTTAGAACGTTTGAAAACTTTGGAAGGTGGTTTTCTCGGATTGAATGACAAAAGTAGTCCTGAGGATATAAAATACTATCTAAAGATGAGCAAAAAATCTTTCAAAAGTGCAATAGGAGGTTTGTACAAAGCCAAATTGATCGTGATTTCTGAGAAAGGAATTCATTTGACTGAAGAAAACGCCTAATGCATTATTGTTGAGACACGCTTATAACATGCTGTTCAGCTCCTTGATCTTTTCTTTTTTATTATTTTGTAGTTGCTATGAAAAGGCAACTGTATTACATTCCTTTACATCTATTTGCAGGCTATAGTTTTGGACTTGCGGTAGTGTATTGTTCTGAGATACACTTTTCCTTTTACCTGTCTTTATTTCTTTTTGGAACCAGCTTATTGCTGCATCGTTTTTTTTTTCAATCGATAATGCTGTTATGGGCTATTGCTTTTTGTTGGGGCCTATGTATAATGCAGGTTTACCTACTTCCAAGGGGGGCAGAGACGCAAGGAGCAAAAACTTATAAGCTACAAATTCTTGAGACTATATACACGAATAGCTACTCAAGTACTTACCACGCTACAGCTCTTTCTTCATCAAAATCTTATTATCCTGAAACGGTCGAAGTGCGCATTGAAAAAGACAGTACAAATGTCTTGCTTTTAGAAGCCTTGATTCCAGGAGATGTGATTATTAGTCAAGGAGTACTAACGGCACTACCATTTTCTAAAAACCCATTTGGATTTGACTATAAAAGCTATCTTAAATCCCAAAATATTCACAGGACACTCTACTTAAAAGTAGGGCAGTGGAGGCTACTTACTACACAGCCTTACAGTCTTAAAAGTCGCTTGTATAGACTACAGCAGCTTTTGATACTGCGTTTGCAAGCCACTATTAACGCACCTAATACAGCTGCTTTTTCACTTGCATTTCTCTTGGGAGAACGATCTTATATTACTCCAAAAGTAAAGGCTGGCTTTAGTAAGGTAGGATTGATACACATCCTTGCTATTTCGGGTTTGCATATTGGAATGTTGTTATTACTCTTACGTTTTCTATGTAGGCCACTTTCTGTTTTTAAACATGCAAGAACATTCGAGTTTGTAATAATAGTCTTTAGTTTGTTATGTTATGCACTGTTAACCGGTTTGAGTGCTTCTGTGCTGCGCGCAGTAACGATGTACATCTTTGTGGCCATTGGCATCTTATGGAAGCGTCAAATACCATTGCTGAATGCATTGGTAGCTTCTGCATTATTACTGGTGTGTATCGATCCATTCTGTCTTTTTACTGTTGGGTTTCAAATGAGCTATGCTGCTGTTTTTTCAATAGCTATAGTACAACCCATACTGTTGCGATTTTGGCAGCCTAAGTACCTGCTTATTCAATATTTTTGGAAGTTGATTACCGTTTCTGTAGCAGCTCAATTAGGCGTTTTACCATTGTCTTTATATTATTTTCATCAATTTTCAGGTGTGTTTTTACTGAGTAATGTAGTTGTTATGCCTTTTGTAGGATTGCTCTTTATTTGGGGAGTTGTAGTCTTGTTTGTATCTGTATTTAATATAAATACACCTCATATTATAGAAAGCTATCGCTTTTTGGTAAGTCAGTTACATCTATTTATTGATTTTTTTGGGGGAAATAAGATACTGTTCTTTGAAGCGGTTCATTTTTCAAAGCTTCTCGCAGCTGTTAGCTATCTTTTTTTAGCTGCTTTGACAGCATTTTTATTCTTTAAAAATATAAAAACCTTTCGCATATGCTGCTTCAGTATTTTATTGTTACAAGGTTCTTGTTTTTTTGAAAAAAAAGAGAAAATTGAGCTTTCTAAATGGGTGGTATTTCACCAATACAAAGCAACACTAGTCGTAAAATCCAAACAGGGAACTACCAAAGCATGGGGAGGAATGTCGAAAAGGACACAGCAAAACCTCAAAAATTATTGTGTGGATATAGGACATGATATTCCTAGAATAACAAAGCAGATTCCTCAGGTGTTTGCCTTAGGAGACGCAATTGTCTTGCATGTAGATGCTAGAGGGACTTTCGAAGTTCCATATCTAAAAAATCCCATTGTGTTGCTTAGCAATTCACCCAAAATAAATCTAGAACGATTGCTGCAATTTCTCTGTCCTACAAAGATCATTGCAGACGGTTCTAACAAAAATTTTTACAGACAAAAATGGGCTGCCACTTGTGCCGCATACGGAGTAGAATTTCACGACACCTACACAAAAGGTGCTTTTGTTTTGCATTAATAGTGAGGCGTATAGCTTAAGTATTGCTCTACTTTGTTGAGGTGAGGATAAAAAAAGCCCTTACGAGAATCGTAAGGGCCTTTGCTTTTATTTGTTGTATTACAATTCCATACTGTGGTATACATTTTGTACGTCGTCGTCTTCTTCTAATCGTTCCAATAATTTTTCAACATCTGCTTGTTGTGCTTCGTTTAATTTTTTTGTCGTAGTTGGAATTCTTTCAAATCCAGAAGAGAGAATTTCTAGTTTATTTTCTTCCAAATATCCTTGAATCGCACCAAACTGTTCGAAAGGAGCATAGATCAAGATACCATCTTCGTCTTCAAAAACTTCTTCTACTTCAAAATCGATCAATTCCAATTCAAAATCTTCAAGATCCATTTTCAAATCCTCTGTTTTTACTCTAAAATTACAGGTATGGTCAAACATAAAGATTACGGACCCAGAAGTTCCAAAAGTACCATCACACTTGTTAAAAGAAGAACGAACATTGGCAACTGTTCTATTGTTATTGTCAGTAGCCGTTTCACATACAATGGCAATACCATGCGGTGCATATCCTTCAAACAATACTTCCTTGTAATTCGCAGTATCTTTGTCGGTTGCTTTTTTAATAGCTCGCTCCACATTGTCTTTCGGCATATTGGCCGCTTTGGCATTTTGAATTACAGCTCTCAAACGAGAATTGGTATCAGGGCTTGGTCCCCCTTCTTTCACCGCCATCACGATGTCCTTACCAATACGTGTAAAAGTCTTAGCCATCGCTGACCATCTCTTCATTTTTCTCGCTTTTCTAAACTCAAATGCTCTTCCCATTTCTGTGTTGTTTTATATGCTTTGTTAGTTCAAGAGCAAATGTAATTATTACAGTGCTATTTTACAATTTTTTAGGCTTCATTTATCTCTCTCTCTAGGGAGCACCAACAAAAAAACCACAGAAATACACCGAGTGTACTGCTGTGGTTTTGAATGTGATTGTTTTGTGCTTAGTTCAAAAGCTCAAAAGTTTGTTTTGCAATTTCTATTTCTTCATTGGTAGGGATGACCAACACTTTAACAGCAGCTCCAACTTTTTGAATTTCACGCAATTCTTTAGAACGCACTTTGTTTTTGTCTAGGTCTAAAGCAATCCCTAAACCGTCCATGTCTTTACAAGACAATCCACGAATGATATCTGAATTCTCTCCAATTCCAGCAGTAAATATTACAGCGTCTACACCGTTTAAAACAGCGATATATGCGCCGATATACTTTTTGATTCTATAGCTAGCCAATTCCAAAGCGTTGATACAATCTTTGTCTCCTTGTTCTGCCTTATCTTCGATTTCTCTCAAGTCAGAATAACCTGTCAAACCAAGCATTCCTGATTCCTTTTGTAAGATATGATTTACCTCATCTGCAGTTTTTCCGAGTTTGTTTTGTAAGTAAAACACAACCGATTGATCGACGTCACCCGCACGAGTTCCCATAACCAATCCGTTAGAAGGTCCTAGTCCAAGGGAGTTTTGTATACATTTACCATCTTTAATAGCAGAAATACTACATCCGTTTCCAAGATGTACTGTGATGATTTTATTAGATTTTTCCCCCAAATATTCTATGGCTTTTTCCGAAACGTATTTATGACTTGTTCCGTGAAACCCATAGGCTCTGATATTAGAATCTTCTAAGTAAGTTTTTGGAATGGCGTATTGATAGGCTTCTTGAGGCATTGTTTGGTG
>JBELHA010000042.1:13344-22173 GCA_042091695.1 Flavicella sp.
TATTCTGCAACTTTTTGAAGGCCTTCAGCATGGTTTTTTAGGGGAAGCGTTTCTTTGAATTTTTGCCCCTCTTTTTCATGGGTGAAAATAGCGTCTTCCATTCCAATACGCTCAACCAATCCGACACACTTTACTGTTTCTGATGGCATGTCTATCAACTGGTATTTGATAGAAGAAGAACCTGCATTTAATACTAATATATTCATTTTATTGATGGTTTGCTTGAATTGCTGTTAATAATACGGTGTTGAAAATATCGTCAACGGTACACCCTCTACTCAGGTCGTTTACCGGTTTGTTTAGTCCTTGTAACATAGGTCCAATAGCCAAAGCTCCGGTTTCTCTTTGTATGGCTTTGTAGGTATTGTTTCCTGTGTTTAGGTCCGGGAATATCAATACAGAGGCCTGTCCTGCTACTTTAGAATTTGGCATTTTTGTCTTTGCGACGTTCATGTCAACAGCTGCGTCATATTGTATAGGACCTTCGACTTCAAAATTAGGTTTGTTGTCCAGTACTATTTCAGTCGCTTGTCGCACTTTTTCTACTTCTTCTCCTTTTCCAGAACTACCTGATGAGTAAGACAACATAGCCACTCGAGCATCGATTCCAAAGGCTTGTGAGGAGGCTGCTGAACTCATGGCAATTTCAGCCAATTGGGCTGCATTTGGATTCGGATTTACTGCACAGTCACCCATCACAGCTACCCTGTCTGGCAAACACATAAAAAATACTGATGAAACTACTGATACTCCAGGTTTGGTTTTGATCAGTTGAAGTGCAGGTTTTATCGTGTGCTGCGTTGTGTTGACCGCTCCTGAAACCATTCCGTCTGCCATTCCTTTTAAGACCATCATAGTTCCATAATACGAAACATCTTTGACCAAATCTTTTGCGATAGCTGCCGTCATTCCTTTGTGCTTTCTCAATTCGACCAAAGTATTTTCAAAGGCTTCGTTGTTTACAGAGTCTTCTGGGTTCAGTATATTAATTTTTTCCAAATCGATTTGAATTCCCATCTGATTGCATTTCAGCTGTACGGCATCTTTGTCTCCCAATAGGGTCAAATCAACAATATCTAACAATTGCAATCTCGCGGCAGCGCGAATAATACGTTCGTCTGATCCTTCAGGCAGAACAATGTGCTTTCTGTCTTGCTTCGCGCGCTGCAACATGCTGTACTGAAACATGTTGGGCGTCATTTTTTCAGAGTTATAAGAGGTCAAGGTATTGGTAATGCCCTCCGCATTGACATGAGAATCAAAGGTGTCTAAGGCCAAGTGAATTTTTTTAGTATTGGAAAAGTAAATCTTAGACTCTACATTTCCAATGATATTACTGACTCCAAAAGTACCTCCCTTAACAGAGATAATTGGTACGGATGACTGTACACCATCGATCAAGCTGAGGATAGAATCTTCAGGTGTCAATCCACCAGTCAAAACAATTCCTGCAATTTTTGGATAGTTAGAAGATGCGTTGGCTTGCAAAGCACCTAAGATAATATCTGCTCTGTCTCCAGGGGTAATTACCAATGCGTTTTCTTTGATGCGAGTCAAGTAATTACGCAATTGCATGGCACCTGTACTATAGCTACCAATAGTATTGTCAATAAATTGTTCCCCATAGATGATAGTACCTTCAACAGCCTCTGCAACCTCTTTTACTGTTGGGTTTTCTAGGTATTTATTTTCGGGTATCACATCAATCTGAAGGTCTGAAGGGATCGCATCTTGAAGAGCGGTTAGGATACTTTCAGCACTTTCAGGTTTGACTTTATTAGCTACTAAACCGATGATGTCTACCTCTTTCTTTTTAAAAGCTTTGTAGGTAATCTGCATATTGTTTACAAATTCCTCTTGGGTTTTGTTTTTTGCAGAACTCACCAACAAAGAAGGGATTCCTAAGTTTTTGGCGATAGACAAGTTCATGTCCAATTCGTGAATGGTTTCTTTGTCAGAAAAATCAGAACCTTCAACCAATACGTAATCAAAACGACTTTCTAATTTTTTATACTTGTCGATAACCGTTTGAATGACCTCGTCAATTTTTCCTTGACTCAGTAACTCTACAACTTCTGATTGCTGGTATGCATAGCATTCTGAAAGTTTTAGGTCTAGGTCGAAAAAATTCACCGCTGTCTTCGTATGGCTGTCAAAATGACCTTGTACGGTATCGTTAATTATGGGTCTAAAATATCCAACTTTTGTAGACTTTGTCAACATCATCCGCAACAAACCTAAAGACACCAACGATTTTCCACTATGTGACTCAGTAGTAGCTATATATATGGCTTTACTCATAAAATCTCAAATTTTTTGCAAATGTACGACATCTGAACAATTTAGAGACTTTATAAATAAGATATTTTTCATGTTTTTAAGCAGGTTTTAAAAACATATTATTTATCGAATTAGGTTTGTATAACACCTAGGTTAAATTGTTTTTCAATGGGCGCATTATTTGCCAAATCAATTCCTGTACTGATCCACTTTCTAGTATCTAATGGGTTGATAACTCCATCTGTCCACAAGCGTGAGGCTGCATAATAGGGAGAGGTTTGTGCGTCGTAGCGCGCTTCTATGGATTTTAGGATTTCTTTTTCGCGTTCTGGCGTTATAATTTCACCTTTCTTTTTCAAGGTCGCTGTCTCTATTTGTAAGAGTACTTTGGCAGCTTGTTTTCCTCCCATTACTGCCAGTCTTGCACTTGGCCAAGCACAGATCAAACGAGGATCATAGGCTTTTCCACACATGGCATAGTTTCCAGCACCATAAGAGTTTCCAATCACAACGGTAAATTTAGGCACTACGGAGTTACTCACCGCATTGACCATCTTAGCACCGTCTTTGATAATACCTCCGTGTTCTGATTTACTTCCGACCATAAAACCAGTTACATCCTGTAAAAATACCAAAGGAATTTTCTTTTGATTGCAGTTTGCTATAAATCGTGCTGCTTTGTTAGCGCTATCAGAATAGATAACACCTCCAAATTGCATTTCTTTAGTAGCGGTTTTGACTACTTTTCGTTGATTGGCAACAATACCAACGGCCCAACCGTCAATACGTGCATAGCCACAAATCAAGCTCTGTCCGTACTTTTCTTTATAAGGTTCAAAGTCTGAATCGTCCACCAATCGCTTGATGATTTCATTCATATCGTATTGATCCGTTCTCAATTTTGGTAAAATACCATAGATGTCTTCTTGATTTTCTCTTGGCAGTTGCGCTTCTTTTCTGTTGTATCCAGCTTTTTCTGCAATACCTATTTTATCGACGATGTTTTTGATGGTGTCTAAAGCATCTTTGTCGTCTTTTGATTTGTAGTCTGTAACTCCTGAAATCTCACAGTGTGTTGTGGCACCTCCCAAGGTTTCATTGTCAATACTTTCTCCAATAGCTGCTTTTACAAGGTAACTACCAGCCAAAAAGATACTTCCAGTTTTATCTACGATCAATGCTTCGTCACTCATGATAGGTAAATAAGCACCTCCTGCAACACAACTTCCCATTACAGCTGAAATCTGAGTAATTCCCATGCTGCTCATGATGGCATTGTTACGGAAAAGACGTCCAAAATGTTCTTTGTCTGGAAAAATTTCGTCTTGCATTGGTAAATAAACTCCTGCAGAATCCACCAAATAAATGATAGGAATTTTATTTTCCATGGCTATCTCTTGTGCACGAAGATTTTTCTTAGCTGTGATCGGAAACCAAGCTCCAGCCTTTACTGTAGCATCATTGGCCACCACAATACACTGCGTACCTTGAATAGTTCCAATTTTAACAACCACACCACCTGAAGGGCAACCTCCGTGTTCTTCGTACATACCTTCTCCAACAAAGGCACCAATTTCAATCGCTTTATCATCGTCGTCTAGCAAATAACTAATACGCTCTCGCGCCGTCATTTTTCCTTTCTCGTGAAGTTTGGCAATTCTCTTTTCGCCCCCCCCTTTATAGACTTTTCGGAGTTTGTGTTTTAACTCTGATACGAGTAGTTTGTTGTGATCTTCGTTTTTATTGAAATTGATATCCATCTAAAAAAAGCTGTGTGTTTTAAAGTTGCTAAATTACAAAATTGTGTACAAATACATCAGCAATTGAAAAGTCATTTACAGCACTTTTAAAAGGTTTCAAAAACACCAAAATCAACAATGATTCAGATGGCTGAGGGAGTGTGTATCTGATTGTTTTAAAGTCTTTTATGTTGTTTTTAGTGTTGTTGTAAATATGTCTTTATGGCTTCAATGACTCGACAGCTGTATCTGTGAAATCAGTAAAAACACCATCCAATCCCAACACATAAAAGCGTTTGTATTCCAATTTAGAATCATTTTTATAAGATTTTAAAAGTCTTCTTCCTTCATTTCGGAAGGTATAGGCATGTACTTCTAACTTCTTAGCATGCGCATCCTTGATCAATGAGGTAGGAGGCAGTGCAATTTTATCTCGGTTGTCGATTTTTCCATCTCCATTGAGGTCATCCGCCTTACCGTCTTTGTTTTTATCTTCGGCTCTAAAAGGAAGTATAAAAGGTTTCCATACACCGATACCTGTAGCATAACTTTTTAAAAAGTCCATACCCATGGTTGTAGTAAAATACGCATAGGTTTCCGTTTTTCCTTCAAGGTGCCAGTCGTAGGGCTTTCCATGGGATATAAAATCTCCTTCGGGTACATCAAATATTAAATTTCCTTTGAGGTCCACATCAAAACAACTGATGAGTTGCACCGTTTTAACGTTAGATTTTGAACGGATGTACTGTAAATTGGAAACTTCAAAAGATTGAATGTAAATTTTAGATTGGTCGTGATTCCAGCCCTCTCTATCTAAGGTCGTGAGTAACGCATCTGTCAAAGGCAAGTTATAGGTTTTGTGAAAAGAGGGATGCTTGGTTTCTGGGTAGATCCCAATATCTTTTCCTGTTTCGTAAGACTTACGTTTTACCAATGCTATAACCTCATCAAAGCTTGGGATGTAATAGCGGTTGTTGAATTCTTGATTTCTTTCAGCAAAGGCCTGTTTGGCTTTGAGTTCTTTGATTTCGGCAAAAGTGAAGTCCGAAACAAACCAATCTTTCACAAGTTTTCCGTCGATATTTTTGGTGGTTTTCTTGTTAGCAAATTTTAAGGTTTCAGAGACATTAGTGGTACCTGACAGCATGGGCTCGTGGCGCACGACCAATACACTGTCTTTGGTCATGACCAAATCCGGTTCTATATAATCTGCGCCCATATCAATGGCTTTTTCATAGCCTGCCAAGGTGTGTTCTGGCAAATAACCTGAAGCGCCTCTGTGTGCGATGATTAGAGGTGCTTTTCCAGATAAGGTTTGATATTTTTCTTTTTTCGTTGTTTTGGGGGTACTACATGCAAACAGTAGCGAAATACTAATGAATAGAATTTGGTTGAAATGCCTTGTTTTAAAGCCAGTCATGATTTGGGATGTTTAAGTTTTATTACTTCTTATTAGATTGAAATATTCGCATTTTTAAAGATACCATCTATAGGTTAATTATCCTATATTTGTTTTTTATTAATTTATACAACGCTAACTTGTTACATCACCATACCTATACACACAAAACATCTGATAAATGGGTCACCTTTGTTCATGGAGCGGGGGGGAGTTCTACCATTTGGTTCAAGCAGTTACGCGCTTTTTCTAAGGAAGTGAATGTGTTGGTATTGGATTTGAGAGGACATGGAAGCAATCCTCCTACTTTAAAAGAGGCTTTTCATTCTAGGTATACTTTTGATGCAGTAACTCAAGATATTGTCGAGCTCATCGACCATCTCAAAATTGAAAAATCCCATTTTGTGGGGATTTCTCTAGGGACTATTTTGATTCGTAATTTGGCAGAAAAACACCCTGACCGTGTGGAGAGTATGATTTTGGGTGGTGCGATTATGCGTTTGGATTTCCGTTCCCAATTTTTGATGAAAGTGGGGATGTTATGCAAGTCTGTAGTGCCTTATATGTGGCTCTACCAATTGTTTGCTTTTATCATCATGCCACGTAAAAATCATAAAAATTCACGCGTGTTATTTGTCAATGAGGCAAAGAAGCTTTGTCAAAAGGAGTTTATCCGTTGGTTCAAACTGACAGCAGACATCAACCCTTTACTGCGTTTTTTTAGGGACAAGGAGATTGCTATTCCATCTTTGTATATCATGGGTGCTGAAGACCATATGTTTTTGACCTCCATCAAAAATATCACAGCCCAGCACAGACAGTCTTTTTTACATATCATTGAAAACTGTGGACATGTAGTAAATGTGGAGCAACCGTCTGTTTTTAATAACACAGCACTTCGTTTTATAAAAGAAGGGACCATGATGCAGTAGGCGTTATTCTAAAAAAAACTGAATTATATAGAAAAACTTTTTACAAACACTATTTGTGTCATGTAATTGTTTTTGATAAGTAAAGATTATTTATTGCCATTTTGTTGTGTGTTTATTGATGGCTCTTAATTTTACAAAAGAGGTCTTGTTGTGGTTTTGTATAGTTTTATTTCACTGAAATTATACCCAAATTCAAACCTGTACAGTTTAGGTATAGTACAATATTTACATATTAGAAATATAGATAAGTATCTTTGGATAAAGGTGTTGACTACACCCAAAACCAAACTTAAACTATTATTTATGAATTTTTCAAATTCAGCTAAGAATAGACATCTATACAGGTGTCTATTTTTTGTGATTCTATTATTTCAAACGATTTTTTTAACTGCTCAAACAACGCCAGTTGGAAGCGGAAGTTATACCAATCAACACCCTGGTGCAGATTCCGCAGGTAGAAATAAATTTCCCCCTGGCAGTCCACAACTTTCAAAAAATGCTCTTGGAAATCCCGTACCTACAAATGATTGGTGGTCCAAATTAATTCAGGACGACCATGCGGGTAACCTCTTCAACTATCCCATGACGATGCGTACTCAAAACGAAGGTTTGGTAGTGACTTATATACCGTGGGGGGTGATTGGTGATTCAGCTCCTATAGAAGTAGGAGTTGTTGGATTGAGTGCTTCTAAAACTACGATTGCTAACTATTCAGATTGGACTGTTACGATGGACTGGTCGAGTGGAAGCAAAAACTTTCAAGTAACTTCTGGTATCGGGATGCCTTTTTTATATTTTAATAAGAATTCAGAGGATGTTGCATCACTCAAAGTAAATTCGGGAACCGTAACGATCACTGCTGAGATTTTGACAATTGAAAATGCAAGCGCAGGAGCCGACTTTGTTTGTTATGCTCCTGTTGGAAGCACATGGATTAAAAATGGTACGACCTATACATCTACTTTGAATGGTAAAAACTATTGGTCTATGCTGATGTTGCCGCAAGGAGTATCTCCTTCCAATACAATCGTCACTGAATACCAACAATATGCCTACGTATTTCCAGTAGATACCAAAGTAGCTTGGGACTATGATACTGCTACAGGGGTGGTGCTTACAGATTTTGAAATTACAACGGAGGTAAAAGAGGGTTCGCACTCAGACATGTTACAGGGGCTATTACCGCACCAATGGGACCACCTTACTGACAGTTCTCCCAAACCTCAAAAAACGAGTTACGAGTCAGTTCGTGGAGAATTGAAAATGTTGAAAGGGAATACCTTTCAAGTAGGTAATACATTCAAAGGGATACTACCTACTTTACCTTACTTAGCCAATTATAGCGATAGCTTTAGTCCAGCAACCTTACAATCTAAAGTAGCACAGATTCAAAATGACGGTTTGGCCACTTGGACAGATTCTTACAACGAAGGTCAAGTGATGAATCGTTTGATTCAAACAGCACGTATTGCCGATCAAATGGGGAATACGGATGGAAGAAATACCATGATTGCAACGGTGAAAGAACGCTTGGAAGATTGGTTGAGCTATCAGTCAGGTGAAAAAGCTTTTTTGTTTTATTACAATAACAATTGGTCAACCCTCATCGGTTATCCTGCAGGACACGGTCAAGACGACAATATCAACGATCACCATTTTCACTGGGGCTATTTTATACATGCAGCGGCTTTTATGGAACAATATGAACCTGGTTGGGCCGAGAAATGGGGGCCAATGGTCAACCTATTAGTAAGAGATGCAGCTTCTGATAATAGAGCGGACGAGACCTTTCCCTTTTTACGAAACTTTAGTCCCTATGCAGGACATTGCTGGGCCAATGGATTTGCCTCTTTCCCCCAAGGAAACGACCAAGAGTCAACTTCTGAAAGCATGCAATTCAATTCTTCCCTCATACATTGGGGAACTATCACAGGAAATACAGAAATACGCGATTTAGGGATTTACCTTTATACTACAGAACAAACAGCGATTGAGGAATATTGGTTGGATACCAAAGAGAGAAATTTCAAACCCAATCAGCAATACAGTTTGGTATCTAGGGTATGGGGAAATTCTTACGACAACGGTACTTTTTGGACTTCTGATATTACGGCATCTTATGGAATTGAAATGTACCCAATGCACGGTGGTTCATTGTATTTAGGCCACGACAAGCCTTATGTGGAAAAATTATGGAATGAAATAGAATCCAATACGGGTATTTTGAGTGCAGGGGATACCAATCCCAATCTGTGGCACGATACCTTTTTGAAATACTTGTCTTTAGTGGATGCTGAGAAAGCAATAGACATTTACAATGCAAATCCAGATCGCATCCTAAAGTTTGGGGTTTCAGATGCACAAACCTACCACTGGTTGCACGCTATGAATGCCTTGGGGACCATCGATGCTACTGTCACTGCAGATTATCCTATTGCAACTGTCTTTGAAAAGGAGGGAGAAAAAATTTATGTGGCGC
>JBELHA010000043.1:0-21968 GCA_042091695.1 Flavicella sp.
AAATTCAGTAGCCTCAAGAAAAAGAAGAAAAAAAATCTTGAAGGCAGCAAAAGGGTACTTTGGACGTCGTAAAAACGTTTATACAGTAGCAAAGAATGCAGTAGAAAAAGCGATGTCATATGCATATCGTGACCGTAAAAACAACAAGAGAAACTTCCGCGCATTGTGGATCCAACGTATCAACGCTGGAGCGCGTGCTCACGGAATGTCTTACTCTCAGTTTATCGGGAAAGTCAAAGCTAACAATATCGACTTAAACCGTAAGGTTTTAGCTGATTTAGCGATGAACAATCCTGAAGCTTTTAAGGCTATCGTTGACAAAGTAAAATAAATTATTCAATCTCTTACTTATACAAAAAACCCAAACTTCTGTTTGGGTTTTTTTTGCTTTGTATCTGGTATTTAAAAGTAGAATTCACACGTAAATTAGTCATACCATTCTAGTGTAACGTATTTAAAATGAAAATAGCGTTTTGACAGAGTCAAAACGCTATTCTTTATGGTTATTCAGATTAGTTTCCTTTGGCGTAATCCTCTAAGAATTTAGCAAGCCCACTATCTGTTAAGGGGTGCTTCAACAAACCTTCAATTGCACTCAATGGTCCTGTCATCACATCTGCTCCAAGTTTAGCACAGTTGATGATATGCATTGTATGACGTACAGAGGCTGCCAAAATTTGTGTTTCAAATCCATAGTTATCGTAGATCAAACGAATCTCTTCAATCAAGTTCAAACCATCTGTTGAAATATCATCCAAACGTCCGATAAATGGAGATACATAAGTAGCACCTGCTTTCGCTGCTAACAGAGCTTGTCCGGCAGAAAACACCAAAGTAACATTGGTACGAATCCCTTTAGATGAAAAATATTTACACGCTTTTATACCGTCTTTAATTAAAGGAAGTTTTACAACAATCTGTGGGTTCAATGCTGCCAGTTTTTCACCTTCAGCAATCATTCCCTCATAGTCAGTTGAAATAACCTCTGCAGATACATCTCCTTCAACAGCCTCACAAATATCAACATAGTGTTGGATAATGTTGGCTTCACCTGTAATTCCTTCTTTGGCCATCAAAGATGGATTTGTAGTCACTCCATCCAAAACACCCAATGCTTGAGCTTCTTGAATTTGTTCTAAATTCGCAGTATCAATAAAAAATTTCATATATCTAAAGTTGATTATTATTATACAACAAAGTTACTTTATTTGTGAGAAATAAAGTGCATAATTAAAAAAAAGGTAGTAGTAAAATACGAAAAGTAACGTAGGAAGAATAAAATGAAACTTTTGCGCACAAAAAATGGCAAGCTACCTACATCACACTGCTACAACCATGTACCCTTGCTGCGTTCCCGCCCTGGGGGATTCCAAAGGAGCTAGTTGTGTAGGACTTGCCGAGGCAAAATTACAATCATTTTTCAATTCTCACAATTATTTTCACATAAAAATAACCAAAAATAAACAACCTGTTTACGCTCAATACTTTAGGATGAGAATTATATTTTAACAGTAAAATAGGAGTCTATTTAACAAGAAATAAACGCCTAAAAAATGTAAACTATTTATAAAATACACCTAAGTAGGTTTAAAAAAGAGGAATTATAATAACCGTTTCATTTGTATGCTATAGGGTTTACGTATATTTGTTGAAAACAATCTATTTTTGAGATATTTCATTGAACTTGCTTACAAAGGCACAAATTATCACGGTTGGCAAATACAACCAGATGCTATTTCTGTTCAGGAGAAAGTAAATCTTGCTTTTTCAAAAATTTTGAACACAACTATTCAAACAGTTGCAGCAGGAAGAACAGATACTGGAGTACACGCATCTCAAATGTTTGTGCATGTTGATACTACAATAGAAATAAATACTCAAAATTATATCTTTAAGCTAAATGCAGTGCTGCCAGACGATATCGTCATCTATGATATCTTTGAAGTACACCAAGATGCACACACACGATTCAATGCGACTAGCAGAAGCTATCAATATAAAATATACCAAGGGAGAAACCCTTTTTTATTAGAGACTACATGGCAATTGTATAGACAAGAACTAAACGTTCCACTCATGAATCAAGCCGCTTCAATACTACTTGAGCACACCGATTTTCAATGTTTTTCAAAGGCAAAAAGTGATGTTAAGACCTACAACTGTTCTATCACAGCAGCAAAATGGATACAAAACGACAAACACTTGACTTTTTATATCACAGCAGATCGGTTTTTGAGAAACATGGTAAGAGCTATTGTAGGTACACTTGTAGAAATCGGAAGAGGAAAAAAAACCATTGAAGATCTTCATAGCATTATTGCAAGCAAAAACAGAAGTAACGCAGGAACCTCTGCTCCTGCACAAGGACTAAGCCTGACAGCAGTAACCTATTCAGAAAACATAAAAAATGGCAAAGAGTAACACTAATTCAATATTTGACTTCAGTATTTTCAAACGTCTCATGGGCTACGCAAAGCAGCATAGAGGTTATTTTTTGTTTACCTGTGCTACAGCCATATCTCTTGCAATTATTGCAGCATTGAGACCGTATCTTTTAATTGAGACCGTAGACAGCTATATCAAAGGGAAAGATGCAGAAGGACTCCTTTTATACAGTGTATTTATACTGTGTGCTTTGCTAGCCGAGGTGCTATTGCAATTGACGTTTATCTATATCGCAAATTGGTTGGGCCAACAGATCATAAAGGATATAAGAGTCAAATTATTTGAACACGTATTGCGTTTTAAAATGTCATATTTTGATAAGTCTTCCGTTGGACAAATGGTAACCAGAGTTGTTTCAGATGTAGAAACAATCGCACAATTTTTCGGACAAGGACTTTTTATGATTGTCAGTGATCTACTCAAAATGACAGTAATTGCTGGATTTATGCTCTATAAAAATTGGCAACTTGCCTTGATTTGTTTTACAGTAATGCCTGTCATTATTTATGCGACAAAACTATTTCAATCAGCAATTAAATCAGCCTTTCAAGAGGTGCGTAAGCAAGTAGCAAACCTCAATAGTTTTGTACAAGAAAGAGTAACAGGAATGCAAATTGTACAGCTATTTGGAAGAGAAGAAATCGAATACAACAACTTTAAAGATATCAATGAAATTCATAAAGCTGCCCATGTTAAAACAGTTTGGTATTTTTCAATATTCTTCCCAATTGCTGAAATATTGTCTTCTATAGCGGTAGGATTATTGGTTTGGTATGGCGGTTTACATCTTGCTGTTGAGGGCACTGTTAGTTTGGGGGAAATCATGTCATTTATCATGATGGTTGAAATGTTGTATAGACCTTTACGACAAATCGCCGATAAATTTACCACACTACAAATGGGAATGGTCGCAGGAAATCGAGTATTTGAAATTCTTGATACAGAAGCTTCTGTGTCACAAGAGGGTAATATAGAAATAGAAAAACTAAAAGGGGCAATCAGTTTCGATAGTGTAAGATTTAGCTATGTCCCAGGAGAAGAAGTTCTCAAAGGAATCTCATTGGACATCAAAGCAGGAGAAACCATTGCTATTGTCGGTGCTACAGGTGCTGGTAAGTCAACAATCATCAACCTTCTCAATAGATTTTACGATATAGATTCTGGTACAATTTCAATAGATGGTATGAACATAGCTTCCGTAAAATTGCAAAGTCTAAGAAAAGAAGTCGCCGTTGTTTTACAAGATGTTTTCCTCTTTTCTGACACGATTTTTAACAATATAACCCTAAAAAACAAAGAAATTAGTCTAGAAACTGTCAAAAAGGCTGCAAAGCAAATTGGAATCCATGACTTTATTATGAGTCTCCCTGGTGACTATCTTTACAATGTCAAAGAAAGAGGGATCATGCTTTCTTCTGGACAAAGACAATTGATTTCTTTTTTAAGAGCTTTTGTGAGTAAGCCATCAGTTTTGATTTTAGATGAAGCTACCTCTTCTGTTGATTCACACTCTGAGCAAATGATTCAATATGCTACAGATACCATCACAAAAGATAGAACATCTATAATCATAGCTCATCGTTTGTCTACCATTAAAAAAGCAGATACTATATTGGTGATGGATGCAGGAAACATCGTGGAAAAGGGAAGTCACAAAGAATTATTGACCTTGGAGAATGGCTATTATAAAAATTTATTTGACAAGCAGTTCAGCGAAGAAAAGGCTATGGAACTATAATAGGTTTTTTATTTTCTCTTTCAACTCTGATTCATTTGCAAACAATTCAAAGTCACCATCTTTTATCAGAGACACCTTTCCAGTCTCTTCTGAAATAACAATACAAATAGCATCGGTACGCTCTGTAATTCCAATGGCTGCTCTGTGACGTAAGCCAAACCTGTTGGGTAGCGATTTTTCAGAAAGCGGTAATACAACGCGAGTTGCAGTGATAAAATTTTCCTTTATAATAGTAGCACCGTCGTGCAAAGGACTATTTTTATAAAATATACTCTCCAACAAAGGAACATTAATTTCAGCATTCATATGATCCCCAGATTGTTTGGCGAAATCAAGGTTGTTGTTGCGCTCCAAAACCAATAAAGCACCCGTTTTAGTAAGTGCCATTTTGTAACAAGCGTTTACAATACTATCGACATCTATCTCGGAAGTAATTTCCGTTTTTAAAAATTTGAGTTGTTTTATTAGATTTCGTTTAGAACCGAAGTTTGTTGAACCTAGCATCAATAAAAACTTACGCAATTCAGGGTGAAAAATAATTAAAATGGCAATTGCCCCTCCCCCTACCAAGACCTCAAGGATACCACTCAACATTTCCATTTTAAGAATTTGAGTGAGTTTGTAAATAAAAAAAACAATGGAGACCCCGATAAAAATATTGATGGCTACTGTACCCTTTAATAATTTATAGACATAGTACAACAATACACCCACTAATGTGATGTCTAAAAAGTCTAAAAATGTAAAGTCTATAAAATGCAACTAAAAACGGTTTTAGTAAAAATAATAATTAAATCTGATTCTATAGACTTTCCCTGTAAAAGTTATGCTTTTAAGGCATCTTTAACCTCACAAACTGGTATCGGATTCATTTTGTGTTGGTTGTTGCGATTCAGACGGCTATAGATTTCAAAAACTTCT
The DNA here is from genome assembly GCA_042091695.1 of Flavicella sp. Classification (GTDB taxonomy): domain Bacteria; phylum Bacteroidota; class Bacteroidia; order Flavobacteriales; family Flavobacteriaceae; genus Flavicella. The sequence goes on from JBELHA010000043.1 coordinate 5,105, forward strand.
TGCTCACGACCTTCTAAATCAGCTGCAACCATTCCATTATCTGCTTGTGTCATTGCAACTTCTAGCTCATCATAAGAAGCTCCTATTTGATCCTCGTCAGTACGACTGTCTCCAAATAAACCGTCAGTTGGTGCCGCTTCTTGAATCGCACTTGGAACTCCAAGATAAGCTCCAATAGCAAATACCTCGGATTTAACAAGGTCTGCAATAGGACTTACATCCACACCTCCATCACCGTATTTTGTATAGAAACCAACACCAAAATCTTCTACTTTATTTCCTGTACCTGCAACCAAAGCACTATGCATCCCTGCAATATTGTACAAAGACGTCATACGCAAACGAGCACGAGTATTGGCCAAAGTTAAATCTTTTAATGAAGACGCTTCGTCAAAAGGAAACGCTTTCTGAAACACTTCAAAAGTTTCAGTTAAGTCTGCTTTAATATGTGAAACATTGCTGTATTTCTCTTTTAATTGCTCAATGTGTTCCAAAGCTCTAGATACCTGCTTTGGGTTTTGATGTATGGGCATTTCAACACAGGTTGTTTGCAAACCGGTTTTTGCACATAAGGTAGAAGTAACCGCAGAATCGATCCCTCCAGAAACCCCAACTACGAAACCTTTTACTCCTGCTTTTTCCGCATAAGATTGCAACCAGTTTACAATGTGATTTACTACACTTTCTGAATTCATTTCTTTGATTTTTTTTATATTTTTGATCTATACAAAAGTAATCAATTTATATATCAATAAAGAGTGCTTTTTTACGTTTTAAGAGATCTATAACTATTTTGAACTGTTCCAATATGAAAAAAACAATCGTCCTGCTATCACTTTTGAATGTACTTATTTCCTGTACTCAAGCATCAAAAGAAGCCGAAGAAATAGCTAAAATAGACTTGAAGATCGTATTTGAAAATTTTCATTCTCAATTTTTCACCATCACTCCGAAGAATTTTCAGGGTTTAAAACAAAAATTCTCGTATTTGTTTCCAAATCACATAAAAGATTCTGTATGGTTATCAAAGCTTCAATATTCTGACGAAAAAATTCTTTTTGAGAAAGTAGATAGTGTTTATGGTGATTTAGAACAGGAAAAAAACGCCATTGAGAATTTATACAAACACATACAGTATTACAAACCTTCATTTAAGGCACCAAAAACGATTACGGTAATTTCTAACCTAGATTACGAACACCCAATTATTTACGCCGATAGCTTGGTATTTATTTCATTAGATATGTTTCTTGGAAAAAACTCCGAAGTGTACAGTAGCTTTCCTAAATACATTTCAAGTACTTATACAAAGGAGTATTTGACAGTATCATTGGCATCAGAAATAGCTTTTAGACATTTCTATATTAAAAATGGAAGAAGTTTATTGGAAGCAATGATATACCACGGTAAAAGACTGTATTTATTAGAAAAACTACTCCCAAAAACACCCAAACACATATTAATGGGATATGACAAGGAAAAATACGATTGGTCCGATGCTAATGAAGGCATGATTTGGGCCTATTTTGTAAGCAATGATATGTTATTTAGTACTGATAAAACATTGAGCAAACGCTTTATAGAAACAGCTCCATTTTCGAAATTTTACATGGATTTAGATGCTAAAACTCCTGGTAGTATAGGAAAATGGGTTGGATATAATATTGTAGCTGCATATGCTGCTAAAAACGAGAGTAGCTTACAGGAATTACTTGCCTTGGATGCCGAAACACTCTTTGTAAAATCCAAATACAAACCAAAAAAATAAAGAAAATACTTTTTAGCTAGCTAGCAACATAAGTAAAAGTAAATATTCCGATACCCCATTAATAGGAACAAATTAACGTATTACTATATGTTTGACTTGACCTAAATAGTTGCCTAACAATAATGGAATTGATAGGAACTACAACTTCGATATAGCCCAACACCAATGAAACTTAGTAAAACTTTTACAAGGAAAACCAACCAAAACATGTAATTATAAAAGTGCCTAATTTTTATACCCTCATAAACTATCTAAGTAAAAAAGTAATAGTAAACAAAAGGTAAACATTGGAAAATAGAGTCTCCTTATTTGTAAGTATGAATCGTATGCTTTAGTATTAATTGATTAAACTTAAAGTCAGTAGGCATTTATAACGCCCTTATTATGATGGTAATATGAAAAAATTACTATCGTAAAATACAGTAATAGCATCCAAAATATATCATATGGAAAGGGTATAGAGCAAATAGGTATCCTTTAAATACAAAACAGGAAGTCAAAATTGACTTCCTGTTTTGTATTTATCAAGCGTATATTTTTATTTTACACTGACTTCGACACGATTGTTTTTCGCATTCATTTCTTTGTCTCCTTGGCTAAACTTTGGGAATTTACCTCCAAGCCCAACAGCTTCTACCCTATCAGCTGCAACGTTACATTCTCGAGACAAATACAATACAATTGCGTTAGCTCTCAATCTAGAAAGTCCCAAATTGTATTTTAAATTAGGTTTGTTACTCGTGTGCACTTCGAATTTAACTGAAATAGATGGGTTTTCTGTCAATAATTGACCAATACGATCCAATACCAATTCATTCGTAGTCTGCAATACATAACCTTCTGAGCGTCCAAAGTGAATCTCCGCTGCAATAGACTTCAATTCGTCTTCTACATTTTCAAGAGATTTTTTATTTGGACATCCTTCATTTTCTAAAGTACCTGCGACTGTAGGACACAAATCCTTACTGTCAAGTATTCCATCTTTGTCAATATCACCATCCAAAGGACATCCATTGTTGTTGACATTTCCAAACACTTTAGGACAGTTATCTTTACTGTCTATCAAACCGTCATTGTCTGTATCCACTCCTTGCTCTCTTACAAACGAATTATTTGATGCTAAAGTAGCCTTAGAAGCTGGTTTTGAACTTTGAGAGCTCACATATCTAGTGCCGCCAGAACTTCTAGCAGATTCGTTGTACCAATTGGCGTGTTTCTTTTTAGAACCTAGCTTGTATACCGCTCCAATACTAAAAGTAAAAAAACTCTCGTAGCCTTGCTTGATCATCACGGCAGCATCTAGGTTGTCTTCATTGTTAAGATTGATCAGCAACCTACTCTCAATATCAAAACGATCGTTGATTCTATATTTAGAAGACAAACCAGCTGTCAAATAGATAGACCCTGCGTTGTTTTTAAATTCGTCATTGTCGTTTTTACTGTTATTGGTTTTTGCAATAACACCATCGTTAGAAACACCTTCCAATCCCAATGAGGGATCGTAATCTTTGATAATCAACTTAGTGCTGTAGTTGTGAAAACCAAATCCAACCAAGGATGAAAAACTCCATTTTTGACTATTTCTTCTCCATACATTATCAAGGTTTACAACCAAATTGGCATCAAAACCAAAGGCCAAACCACTGGTCATTAAGGATTCGTTATTAAACCCATTGGCATTAAAAATTGTAGACATTATGTTTCCAGATGATGGTTTGGTAAGGGGCTCCCCTTCCAATTGTGAAAAATTCAATTTGAATTCTGTTCCTATGATAGGGTTGAACATTTTACCTACTGAGAGATATCCTCCTAAATTTGGGTAAATAGTACCAGACATATTCCCAAAGGAAACAAAATCAGCATGTAAAATAGTACTACTAAAACCAGCACCTATAGACCAAGTGTTAAAATCTAAATCTTTTTTTTGTTTGCTCTGACCGAAAAGAGATAAAGAGAAACATATAAAAACGAGCGGGGTAATTCGTTTGAAGTTATAAAACATTATTTGAGGGTATTTGATATGTTTTTATGAGTGATGATTAACAAAAATAAAATTATTATTGTCATTTTCAACAAAAACAACAATTATTTATTTCTAACTAAACCTATATAGCTTGCTCCTTGAAAGATAGCATCTATTTCTCAAAAAAACTAAATTCTTACCAAAAAAAAGATTACATAAAAATTAGATGGTGAAATGTAAATATTTTGTTATCAAATTGATATTTTTACAACATTAAAACAAACGAAACCCTCCCTAAATACGACTAGATGAACAAACTAAAATTATCCCTTCTATTATTTTTAACCATTTTTAAACATTCTTATATATCAGCTCAAACCATACAGACATCTCTTGATGAATTAAAGGTAATCACATGGAATGTGTGGTACGGTTTTTCCAGACTCGATGCTGGTAAAGGAATCATTCCAAGTGACCATCCCTACAGTGCCAACCAAGCTACTGTTCAACAAAAAGCGACAGATTTTTTAACCTTTGAAGCAGCGGATGTTATTGCTTTTCAAGAACTAGATAAATTTGACCAAGGTAAACTCAGTAGTTTTGCAGCTAGCTATGGTCATGATTACGCCCTTATATTTGACAGAGACACCCAACAACCTACTGGAATCACGTCAAAATATCCATTGACATTTCTAGAAGGAAAACACGATAGCTATAATGGTACAAATCTAGAAGGGACTTTTGCCGCAAAATTGACAAATGAACCTATTGTGTTTATTGTAGTTCATTTAAAATCTTCCAACAGAAATCACAGAATCAAAGAGAGCAGATACGTTTTAGAATTATTTCAAAAATACAAAGATGCTGGAAATAATGTGCTTATACTTGGTGATTTTAACGCCATGACTATTAAGGATAGGGACTATCTCGAAAACAACATTGACAATCGTTTGCAATACCGTATATTCAAAAATAAGTGCAATGGAGAATTAAATAAGGTAAATCAACCTGAACAAGGAGTTGCCGCATGTACAACATGGGATTATAGTGTGATGGATGGATTTTGGGAGTATAGCAATTCTAAAATTATAGACACAACTTATGAATATGCCAAAAGATCTGAATACGAATCTACTCAGTTTTGGGGAACTTTCCCTTCAACTTCCGTAGGGTTTTTTCACGATTCTGACAATCTTGATGGAGAGGGAAATGCTACCACAACACATACACAAGCAGAGCATTTGTCTAGGATAGATTATATTTTGGCTGACAAAGATTTGGCAGATACAACCACTGATACAAAAATAATCCATAGCTACACCAAAGAGGAAAAAACAGTATTGATAGATGAGATGACAGATCACTATCCCGTAAGTACCACATTTAACTTTACAGACAACCTTGGAATTAGCACTATCAATTCACAAACTATTTCTATTTATCCAAATCCAAGTCGCAATGGGAATTTCACTGTAACCCTAAAAGCCCCAACAAAAGACGGTAAAATAGAACTGTATGACAGTAAAAACAGTCTTGTAAAAGTCATTCACTTAGAAAACCTAACGGAACAAAAAATCCATAATAATAACTTAATATCCGGCGTTTATTTTTTGCGGATTGTACAATCAGGAAACACCTTTTTACACAAACTAGTTGTTTTATGATTTCACAAAAAAAGAGCATTTTTAAAATGCTCTTTTTTTATATCATGTTATTTTGGCCAGTAAGGATTAAGATCAGTGGAGCAATGGAACTATGGCTTTGAATTCTTTACGCTTGAATGAGTTTACAAGCTGTTTAGTTACAGCTAACTTTGTGTTGTAAACCATTGCATCTATTTTTATGGTTCTCGCTATATTGTAGAGTATTTCGCCTTTAGGATTCGTGAGCTTTGTTTTGAAATTATAAGTGTTTTTAGAAACAGTAGCGGCACTTACTTCTAAAAAATAAGCTTCTTTATTTTGAGTACCTTGAATCTGTATGTTTTCTTTTTTGAACATAAACTGAGTCTCTTGACGGAAATTTTCTTCAGTAAATTGCGAATCCTTAATTTCGACTTGAAACTTAAGCTTCGGAAACTCAATATATATTGGGAATTTTTCTGATATATTCAAAGTCACATACGAATTTAAAAGAGATCTTAACTCCAAGTCAGAAGTCAAACTTTTGAATAAAAGTTCGGAAGAAAAATCAAGCTGAAGGTACTGCTTACTATTTTTTCCTTGTACTTTGAAAGGATAGACCTTTAAGAATCCATTCGCTTCAGACTGTATGGTTTTAGATACTCCATAATACATCGAAGTTGTTATGACAAATGGGATCTCCTGTAACGGTTTAATAGTTGGGTGTTGAAGGCTACCTAATTGTATTGATTTGTCCAAAACCTGGTTTTTACGCACAAGTAACTCTTGCTCCTCTCTAGCAAATGTCAAATCATCAAATACATACTTAATAGCATTGATATTTGCTTGTAACAGATTTATTTCAAGTCCTGTTTCATTTTTAAATATTGGGCTATCTTTCCAATAGGGTTTTAAAATCTCTAAGGAACTCACTAATTTTTTGATGGCCTTCAAAGCATCAGTTCCACGTTCAATGTACAGGGATCCTTCTTGGAATTCCCTATATGCATTCGTTAAGGTGCGTTGTTTTCGTTTCGCATTTATCGTTTTAAATTGCGCCTTAGATATTTCGACTAAATTCCAATAAAAATCCTTGTCTTCATAGTGTTGGCTGATCTTATACCCCTCAAAAAACACATCACTTTTTGTCTTTACAGTATTCATGTAGAAATCACTAGTTTGATTTTCAACATCAAATTGGTAACGCAAAGATGAAGAAGACACTGATGTTGAGATTTGTTCTGCCATATCAGACAGTGCTTGTCTCTCCGCTTCCTTGATATATTGATCTGGAAAACCATTTTTACGAGCTTTTCCCAAACCATAATAACTGTGATTGCTCATGGGCTTTTGTTTTACCCACACAGGTAATGCATCAAATTGTTGGGTCGCTTTACGCGAAGTTCCACAACTCAAAAGTAGGAGTACACATAAAAGACATAGACTATTATTTAATCTCATATGCAAGAATTTTATTGTTGATACTACTTCCTGAAATGTCTAATGTTTGAAAAAATAAATCAGAGGTGTTTTTTAATAATTTTCGACTGCTAAAAAGGTTTTTTAGGTTACTTTTTGCACTGTATGAAGAAGCGTTTACCTTGTCAGAAGAATCTTTTTTGTATTGGTATTTCCAATAGCCCGGAATCAATACTTTACTATTCCCGTTATATATGCCGTATTTAATTGCATCATTAGCTGCTTCTGTTGCATTGTATTGAACCATGACAGCTCCAGATAGTGTAGAATACATTTTAAAAGAAACATGAGAACTCGTATTTCTTGACTGCTCGTAGATTTTATATTTTTCCTTTACATAGACCTTTTTTTCTTTCGTATTACCTTCATCATCCTTGTATTTTTGCTTGACTGATTTATAGGCAGTTCCATTCTTGATTTTCATACGTCCCGTATATTGTGACATATGGTCTATGTCCAACATCACCAATGCTTTTGCTCCATGAGATTTGGCATCAGCTAACTGAGATTGTAAGGGAGTATTGATTCTAGGATTAAATTCAATATAACTGTAAAAAGGAGAGGAAATATCTTGCAATTTACCTAACAAATAATTGCGGTATTTTGGATTGTACTGTATTTGGAAACGTTTTGAAGGCAAGATTCCAACAGCGATTTTAATCATTGCTTTGTCGAGAGCTTCCTGTTTCAATTCTAGCACATCCTTATAGGTTGCTATTCGTAGTACATCTGTAAATTTATAATAAGCTTTCTTGTTAGCATTTTGCTCAAGCATCTTAATTCCTTCTAAATATAGAGGTTCACATTCTGCAATCGTAAGTTGATTTTTCGCGTCTTTGAATTGCCCATCAAGAGCGACAATTTCTTTGAAAACAACTTTTGCATTTGCATAATTATGCACTTGTATTTCTTGAACACCTTTGGCATACAATTGTTCTAAATACAAAACTTTTGATTCATTAAAGTAAACTGCTGCGTTTTGAGGTTCATGCAATGTGATATTAAAAGAACTGGCTTGTTTTATTTTTTTTTGAGCTGTTGTGTACAAATAAACCGTTGCTTTATAATCTTTATTTTTAAAACTATTTTCAAACTTAGAAAACAACTGATCTAAGACTATCTGGCTATTTTTTTTATAACCTATAATAGAAGTTACGTTATCTGGTTTTTTTAGTAAAGACTTGTAGTAGTAATTAGCTGCTTGTTCAAAAGCCCCATTTTTCTCGAACTCTCCTGCAATCTTTCTATATTTAGAGGATTTACATGCTATCAAAAAAACTGAAGCCACAAAAATTAATAGTGCTCTTTTCATGTTAAAGGGTACAAAAAAGTCAAAATCACACCTAACTATTAAGTGTAATTTTGACTGTAAATTACAAAAATATTACTTGTTTTTATTCAATGCTTCTTCAAAGTTCTTTTTGAACTTCTCGTAGTTATAATCAATTCTCAAAACTTCATCCTGAGAAATTTTATCGCTCAATGGGTTTAATAAATCATCAACACCAATTTCATAAGATAAGTAAGATCTGTAGGTTCCTTTTTTAGTACGGGTTAATTTTTCACAAGCAGTACTATAGTTACTCAATTTTTGGTCAATCACTTCTCTAGTCAATTCTTCAAAACGTTTTGAGATATTTTCTCCATTTTGAGTTTCGGTTGAGTTTTGATAGTTGTCTACAACTGATTGAACAGTAGTTTGAATTTTACTTGCTAATTCTTGTAGTGCATTGTTTTTAGCCTTCTTTTTTGCCAAAGTCATATCTTGACTTTCACCCATTGAATTGGCTCTTATAAATTTTGAATCCGAACGGTACTTATCTCCCGAACAAGGAATAATGATTTCAACTTCTTCCGCTGATTGACTCACTACTTTTTTTGAAGATTTACAAGATTGTAGCGTAAAGACAAATACCAACGCAACTAAAGGGTACATAATTTTTTTCATACTATTTACATTTATAAATTTAATAATTGGCTATTTTCAATAATGATGCCAAACAAGTATAAATGTAATAAAAATATGTTTTTATTATAAAAATTATATAAAAAAAAAAGCAGCCTCTCGACTGCCTTTTCATATAACTTTATAAGTTGATAATTCGGGGTAGGAATTATTATAGTATAAACTTACAAAAAAAGACGTGTGAACGCCTACCCTAGTAGGGTAGTATTGTGTTTTGGTTCATAAATGATATATATATACCCTTTTGTGAATTATTTAACCTTATTGATTTTTTATGAATAAGAATTTTTATTCTTGTAAAAGTTTTAAAATATCTTCTCTTTTATTGATGTTTAACTTCTGATAAATATTTCTTGTGTGGAATTTTACTGTATTTACCGTAATGAATAAAACTTCACTAATTTGTTTATAGGAATCACCATTTACAACATGACTAAGCACTTCGATTTCACGATTCGTCAACTCATATCTGTTTGCTAAATTGTTAATTTCCCCTTCAATAGCTTCGCCAATAATCAAACCATTACTTGAGTTGGAAGAATTTTTAAATGAAGTACGCAAAGTGAATAATTCTTCTACGTATTTTTTGATGGAAGTTTCATAATCTATATTTTCTAATTTCATCTGCTTTACTCTAAAAGAAATAGCATAAGTTAATATTAAATTTTCAACTAAAGAACCTGCTTTCATAAAATTAATTGAAACATCAAATAAATGAATACCAAAATCTAAAGGGAGCATAAATAAAATCCCTGAAATGAAAAGAAGTAAATACCCGAAAAGAAATAACTTTGCATAAGTTGAATCATAAAAAAACCGAATAGGATAAGAAAAATAATAACCTACAAATAAAAAGGTCAAAACATCGCCAATTTTAAAAAACATAAAATTATCAGATACTACAAAAGCAAGAAAAAATAAAAATTCAATCAGGGATAAAAAGAAAAGTATTTTAAGCCTTTTAGTAGTAATAACATTCAAAAACTTTAATGCCATCAAACCGCTAAATGGAACAATCAGTATATGTGCGAATACCTCTCCATAGTAATGAAACCATTTAGGAAAAAAATAATAAGCATAACCATCATAATATGATATGACAATATTAGCCGTTATAGCCAATAAACAATAAATTAAATACGTAATATCATACGTTGAGAAATAAAAAAACGTGTTAAGAATCAATACCATTAGCAAAAAACCATAATACCAACTTCCTTCAAGATATTCTATTTGTTGTTCTATGTGAAATTTTTCGATCCTTTGAATTCTAAATGGAAAGTTCACTTGCTTGGGGAAATTTACCTTGATATAAAAAGTATTGATTTTTTTTATTTTAACCGGAACAGCAATTGATGAAAGACCCACGGAATTTTCTTTACCTCCTAAAAGACAACCATCACCATATATCTTAAATTCTGAAATAGAATTTTCCATTACATTAAAAATTAACCTTTGAGGGTGGCGCATTTTTTTCAAGCGTACGCGAAACCAGAATTCACCATTGGCTTCAGGGAATTTGTTATTGCTAAGCGGTTGCATATTCAAACCATCTAAGGTTTCAACAGCATAAGAATTGTCTCGAATATAATGAACTTCTTGAACTAATGAGTCACTATGTCCAATGTTGGAGCTACTACTTAAGTAATTATATATTGAAGAATCATCCGATTTATTAGCGCAACTATTGCATAAAAAAAAGATAAAAAACAAAAAAGAAAAACGAACCACAATTAAAAAGTTTAGAAACATTAAAGTCTTAAAAAGGGGCATAACTAAAGTACAAAAAAATAATATACATTTGTAAAAAAATTAATTAGTTAAAAAAAATACTATTTATAATATAATTAGTAATCTTGCATTATGCTTAAAAAATTCAACACATTTATACTGATTACTTTACTCTCTTTCAATATGTTTTCACAGACTGGAAATGAGATTGTAGCGCTAAAAGGACAGATCTTAGACGGAACAAATGCTACTTCTTTGTTAGGAGCTCATATATTAAATTTAAACGCTGTAAGAGGAACAATCAGTAATACTGATGGTAAATTCGTAATTCCCACAAGTGTCAATGACACAATTATGATTTCTTACATTGGGTATCAATCTATCAAGCTTAAAATAACTAACGATTTATTGAAAGGAAATGAACTTTCAATCACACTTCATGAAAAGTCAAAACAGATGCAAGAGGTAACTGTAAAAACGCACAATCTGATTGGAGTCCTTGAAGTCGATATCAAACAAGTTCCTAAAGATAATTTCACGAGAATTCATATAAATGGATTACCACAAACGTATGAGGTAGGAAAACCAAAACAAAAAAATCTATCTTCTTTAGCTGCTGCAGTCGTAAATCCCGTTGACTTTTTGTACAATATGTTTGGAAAAAAACCAAAATCACTGAGAAAGCTAAAGAAACTTAAAAATGAAGATGAACTGAGAGAAATATTAAACCAAAAGTTCGATAGAGAGGTCATGCTCGAATATTTAGAAATGAGTGACAAACAGCTACAAGAACTCCTGAATGACTGTAATTACTCTGAATATTTTATCAAAACCGCCAGTGACTTACAGATTGTAGAGGCAATCCTTGATTGTCACGAAAACTACAAAGCACTCAAAGAAAGCAGTTTGGAACGAAAATAAAAATAATACTCTAAAACTATCTTTCTAATAGGATGGATGTTTAGATACACTATATAAAAAAACCGAAGTGACGAACTACTTCGGTTTTTTTATGCAGTATATTTGCATCTTGAATTCAAACGAGACTTTTGAGTACTGTAAATACCCCTAATTACTGTAAGCAGTTGTATTAGTATTCACACCTACAATTTACAAGAAATAAATTTTCATGTAAGCTCTTACATAGAAGTTGCTTAAACACCTCTCTTATGAGACTATAAAAGGAAGCTTTATATTATTATAACTGCTTATTCAAAAAAAGTTGAAGACATATATAGGCAAGAATTACTTCTAAATCTGTACACTAAGCATAGTCGTAAATGAACAAAATTCACATACATTAGTAACTAAATACAAAAGACATGATGTACATAAAGTAGTACTAATAAAACTCCATAAAAAAAGCCGTTCTTAAAGAACGGCTTTTGTATAAAGTAAGGATTTATTATCCTTTGAATGTAATTTTACGCATACGTAAACTTTCTGGAGTAACCTCTAGGTATTCATCAGGGCGAATGTATTCCATACATTCTTCCAATGAAAAGTTTACCTTAGGAGCAATCTTCATCGCATCATCAGTTCCTGATTTACGCATGTTTGTCAATTGCTTTCCTTTGATCAAGTTTACAGCCATGTCTTCAGATTTACTATTTTCTCCAATAACTTGACCGATATAAATTTCTTCATTGATGTCAATAAAGAAACGTCCTCTATCTTGCAAACGGTCCAATGCATATGCTGTTGCTTTTCCAGCAGCTGCAGATACGATCGCACCTTTTTCTTCCTCAGAAAACTCACCTTTAAATGGTTCGTAAGAACTGAATCTATGGTTTACAATTGCCTGACCAGCAGTAGCTGTCAATATTTTATTACGCAAACCAATCAATCCTCTCGAAGGAATATTGAACTCTAGGTGTTGTAAATCACCTTTTGGTTCCATCACCATCAAATCTCCTTTACGCAAAGAAACCAAGTTTACAGCTTTAGAAGAAACCTCTTCAGGAACATCGATTACCAATGTTTCGAAAGGCTCACATTTTTTACCGTCAATTTCCTTGAAAATTACTTGTGGTCGTCCTACTTGTAATTCATATCCTTCACGACGCATTGTTTCAATCAATACAGACAAGTGCAATACACCACGTCCAAAAACGTTAAACTTATCCTCAGAGTCAGTAGTTTCAACACGTAAAGCTAAGTTTTTCTCTAATTCTTTAAACAGACGATCTCTCAAGTGACGAGATGTTACAAATTTACCCTCTTTTCCAAAGAATGGAGAGTTGTTAATTGTAAACAACATACTCATTGTAGGCTGATCGATTTCTGTCCTTGGCAACGCTTCCGGGTTTTCAAGATCTGCAATAGTATCCCCTATTTCAAATCCATCGATACCTGTAATTGCACATATATCTCCACAACGTACTTTGTCAACTTGGGCTTTACCCATACCTTCAAAAACGTGTAATTCTTTAATTCTTACTTTTTTAGTAGTACCATCTGCTTTACACAACATGTAGTCTTTAGCTACTTCTAAATCACCTCTAAAAATACGTCCAATTGCGATTCTTCCAGTAAATGACGAAAAATCAAGAGAAGTAATTTGCATTTGAGGTGTACCTTCGTTGTAAGGAGATTCTGGAATAGACTCCAATACAGCATCTAGCAAAGGAACGATATCTGTCGTTTGGTTTTGCCAATCTGTGCTCATCCAGTTGTTTTTAGCAGAACCATAAACAGTTGTAAAATCTAACTGCTCTTCAGTAGCTTCTAAAGCAAACATCAAATCAAACACTTTTTCATGAACGATATCTGGTGTACAGTTTTCCTTGTCTACCTTATTAACAACTACGATAGGTGTCAATCCTAATTCAAGTGCCTTTCCTAATACGAAACGTGTTTGTGGCATTGGACCTTCAAAGGCATCCACTAACAACAAAACACCGTCTGCCATTTTCAATACACGTTCTACTTCTCCTCCAAAATCGGCGTGACCAGGAGTGTCAATAACGTTTATTTTTGTTCCCTTGTAATTCACAGAAACGTTTTTAGAAAGAATGGTAATCCCTCTTTCACGTTCCAAGTCATTGTTATCTAACAAAAGATCTGTTCTTTCTTTTCTTTCGTCCAATACCTTTGCTTGGTCGATAATTTTATCAACCAAGGTAGTCTTACCGTGATCGACATGGGCTATAATAGCGATGTTTCTAATTTGCATACTAAAAATTTAGGCTGCAAAAGTACTTTTTTTTATCGCAAAGTCAAAACAAATTCTTTTACGATTTTAACAAGAATACAAATAAAAGCCAAACTAGTATATTATATTGTGGTGAAGCACTATCAAACAACTAAAACTCTCATGTACAAATACTTGCATTTTCCATTAAAAAACTTGAACTGTTGAAAATTAATTCAATCCAAAAAGATTCAGAGGATTTATTTTTTTTGACTTCAGTTTCCTTCCCATTTCAAAGCCCAAAGCATCATGTATCTGTTCTGTCCAAACTCCATGAATACATGATTCGGACAAAAAATGAAAAACAACTACACCATCGTAAATGTTATTTCCTGCTTCGTAACTAAAATTCAGACAGAGTATATTGTCAATCAATAAACCATACCCAATCTGTTCTTTGTGTCCTTCAATGATCCAAGTAGCTTTTATTTGGTATTCTTCACTACTCAGGTTCAATACGCCCACATAGCCAGAAACAGCATCTGATGAATTACATCCGACCAAAACATAATCTCCAAGAATTTTGCTCTTAGTTATCTTGCTTCGCTCTACTTTTTTTTCAAAACTTGAATACATTTCTTTTCTCAATTCTAACTCCTGCTCTAAATCAGTAAAATCAGTATTGTTTTCATCAATTCTTTGTTTTAAAATCTTTGAAGATCTTTCAATCCACTGTTTGAACTTTTTTTCCATAGTAACATTTATTTAAAAATTAGCAATTTTCATGTATTCAATGTAATCAAGGTAATCTCAGGCCACATTCCTACTCTTCCTGGAAACCCAAGAAATCCAAAGCCTCTATTCACATATAGGTGTTGCTTGTATTCAGAATACAAACCAGACCACCTTGGGTATTTGTATTTCACAGGACTCCATTTGAAGCCAGGAATATCAATCCCGAATTGCATTCCATGTGTATGCCCTGACAATGTCAAGTCAACATGTGTATCATGAGGAACTACCTTAGCATCCCAATGCGAAGGATCGTGTGACAATAATATTTTAAATTCAGACTCTGCAACACCTTCCAGCGATTTGTCTAAATCTCCGTGTGTTACAAAGGGTGGTTTCCCCCAATTTTCTACTCCTAGAACACGTATCGATGCGCCTTCCTTTTCAATCAAAGTATTTTCATTCTTCAACAAAGTGAAATTCATTTGTTTTTGAAAGGCTTCTAATTGTATTAGATTCTCTTTTTTAGCGGTGGCTGAAGGCCATTTTTTATAGTCTCCATAATCGTGATTTCCCAAAATTGAAAAGGTGCCGTATTTGGATGAAATCGATTTAAAAACCTCTATAAAAGGTTCAATTTCTCGTGCGTCATTATTGACCAAGTCTCCGGTAAAAAAGACAATATCGGGTTCCTGAGCATTTATTAAATCAACCCCTCTTTGCACGTCCGAAACACTATCAAAACTACCTGCATGTATGTCGGAAATATGAACGATTTTTAAGCCGTTAAACTCTTTTGGCAAATTTGACAACTTCATCCCTATCTTTTTCAACTTATAGTTGTATTTTCCTTTTGTGATACCGTACAACATAGATGCAAAAGGAACAGCAGCAACTGCCAAGCCAAAGTTGACTATAAACTTCCTTCTGTCGTCAAAAGAGACCTCTTTTGTGGATGTAAATAAACGAATGATCGCATTGTAGATATAACTTGCAATACGGAGTATGTCATCAAATATCAAAAAAAGCAACAACAACAGTTTGAAAACAAAAAAAGAAAAACCAAATCCAATTAACAAATTATAAGAAGATGAAGCACTTATTGGTCGCTCTGTAAAATTAATAGAAAGTGCGTACATAGCGCCATAACACAAAACAGCAGCTATTCCATAAAAAACTAGTGTAAATAGCTGAAAACTATTTCTCTGAAGGCTGTTTTTAAGTCCGAAAAAAACATAACCGTCAATCAAAATAAAAAGTGTAATAAAAATGAAGACACGTATATTCATAAAAAGGGTGTATATACATAAATACCTAAATACCTAAAAAAGGCTTTATGTGGATTAATTTATTAAAATATGGAGGGAATATTAGTTGTATAAAAGATAATTATCTTTCTATCGTATCTTCAAAAATAAGAAAAAAAAATAAAAAAAAAGGGGTGTCAGTGGTATAGATTTATGTAGAACTGTTAAATTTGCCCTAAGATGATTAAAAACATGAAAACAATACACGCAACAAGTTATCCTGTGCTCTTTAAAAAAGATGCTTATACTTCTGTAAACAGCTACTTAAAGAATACCCCACCCTCTACTATTTTTATTTTGGTAGATGAAAATACCAATCAAAACTGTTTGCCTAAGTTTATTGGGTTATTGGAAACAGAGGCTGTTATAGAAATCATAGAAATTGACTCAGGTGAAATACACAAAAACCTTGAAACCTGCGAGAGCTTGTGGAATGTATTGACAGAATTAGGAGCAGACAGAAAAAGTTTACTCTTCAATCTTGGAGGTGGTGTAATCACCGACATGGGAGGATTTGTGGCTGCAACTTATAAAAGAGGAATTGCTTTTATCAACATTCCTACAACACTTTTAAGTATGGTAGACGCATCCGTTGGAGGTAAAACTGGAGTAGATTTAGGTGTTTTAAAAAATCAAATTGGCTTATTTGCGGATCCTGAAATGGTTGTGATTGATCCTGAATTTTTAGAAACCGTACCTCAAAAAGAAATTATCTCTGGTACTGCCGAGATCATCAAATACGGGTTGACCTACGATGCCAAACTATGGGAAGACATCAAAAGCAACGGTTTGGATAATATTGAATACCTGTTGCAACGCTCCATAGAAATCAAAAATGAGGTTGTATTGGAGGACCGCTTGGAAGCCAACCTTCGTAAAATATTAAATTTTGGACATACCATTGGCCATGCCGTAGAATCTTACTTTTTGGAATCTGAGGAAAAAGAAACTCTTACTCACGGAGAAGCAATCGCATTGGGAATGATCTGTGAAACTTATCTCTCTCACAAGCTTTTTGATTTCCCAAAAGAAGCGCTGGAAGAAATTAAATCTGAAATCACAGCAATTTTCGGAAAAGTAGCTATCGTATCTAAAGATTATCCAGCAGTTTTGGAATTGCTCAAACACGATAAGAAAAACCTCAACGGTCAAGTAAATTTTGT
>JBELHA010000044.1:0-20838 GCA_042091695.1 Flavicella sp.
TCCGATTTGCTCTTTTTTTTTGAGGTAGTTATAGGGTGTCATCTAGAAGATAAAGATGCGTCGATCAGTTCCTTCTTTCTTTTTAAATTTCCCGATATTTTCTTTAGGTCTATTTGAATAACTTTTGTGGTAGTAGAACCGAATATTTCCAAGACGTTCTATCTTCCCTTCAAACCCTTGATTGACGTTTCCTGAATAACTCTTGTAGTAGTCAAAATTGATTCCTGCAATGGATTTATAATTGTATGCATAGCCAGATGTGATATTTACACTTGTCGGAGCATGGTAACTGAACCTTTTAGAGCCTATGGCTTCCAACTTACCCATTGTTTTGTTTCTTACATTTATACTGTAATTCTTGTGGTATTTGATGGTGGTATTCCCTATGCGTTTGATTTTTCCAACGATTCCTATACGTGAATTGTCACCAACTTTCAAGTAGTAATCTATTTTTACTCCATTAATACTACATACATTTCCGTCAACACCTGCACGAACGTAGGTTGAGTAATTTCTACAATATTCTACATTGTTTATGTCGCTTACATATACGGAAACTCTTCCGGCTTTTACTTTGAATCTCGGCCTGTAAAAAGTTTCGGGATTTCTCATGTACATACTGGCGTCAGAAGATGAATCAAATATGTAAATACTACTGATGAAACCAGTACGACCAAGCTCAAACACATAATTATTGTCTTTTAGGTACATCCTAGAGATATAGCTTTTATTGTAATTCATTTGTATTGATAAGTCCTGAGAGAATGCTACAGCACTTATTAAAAAAGTAAAAAGATAAAGTATATTTTTCATGATAAGAGGGAGATTAAGCTGTCCGGTACAGGTTTGTTATTGTATGAAAATACTTTTCAAACATTGTGCCAAATTCTAAAGTCCCCCTTTCAAAGTCACTTGTTAAGGAGTTCTAAATCAGTTGTGTATAAGTTTTATAGTGCTATTTTCGTTCGTATTTGTTGTGGATATTCAAAATAGCCAAACCAAATATCACAGCGACCACAATTAGTATCGTGCTCACAAGTCCGCTGACACCAAAAGACATACGAATCAGTATCGTAGAAACGATAAACCCTGAATTCCGAATGATTTTATGAAACTGGTGGGTATAAAAAAATGAGATTAAGAGCAGTATCACATCAATCAAAATCAAGACCATAAAAAATTGCTCGAAAAACAAGTTGTCTAGTTTTTCAAAAGAAGGAATTACTCTTGGTGCTTCATACAATTCAATTCCCCAAGTTACGAGTGTAAACAATGCCATTGAAAAAAATAGAGGAACCAAAAAAACCGCAATCATCTTTTTCTTGTGAATGAATTTTTCAATTTCTATTTTTCTTTCTTTTAGGATGTTGGGGTTTTGAGTGCTTTGTTTCTGAAACAAGTAAATAAGAAAAAACAACAGTAGCGATGCAATGATGTCGTAGGTGAATTTGATATCTCCTTTGATCTCAAACCAATCACTAGTAAGTTCTAGCAACGAGAGATCCTGAAATAGCTTTCGTATAATGATTAGGGTGATGATTTCATATTGTTTGTTGATGTAAATGGTAAATGACTTAGGAAGATAGTAAATCAATAAATAAACCTCATAGATAAGAATAAAGGAGAAAGGGGTGTAAATAGCTGCAATTGGACTTTCTAATAAATGTAATGAGGTATCCTTAAAAATAAGGTTATATTCTTTAGCAGCAATAATTAGGAGGTGAACAATGAAACTTAGCAAAGCAATATTGAGTATTTTCTTTTCAATTTGCATGCGTGTTTTTTCAGATAGAAAAAGCTGGAATAGTATGTTTTCAATTTTTTTCAAAACACAAAAAGTTTAGGTTTTATTCATTACAGTATAAAAATACAACAAAACAACCTGAATATCAGTGAATTGTATGTTTGTTTTTTTTGTAAAAAAATAGCCTTTTAACTTAACGTCAAAAGGCTATTTATGAAAAATAATATTTTCAGGTACTAAGATAAGTAACTGTTTATGCTTTTTTATTAGCAGCTTGTTGTTTTTTGAATTCCCACCAAACTTTCATAGTATCCAATCCAAGAAGTTCTTTGAACTGCCTTCCTGCTTCCACGTAAATTTCCTTTTGATTGGCTTTCTTAGCGTCTTTAGGTTGCTCTTTTTTATTGTTGTCAATTAATTTCTGGTTTTTTTCAACATTAATAGCATAAATACTAGCTTCTTGATCTGCATCTAAAGAAAGAACTTTTACCATTTCTTTTGTGTTTTGAGTAGCCATTTTTTCTGCTTTAGATTTTTGTTGAGCAAAAGAAATACTTACTGTCAATACCAATACCAATGTTGCGATAATTTTTTTCATCATGTTTTGTTTAAGTTTATTTTCGGAAATATCTCCTAGATCTTTTACAAATCTATTAGTATGTACGCTAATTTTATGCCACATTTTTTTCATTAACTATAAATTTTAACAAAAACACCCCATTATAGCTTGCTATAATGGGGTGCTAGCTTTATGTGTTGTGATTTTTAAACCAATTCGTTTTCTATCAAATATTCTGCTATTTGTACTGTGTTAGTAGCAGCACCTTTTCGCAAGTTGTCAGCAACAATCCACATATTTAATGTGTTTGGTAGCGACTCATCTCTACGAATTCGTCCAACAAATACCTCGTCTTTGTCATGTGCATAGGTAGGCATTGGGTAGGTGTTGGTGTCTAAATTATCTTGTACAACGACTCCTGGGAAATCGTGCAATAACTGACGTACTTCACTTTCGTCAAAATCATTTATAAATTCAACATTTACAGATTCTGAATGTCCTCCAGCAGTTGGAATACGAACAGCAGTGGCAGTTACAGCGAAGGAATCGTCACGCAATATTTTCTTTGGCTCTTTGACCAATTTCATCTCCTCTTTAGTGTAACCATTGTCCATGAAAATATCACAATGAGGAATCGCATTTCGATTGATAGGATAATGGTAGGCCATTTCTCCTTCAATTCCTTGGGTTTCATTTTCTAATTGTTGTACCGCTTTTACACCTGTTCCAGAAACAGATTGGTAGGTGGAAACAATCAGACGTTTCATTTGGTATTTTGCATGCAATGGAGCCAAAGCCATTACCAATTGAATGGTAGAACAATTAGGGTTGGCAATAATTTTATCTTCTTTTGTCAATACGTCTCCGTTGATTTCTGGTACGACTAACTTTTTTGTAGGGTCCATTCTCCAGGCAGAAGAGTTATCGACTACGGTCGTTCCAACAGCTGCAAATTTTGGAGCCCATTCCAATGAAGTATCTCCTCCTGCAGAAAATAAAGCAATATCTGCTTGCATAGGTACTGCATCTTCAAGAGTTACAATCGTATAGTCTTTTCCTTTAAAGCTTAATTTTTTACCAGCAGACCTTGCAGAGGCTACAGGGATCAACTCGGTTACTGGGAAATTACGCTCTTCCAAAACTTTCAACATTACGGTTCCTACCATTCCGGTAGCTCCTACGACAGCTATTTTCATGCTATTAGATTTTAATTTTATATAATGCAAATATTACACTTTTCTATCATTCTACCTTGGTGATACCGTGAAAATCAGTCGCTTTGTTTGATTTTTTTCAAATCTGTTGAAAATGTAAAAATTTTATTATAAAACCTTACTGATTCTTATTAGTATCAAAGTGTCATTAGTAATTGTTTAAGAAAAGGGGAGACACATCATTTAAAAAACGTACTTTTGCAAAAATTTTACGTATAACATAAATTAGTATAGCATGCAACTGTACAATAAGTTAAGCGCAGAAGAGCGCGCAAAATTGATAGACGAAGCGGGGAAAGATCGTTTGACAATTTCCTTTTATCAATACTACAATATCAAAAACCCACAATTATTTCGAGATAAATTGTTCCTTGAATGGGAGCAATTGGATGTGTTAGGTAGAACCTATGTTTCCTATGAAGGAATCAATGCACAAATATCCGTGCCTGCAGAATCATTTTTGGAACTCAAAGAACAATTGGACGCTATTTCTTTTCTAAATGACATACGTTTGAATGTCGCTGTGGAACATGAAAACAAGTCTTTTCTAAAATTGAAAGTGAAAGTAAGAGATAAGATTGTTGCTGACGGTCTCAACGACGAAAATTTTGATGTTACCAATATAGGAGTCCATCTTAAAGCTAGTGAGTTCAACAAAATGTTAGCAGATCCGAATACGGTTTGTGTGGACATGCGCAACCATTATGAGAGTGAAATTGGACATTTCTCGGGAGCTGTTACTCCCGATGTAGATACCTTTAGAGATTCTTTGGATATTATTGAAGAAGATTTGAAAGAACACAAAGAAGATAAAAATCTACTGATGTATTGTACAGGAGGAATTCGTTGTGAAAAAGCAAGTGCCTATTACAAGCACAAAGGTTTTAAAAATGTCTTTCAGCTTGAAGGAGGGATTATCGAATATACACGTCAGGTTAAAGACGAAGGTATTGAAAATAAGTTTTTAGGAAAGAATTTTGTGTTTGATCATAGGAGAGCTGAACGTATTTCTGACGATATTGTCTCTAAATGCCATCAGTGTGGTGAACCCTGTGATGAACATGTGAATTGTGCAAACCAAGCTTGTCATTTATTGTTCATTCAATGCAAGTCTTGTAGAGAAAAAATGAATACCTGTTGTTCGGAAGAATGCAAAGAAATTGCTGCTTTGCCGTATGAAGAACAAAAAGCATTGCGCAAAGGAAAGGGGAATAGTAATAAAATATTCAAAAAAGGGAGATCGGAAGCATTGAAATATAAAAAATAAGCCATTTATTTTTTATATCTTTATAAGACTACTTGCAAGATATAACATTACAAAATGTCTTGTAAAACATCTTATTTACCCTTTTAAATATACCTGTTGTATTTAGGATTTTAGTGAATCTTAAATAGTAGCTATAATTATGGTATATTTACGAAATTATAAATAAAACAAAAACGCCCTAAACTATGTTTTTATGGGCTTTTTGTATTGAATACGAACTTATATACTGCTGCTAAGTCAGTATACTAATATATAGATAACTATGGGCTGTACATCGTGCTCTACAGATAAAACCGGCGTTCCTAATGGTTGTAAAAGCAATGGAAATTGCGCAACTGGAAGCTGTGATAAATTAAATGTGTTTGACTGGTTGTCAAACATGTCTTTACCAAGCGGTCAAAAACCACACAACATTGTTGAGGTTAGATTTAAAAATGGTCGTAAAGGTTTTTTTAGAAACACAAACAATTTTCAATTGACAATGGGAGAAATTGTTGCAGTAGAAGGGTCCCCAGGACACGACGTTGGAACGGTTTCATTGACAGGAGAATTGATACGTGTTCAGATGAAAAAGAAAAAAGTTTCTGAAGACAGTGAAGAGATCAAGAAAATATACCGAAAAGCAACCGTTCGAGATATTGATATTTGGCAAGCAGCAAGAGACAAAGAGATTGAAACACAACGTAGGGGAAGAGAAATACTAGGGAGACTCAACCTTAAAATGAAGCTTTCTGATGTAGAATACCAAGGAGATGGAAACAAGGCTACCTTCTATTATACTGCCGAGGAAAGAGTAGATTTTAGACAGTTGATCAAAGATCTAGCTAGCGCATTTAGCATTCGTATTGAAATGAAACAAGTGGGATTGCGTCAAGAAGCAGCCCGTTTGGGAGGTGTAGGTTCTTGTGGGCGAGAATTGTGTTGTTCTACGTGGCTGACCGATTTTAGAAAGGTGAATACCGCTTCCGCTCGTTACCAGCAACTCTCTTTAAATCCTCAAAAATTAGCAGGACAATGTGGGAAATTAAAATGCTGTCTAAACTTTGAGTTGGATAGTTATCTCGATGCTTTAAAAGGTTTTCCAAAACAAGATGTTGTTTTAGAAACAGAAAAAGGCAAGGCTTCCTTTGTAAAAATGGATATCTTCAAAGAGCATTTGTGGTACAGTTCTAAAGAAGAAGGATATAAATGGTATAAGCTTACTTTAGAGCAAGTTCAGGAAGTAATTAAGATGAATAAAAATGGAGAAAAAGCTCCTAGTCTAGAGGAACTAGAATCTGAAACTGAAGTAGTGACTAAGATTGATTTTGAAAATGTAGTAGGACAGGATAGTTTGACGCGTTTTGACAAACCAAAATCTAACAACCGTAGAAAGAAAAGAAGAAATTCTAAAACGAATAAAACAGCAAAACATACTGCTAATAATCAACAAGAAAAATCACCTTTACAAAGTAAAAAAGGAGATTCTGATGGAAGGAAACAGAATCCTAAACGTAGAAAGCCGCGTCCTAAACAGCCGAATGCAAATGCTCAAAAAGGAGAAGAAACAGTTGTAAAACAACAACAAGAAGGAGGAGAAAATAAAGGGCAAAAACCTAAAAGGAGAAGGCCTCAAAATAGAAATAAAAAGCAAGGACAAGGAAATCAAAAAAATAAAACTCAAAAGCCATCACAAAAACAAGAAGGTGGCAACAGCGCTCAAAGCTCCGAGGGCAAGCCAAAAGCTAGAGCAAACAATAGAAGAAAAAAACCCAACAACCCAAAACCTGATACTAAACCTCAAAAAGATGCCTAAATTATTGTTTGTTTGTGTTGTTTTATTCACTTTGTTTGCCTGTGACTCAAACAGTGTATACGATGTATACAAATCTATTGATGTTTCAGGATGGGATAAAGATCAAATCATAAATTTCGAGATTGAAACAAAAGATACGGTTTCTTCACATGAGCTGTTTTTTCAAATTAGAAATACGGAAGCTTATAAGTATAGCAATTTGTTTTTAATTACCGACCTAGAAAGTCCAACTGGACTGCACCAAAAGGACACCCTTGAATTTGCTATGACAGATCGTTTTGGAAATTGGTTAGGTTCAGGCTATACAGATATAAAAGAAAATAAATTGTACTACAAAGATGCTTTTGTCTTTCCCGTTTCTGGTAATTATACTATTCGCGTTCAGCAAGCTATGCGTAAAAGAGATCAGGCAGCTGGGATACAAAAACTACAAGGAATAACAGATGTTGGTTTTCGCGTAGAAAAAAAAAGCAATCAATGATAGATTACAAACTTGTATTTGTAAATTTGTCTAGCTACCCAAATTAATTTACTGATGTCACAACATAAAAACCAACAAGACACCTCACAACAAAACAACTCTTTTAGAAAAATATCTCTTTTGTTATGGGGGGGGCTCTTGTCAGGTATAGGAGTTATAATACTTATATTTAGCTTAGCTGCATTTGAGGTTTTTGGGGCGCTACCCACCTTTGAAGAGCTTGAAAATCCTGAAAATAATTTTGCTACTGAAATCATTTCTTCCGACGGTAAGACCCTGGGAAAATATTACAATGAAAATAGAACACCTGTTCAGTACAGTGACCTTTCTCAAAGTTTGATTGACGCTTTGGTAGCCACTGAAGATGAGCGCTTCTTTAAACACAGTGGTATTGATTTTAAAGGGACTCTTCGTGCTGTTGTGAAATTGGGACGTGGTGGAGGTGCTAGTACCATCACCCAACAGTTGGCAAAATTATTGTTTACTGAAGGGGCAGGAACTAGAAATAAGTTCAAGCGGATCCTTCAAAAAGTCAATGAATGGGTGATTGCCATTCGTTTGGAACGTCAGTATACAAAGGAAGAAATTATTACGATGTACTTCAATAAGTTTGACTTTTTGTACAATGCAATCGGAATACGCTCTGCTTCAAGAATCTATTTTGGAAAAGAGCCTATTGACCTAAAAATGGAAGAATCTGCCGTTTTGGTTGCGATGTTAAAAAACCCACGGCAGTACAATCCCAACAGAGAGATTTCTAAAAAGAAATCTTTAGGACGTAGAAATCAAGTATTGTTTCAGTTGGAGCGTAATAGTATTATTACATCTGAAGTTAAAGATTCATTGCAGCAACTACCCATGGAAATTGATTTTTCTCCTGAAGGACATAACGATGGATATGCGACTTATTTCCGAGAGTATTTACGAGGCTATATGAAACGTTGGATCAAGGAACATCCAAAAGCAGACGGAACCTATCACAACCTCTATAGAGATGGCCTTAAAATTCATGTTACCTTAGATTCTCGTATGCAAAAATACGCAGAAGAGGCTGTACAAGAACACGTATCTAACTTGCAACGTGTCTTTTTTAAAGAACAAAAAAGAAATTCCACCGCACCTTTTTATGATTTAGAAAAAGAAGACATCCAGAAAATTATGGACCGTGGTATTCGAAATACAGAAAGATATCGTTTGCTGAAAAAAGCAGGGAAGTCTAAAGCTGAAATTAAAAAAGCTTTTGCGACCAAACGTAAGATGAAAGTGTTTACATGGAAGGGAACTAAAGACACTATTTTAAGCCCTTACGATTCTATTCGTTATTACAAGCACTTTTTACACAGTGGACTTCTTTCTATAGAGCCTCAAACTGGACATGTCAAAGCATGGGTAGGAGGTATCAATAATAGGTATTTCCAATACGACCATGTAAAACAAGGAAAACGTCAAGTGGGTTCCACTTTCAAACCATTTGTATATGCTTCTGTAATTGATCAATTGCGCCTTTCTCCTTGTGAAGAATATCCAAATACTCCTTATACCGTTCCTAAAGAAGCTTATGGAATGGATGAAGATTGGACACCGAGAAATTCAGGAGATAGTTATGGAGGAGAGCTTTCTCTAAAAAAGGCTTTGGCAAAATCTATCAATGTGATTACCGCACGTATGATCCATAAAGTTGGCCCCAAAACAGTAGCTCGATTGGCAAAAAATGCAGGGATTGAATCTCACATACCACCCTATCCATCAATTGCCCTTGGAACATTAGATGCAAGTTTGTTTGAAATGGTAGGTGCTTATGCCATGTTTGCCAACAAAGGAATGCGTATCAAGCAGATGATGGTGACACGTATAGAAGATAGAAATGGAACTGTGCTAGATGAGTTCTTAGCGCAAACGACACAGGTCATGAGTGAAGAATCTTCTTATGTAGTACTTGATTTATTACAAGGGGTTACCAAAGCAGGTTCTGGAGTCCGATTGAGAAGTAAAAGTGGAAAGTATCCAGACAGCATTGCCACAGGATATCCGTACCAATTTGAAAATCCAATTGCAGGAAAAACAGGAACCACACAAAACCAATCTGATGGATGGTTTATGGGGGTAGTACCTAATCTTGCAACAGGAGTTTGGACGGGTGCAGACGATAGAGCGACACATTTCGCAGGGGTTACACAAGGTCAAGGAGCTACGATGTCGCTTCCAACATGGGCTTTATTCATGCGAAAATGTTATGCCGATCCTACTTTAAAAGTCAGTCAAGAAGCTTTTGAAAGACCCGCTGAGCTTTCTATACCACTCGATTGTAATGCTGATAAACCGTTACCATCTTCTATAGATGAAGGTACGGCTGTGGAAGATGAATTAGAGTTTTAAAATAACGTATTGTTTATTGCTCACAACTATTTTATTTCGAACTTATTTTATAAGTTATGAAGCTGTTGTCCGGGATTTTATTTATTTTAAGGTGATACTATTTTCAGCTTATGAGATCTTGGAAGCCAACTAAAAATTCGCGACAAAAAACAAATATCTATAGGGCAATGCAGTCATTGTCCTCAAAAAATTACGCTAATTTCTGGAATTGGTCAGTACGTGATAAAGAGGCGTTTTGGACCATGACAGTCCAAAACTTAGGGATTGTACAAGCTATACCTTTCACTAAAATACTCGATACTTCAAAGGGCATAGAAGCAGCCAATTGGTTGTACGGTGCTTCTATGAATATTGTAGATTCTTGCTTTCAAGCTCCCTCCGATGCTACCGCAATAGTTCTTTCAAATTCAAAAGGAGCGCAGCAACTTATAAGCTACGCCGCACTTGAAACTTTTGTCAATAAAATAGCCAATGGTTTTGTGGCGCAGGGACTACAGCCAAAAGAGGTTGTTGCAATCTATATGCCTATGACATATGAGGCGGTTGCTATGTATTTGGCAGCCATCAAAGCAGGGCTAGTAGTGGCGACGATTGCAGATAGTTTTTCTGTGGAAGAAATCAGCGCGCGCATCGAACTCACATTGCCCAAATTACTGATTACGCAAGACGGTTTCAAAAGAGGAGACAAGCGTCATGAACTTTATAAAAAATGCCAAAAGACTACTGAAGTACCAATTCTAGTAGTCAAAACCCTAGAAGAAAAAATAGCACTGCGAGATCAAGACCTGTTTTTTGAGGATTTTTTAAGTGAGAAAACTGATTTTATCTCGGTAAAAGTAGCTCCACAAGAAATCACTACGATACTATTCTCTTCAGGTACAACCAGCGCTCCTAAAGCTATTCCTTGGGACCATACAACTCCTATAAAATCTGCTTCAGATGCTTATTACCACCACGATATTCAATACAATGATGTGTTGTGTTGGCCGACCAATCTTGGTTGGATGATGGGGCCTTGGTTGGTATTTGCTTCCTTGATCAATAGAGGGGCTTTAGCCTTGTACGATGGTAGTCCTTTCGACAGTGCTTTTGGTCAGTTTGTGTCTAAAGCCAAGGTCACTATGTTGGGGGTTGTACCAAGTATCGTAAAAGCCTGGAAAACTTCAAAAAGTATGGAACCGTTCGATTGGAGTTCCATACGTTGTTTTAGTTCTACAGGTGAGGTGTCCAATCCTGAAGAGATGGGCTATTTGATGCAATTGGCAGATGGGAAGCCTGTTATTGAATACTGTGGGGGTACAGAAATAGGGGGTGGTTATTTGGCGAGTACCCTGCTACAAGAGAATATACCGAGTACTTTTTCTTCCCAAACTTTGGGAGGTGCTTTTGTTTTATTGGATGAACAAGGAAATGAAAGCGCAATAGGAGAGGTCTTTCTATTACCACCGATTATGGGGCTTTCTACTCGTTTGTTGCATAAAAACCACCACGAAACCTATTATAAGGGGGTTCCTTTTTTACAAGGGAAAACTCTTAGAAAACATGGAGATGCGCTCTGTACTCTTGAAAATGGCTATTACAAAGCCCAGGGAAGGGTGGATGATAGTATGAATTTGGGAGGTATTAAAGTAAGTGCTGTACAGATAGAAGCCTTGCTCTGTACCTTAGATTTTGTTTCTGAAGCAGCTGCCATAGCGATAGCACCAAAAGAAGGAGGCCCAAGTGGATTGGTGGTATATGTTGTATGTGCGTTTGAGTTAGCTGATAAACACGCCTTAGAAACCGTTCAAAAAACTGTTAAAACTAAATTAAATCCCTTGTTTAAAGTGGTAGATTTAGTTAAAATTGATACCTTGCCACGCACTGCTTCAAAGAAAGTGAAACGCAGAACGTTAAGAGATTTATATCAAAAAAACAACACCTTTTCCTAATGAAAATCATATCGTATAACGTCAATGGAATTAGAGCCGCACTCAAGAAAGGCTTTGTAGAATGGTTAAACGCTGCCGACCCAGATATTTTGTGTTTGCAAGAGACAAAAGCCCAAAAAGAACAATTAGATCTGTCGGTTTTTGAGGAAGCTGGATATACACATCACTATTGGTTTTCTGCTCAGAAAAAAGGCTACAGTGGGGTGGCTATTTTATCCAAAACAGCACCTAAAAACGTAGTGTATGGAACGGGTATTGAAAGCATGGATTTTGAAGGTCGAAACCTACGATTGGATTTTGAAACCTTTTCTGTGATGAGTTTGTATCTTCCTTCAGGAACCAATGCAGCAAGATTGGATTTTAAATTTCAATACATGGATGATTTTCAAAACTATGTAGATACTCTAAAAAAAGAAATTCCAAATTTAGTAATCTGTGGGGATTACAATATTTGTCATGAAGAAATAGATATTCACAATCCTAAACAAAACAAAAAGACTTCTGGTTTTTTACCTGAAGAACGCGCTTGGTTGGGAGAATTTATCAACCGTGGTTTTGTAGATAGTTTTCGCTCCTTAAACAAAGAACCACATCATTATAGTTGGTGGAGTTATAGAGCCAATGCTAGAAATAATAACAAAGGTTGGAGGATTGATTACCATTTGATTTCAGAACCATTGAAAGAACGCTTGCAAAGAGCTTATATCTTGCCAGAGGCAAAGCATTCAGACCATTGCCCTATCGTTATAGAGTTAGAAGACTAGTGTCCGCATTTTTATGGTACACCTTTTGATGAATGTATATTAAAATAACCAACTATAAAATCAAAAAAATCTTGTTCATGTTTAGAAAAATAGCCTTAGTACTCGCGGTAGCTGGTGTTGCTACCTCCTGTGTTTCCAAAAAAGTATTTGTTGATTTGGAGGATAAATTCAACAAATTGAATGAAGAAAAAACGGAGTTGTTGGCCCAAAACGAGGCCTTGCTTACTACAAAAGCAGAAAACACAGCTGCTTTAGCAACATTAGAATCCCAACAATCAGAAACTTTGGCTCAGAAAAAAGCCCTAGAGATCGAAACAGCGGCACTTAAAAAGTCCTATGAAGATTTAAAGAAAACCTATGACTTACTTGCCTCAAAAAGTTCATCTGCACTAGAAAAAAATGCAGAAGAAAATAGAAAGTTACTTGCGCAGTTGGAAGATAAAGAAACCAAACTACTTCAAGAAGGAGCAAGGTTACGTAAATTAGAAACAGAACTTTCCCAACGTTCTAAGCAAATAGACGACTTAGAAAAAGTATTGGCAGACAAAGACAAAGCTATGCAGCAATTGAAAAATGCAGTTTCTAATGCTTTGAAAGGATTTGAAGGTAAAGGTTTGACCGTTGTAAATAAAAACGGAAAAGTATATGTGTCTATGGAAAACAAATTGTTGTTCAATTCTGGAAGTTGGGCAGTGGGAAGCCAAGGAAAAGACGCGGTGCGCAAGCTCGCTGCTGTCCTAGCAGAAAACCCAGATATCAACGTATTGATCGAAGGACATACTGACAATGATCCATACAATGGACCCGTAGTCAAAGACAACTGGGATTTGTCTGTTAAAAGAGCCACTGCAATTGTTAGAATTTTACAAAACTCAAAAGTTTCTGCTAGTCAAATTACCGCAGCAGGTAGGGGAGAACATGTTCCCGTATCAAGCAATGAAACAAACCTAGGTAAAGCAAAAAACAGACGTATTGAAATCATCTTATCTCCAAATTTAGATGAGGTTTCTAAATTACTAGGAGACTCATAATATTCATATAAATTTTCAGCTATTTCTAGCATTTCAACGATGACACATTCTTTTTTAACTTTTGTTTTTAGCTCACTTTGCATCAGTCTAAGCTTTGCGCAACAACCGGCAATAGACAGCTTGACTGTGAAAAACGACTCTTTGCAATTGGTGTCAGTATCTAAAGATAGTACAGCTTTTAAAGTAGCGTCCAAAACCCCTAAGGTTTTGGATAGTATTTGGTTGGAAACTCTCTATAGTTCTCCTTTGCACAGCATTGCCGCTTCGGATACACTTAGTATAGAAAATACCGATTTTATAACATCTATTGCAACGGATGTTTTAAAAGAGCGCTTGGAAGTACTCAATGAAAATACCCCTTTTAACCTGGAATACAACCCTGAGTTGGAAAGGATGATCAAGAGTTATTTGAAACGAAGAGCAAAGTATTACCCAAAGATGCTTGCAAGAGCACGCTATTATTTTCCAATGTTTGAAAAGCATTTAGATGCGTATGACATTCCTTTGGAGATAAAGTATTTGGCTGTCGTGGAATCCGCCTTGTATCCAAGGGCAAAGTCTCCCGTTGGTGCTACAGGAATTTGGCAGTTTATGTATGCCACAGGAAAACAGTTTGGACTCAATATTAGTTCTTACGTCGATGAACGTCAAGACCCAGTTAAATCTGCAAAGGCAGCTTGTGAATTTTTACAACAATTGTACAAGACATTCGACGATTGGGATCTTGCATTGGCAGCATATAATTCAGGACCTGGAAATGTTACAAAAGCCATACGACGTTCAGGAGGGTATCGAAATTATTGGAATATCAGACCCTTTTTACCGAGAGAAACCGCTGGATATTTACCCGCTTTTTACGCGACGATGTATATTTTTGAATACGCAAAAGAACACAATATACCAACAGAGGCTCCGGAGCAGTTTTTCTTTGAAACCGACACGGTTCAAGTAAAACAACTCCTGACTTTTGATTTGATTCAGGAAAAATTAAACGTTCGTAAAGACTTGCTAGAGTTTTTAAATCCAGAATATAAATTGAATATTATTCCTTTTGTAAAAGGGCGCAATTATAGCCTACGTTTGCCTGTTTCTAAAATAGGAGATTTTGTAGCAAAAGAAGCAGAAATTTATGAGGTCGCTAGTGCAGATGAGGCAGCAAGAGAAAAACCATTGCCCAAATATTTTGAGATGAACCAACGCATTCGTTACCGTGTAAAAAGCGGAGATTATTTGGGGAAAATTGCGAAACGTTATGGGGTGCGTGTTTCGTCTATCAAAAAATGGAACAGAATGAAATCCTCTGATTTAAGTATTGGGCAGCGATTGACGATTTACCCAAAAAGAATTTAGAGTAGTTACCTATCAAATAGTTGAAGAAATTACTTGGAAACAAGTGTTGTAATATACCATCAAATACATTGAACATGAAGCATTTATTTATTGTGGGAAGTTTACTAATCGTACTTCTATCTTGTGAAACAAAAAAAGCAGCTCCAGTTTTTATAGAGTCCAATGGGCGTATGAATCATTTGTTACTCGT
Organism: Flavicella sp.; assembly: GCA_042091695.1. GTDB lineage: Bacteria > Bacteroidota > Bacteroidia > Flavobacteriales > Flavobacteriaceae > Flavicella. The sequence goes on from JBELHA010000044.1 coordinate 14,703, forward strand.
TGTAGAAAATAGTGATTGGGCTACTGAGGTTGGAGATACTTTGAAAAGTATTATTAAAACACCTGTATTGGGGATGCCTCAAGCAGAAAATCAGTTTGACATTTCACAAGTTGCATACCATGCTTTTGGAAAAATGTTTAAGGCAAGTCGCAATGTTTTGATTGTGCAAAAAGACACGGCGAATGCCTTCATAGCTAAACGCAATGTATTTGCGAGACCACAGCAGATTATAAGGATTACAGGAACGAGTCAGGCTGCACTGCTAGAGATGTTGTCTAAGAATAGGATGAAAATAATTGAGACCTTTAAGGATTTTGACAAGGAAAACCTTCAGAGAACGCATAGAAAAAACGCCTATGCACCTAACACTTTCAACACACTAAAGAACCTAGGTGTTTCACTTTCTATCCCTAAAATATTCAAAAAAGTAGACGATACGGGCGAGTTTTTATGGTTGCGACAACACTTATCTGGAGGGATCGCCAAAGGGGATGGTTCTTCAAATATATTGGTTTATTCTGTGCCGATGCCTTCAGATTCTAAGGAGATAGTCAGCACCATATCCCAAATGCGAGACACCATTGGTAGAAAGCACATTCCAGGAAGAGAGCCACACATGTTTATGGTAACTGAAAAGGCTTTTACACCTATCGTTCAGACAACAAACATGAAGGGATATCCTACTTATGTTACCTATGGGAAATGGGAAGTACTACACGATTTTATGGCGGGTCCTTTTTTAAATTTCGCAATCGAAGACACTGCAAACAAGCGTTGGATTGTACTGGAGGCTTTTGTATATGCACCTTCAGTTGACAAGCGTGATTATATGTTTGAAATAGAGTCAGTATTGCGAACTTTTAAATTCCAATAACTTATCGATTCACTATTCTTTTAATTTCTTTCCTTTCTTTAAATACAACAGTTGTTAAAAAAACAAGCATACAGAAAGTACTGAAAAAATAGTTTTGAGGGAATTTCAAAAATGAGAGTGCACTCAAAAGGGTAGACAGTCCAATGTAAAACAAGCTGTTCTTGACCTTGTAAGGAATGGGGTATTTGTATTGTCCTATCACAAAAGAAGCGACCAACATACTACTATAAGCGGCTAAAGTTGCCCATGCGGCTCCCATATAACCCATACGAGGAATCAATAGATATAACAATCCAACCGTAATAGAGGCACCTAATACCGAAAAATACATGCCGTACTGTGTTTTATCTGTGATTTTATACCAGATGGAAAGGTTGTTGTAAATACCTAAAAACAAATTGGCAAGCACAATGATAGGAACGATAGACAATGCCGTGTAAAACGAGGAGTCTCCAAGAAATAGTGTTGCGATAAGGTCTATGTATACAATGATTCCCAAGGTAAATAAGGTACCAACAATTACAAACCATTTTAAGATAATGGCATAGGTGCTAGGGGCATTATTTTTATTGGCTTGATTGAAGAAAAAGGGTTCTGCTCCCAAGCGAAACGCCATGATAAACAAGGACATAATCACTCCTATTTTATAAGCTCCAGCATAGGCACCCATTACTGATTTCCCCAACCAATCCTCTAAGAGTAGTTTGTCTAGATTTTCATTTGTCGTGTAGGCAATACCAGCAATCAATATAGGCCATGAGTATTTGAGCATTTTTAGCAATAGGGTTTTGCTAAACGAAAATTGGATCTTAAAGATGATAGGTAACACGCAAAGAAAGGTGATAGCACTGGCCAGAAGATTGGCACAAAAAATATATCCTTCTTTGAAATCGGGTTGGTAATACGAGGTATATAATTCCCCCAAGAACTTTTGTAGTCCTTCAGAATTAGGAATCCAAGCTAAAAAAAGCACATTAAAAAACGCATAAATTCCAATATTGTAGACGCGAAACAAGGTGTATTGTTTTGATTTTCCTATGACTCTTAAATAGGCAAAAGGAATAACAATCAGCGTATCCAAGATAGATATCCATACCAATATATCGAAATAGAAAGTGCTTGAAAACCCAAGAAAGGCTGAGATTTCTGTATCAAAAGAGAGTAACAATAAAAGAATTCCAAGGGATGTCACTAGCAAGCTTACAAATGCGGTAGCAACCACTTTGTCTTTTTCCTTTTCTTTGCTAAAAAAACGAAAAAAAGCGGTTTCCATTCCATAGGTCAACACCACATTGAAATAAGCCGCCCACACATAAAAGGAGGTGTTTACACTGTATTCACTAGTAGTTAGTGTACTAGTGTGCAATTTTACCAATAGGACATTGATGGCTTTGGGTAATACTGCTGCAAACCCGTAAATTAGGGTGTCTTTAAAAAAACGTTGTAACTGACTCAATTCATAGGTTTTTAAGGAAATACAAATATAAGAATTCTAAGTTCAGAGAACGCTAAATAGTGATTATGTACAAAGGGTATTAGTTATTACCGTATTAATTGTTATTTTTGGCGCATCAAAAGATAGATATATCCTTATGAGTAATAGTTTAAAAGTAGCAGTATTTGGAGGTGGTAGTTGGGCAACAGCTATCGTAAAAATGCTATGTGAAAACATGACAAAAGTGGGTTGGTATATGCGTTCTGAAAGTGCAGCTAGCTATATCAAAGAAAACAGTCACAATCCAAACTACTTGTCTTCTGCAGAGTTTGACGTCTCTCAACTTTATATTTCCAATGATATCAATGAGCTCGTCGCATATGCAGATGTCTTGATTTTTGCTATTCCTTCTGCGTTTTTCAGTGCTGAATTGTCAAAAGTGACCCACACATTACAAGACAAAATTATTTTTTCAGCCATCAAGGGAATTGTACCAGAGACCGGTTTGATCGTTGGAGAGCACTTGCACAAAGAGTTACACATTCCTTTTGAGAATATAGGGGTAATCACAGGACCTTGTCATGCCGAAGAGGTGGCAATGGAGCGTTTGTCTTACTTGACGATTGCTTGCCAAGATGAGTCCAAAGCAGTGCTTTTGAGTAAGATGCTAATAGGAGATTATATTCGCTGTAAAATATCCGATGATATCATCGGTACAGAATATGCAGCGATGTTGAAAAATATATATGCAATTGCAGCTGGAATCGCACATGGATTGGGCTATGGAGATAATTTCCAAGCAGTGTTGATGTCCAACGGGATCCGTGAGATGAAACGCTATATCAAGTGCATTCACAAAATGAAAAGAAACATCAATAATTCAGCCTATTTAGGAGATTTATTGGTAACGGGTTATTCTACGTTTAGCCGCAACCGAATGTTTGGAAACATGCTGGGCAAAGGTTATACTGTAAAAGCAGCGATGATGGAAATGAGTATGGTAGCAGAAGGCTATTACGCTTTGAAAAGCGCTTACGAAATCAACCAAGTAAATAAGGCTAAAACACCGATTATTGATTGTGTTTACAATATTGTTTATTTGAAAAGAAACCCAAAGTTTGAGTTCAAGGCGCTGACAGATGTATTGGATTAATTTACAAAGGTCAAACAAGTAGGCATCGGGCTCTCCGTTGTGTGTTTAAATCTGATTTTACCACTTTTTTTATCTACATCAAACACGGCAATTGAATTTGAAATTTTATTGGCAATCAAAAGATATTTCCCAGTGGGATCGAAGGTGAAGTTTCGTGGGCATTCTCCGCGTGTACTCACAGATTGAATTTTTGTCAAGGTTCCCTTTTTTAGGTCTCTTTTAAAAACAACCAATGTGTTTTCTCCTCTATTGGTTCCGTATACGTATTTTTCATCTGCAGAGAGGTGTATGTCAGCTGCCGTATTCTTGTCTTTGAATCCTGGGACTAAAGTACTGATATCTTGTTTTAGTTTGTATTTTCTCCCTTTTTTTTCAAGAACAGAAATTGAACTCGCATATTCGTTGATGACATAGATAAAGCGACCGTCTTTTGTCAATTCCAAATGCCTTGGTCCACTGTTTTCTTTAAAAGGAATACTTTGTATACATTCGTATTTTCCTTTTTTTAAGACATAGTGCGTAACAGTATTTACTCCTAAATCTGCCACAAAAAGTTCATTATTTCGATGTTTTGCTGCATGAGTATGTGCTTTTACTGCTGTGCTATTAAAATCGATGATTTGCGAGGCTTCTAGAAGGTCTCCAGCTGTATCAGTTGGGTGAATACTCAAAGTTCCCCCTTGGTAGTTGGAAACAAAGAGCTGCTTGCTTGAGTCGTTATAAGCAAGGTGACATGGACTCTTACCATTGGTTTTGTGTTCAGACAATTTTATAAGTTCCTTCTTTTTCCCAATTTTAAAAGCTGTCACAGCACCGTTTGCTGTTTGTTGGTATTTGTTGAGCTTGCTGATACTATAGAGTATGTCTTTTGTTGGATGTGCTACTATAAAAGTAGGGTTTTCAACAGGATAACTTAATTTCTTGTCTTTAAGCATTCCAGTTGCACAGTCAAACGAAAATTGATAAATGCCTTTGCTATCAGTTTTTGTATAACTACCAACATACAAGGTTTTTGTTTGTGCAAAAGCAACATTGTTACAAAATAAGGAACAACAAAAAATATAAAAAAAGGAGAGGTATCGCATGTGCTATTTTTAAATTCGTACAATGATTTTTAGAATTGTTAAAATAGGCAAATACTTTGAAAGTAGCCTTGTCAAAAAAGGCAGGTTTATTTGATCAATACACCTTCTTTTTTTAGTAGTGGAATCATACGCAGTGCCCCTTCTTTGACTGTTCCCTTTTTAAAAGTATAGGTTTTATCGAACATTTGAGTTCCTTCAAAGAAAGTGACTTCAAAACTGTTGTTGAGTCTTAAAACCGCAGGATTGATGTATTCCACTTTTGCAAAAGAATTTGCAGGAAGTGTTTCTATTTTCTTTCTCAAAACTGAAGTTTTGAGCTTTGTGGTTTCTTCATCGCCTTTGGAAACGATAAGTACCATTTCCAAAGGGATGTTTTTGTTATTTATGATATAAGCATTCCAATCATCACATTGAAAGTCTTCATTGTATTCTTTGACAATTGCCATGAACACATCGCTTACTTCAGGAATTTGTATATCTTTTTTCATAAAATGCTTTCTAAGTATTTGTGGCTTACAATACAGATTTGAACTGTTCTAGGAAACGTACATCGTTTTCGTAAAACATTCTGATATCTGGAATTTGGTACAAGAGCATGGCAATTCGCTCAATACCCATTCCAAATGCGTAACCACTATATTTTGTAGGATCTATATTGGCATTTTTCAACACATTAGGATCTACCATTCCGCATCCCATAATTTCTAACCAACCAGTTCCTTTGGTGATTTTGTAATCTGTTTCAGTTTCTAATCCCCAGTAAATATCTACCTCAGCACTAGGCTCTGTAAATGGAAAATACGAAGGGCGCAATCTAATTTTAGACTTTCCAAACATCTCTTTGGTAAAGTAAAGTAGCGTCTGTTTTAAATCAGCAAAAGAAACATCGGTATCGATATACAAACCTTCAATTTGGTGAAATATACAATGTGCTCTTGCAGAAATATCCTCGTTTCTAAACACACGTCCTGGAGACAAGGTTCTGATGGGAGGAGTATTGTTTTCCATATAACGAGTTTGTACTGATGAAGTATGAGTTCTCAGTAACAAATCTGGGTTTTTTTCAATAAAGAAAGTGTCTTGCATGTCTCTTGCGGGATGGTATTCCGGCAAGTTCAAAGCAGTAAAATTGTGCCAGTCGTCTTCGATCTCAGGACCTTCAGATACGGTAAATCCAATTTTATCAAAAACCTCAATAATTCGATTTCTAACGATAGATATAGGGTGCCTCGCTCCGAGTTTGATCGGTTCTGCAGGTCTTGTTAGATCTCCGTACAAGCTATCAGTTTCCGTGCTGTCTTCTAAGCTGCTTTTGAGTGTTTCTACCTTTTCAGTAGCCGCTGCCCTCAGTTGATTCAATGCCTGACCAACATCTTTTTTTAGATGGTTTTCTACAGTTTTAAAGTCGTTAAAAAGTCCTTTTAAGATACCCTTACTTCCTAGGAACTTAATTCTAAACTGTTCAATCTCTTCTTTTGTAGTTGCGTGAAACGCTGCTACCTCTCCACTGAGTTCTTTAACTTTATCTAACATTGTGTTCTTAATTAGGCTGCAAATTTAAAAAAAGAAAAAGACCTGAACTATTTTTT
>JBELHA010000045.1:0-19603 GCA_042091695.1 Flavicella sp.
GGACCCTCTGATTAACAGTCAGATGCTCTAACCAACTGAGCTAAGGAGGAGTGTAATCTGTCGCAATACAATATTGTTTTGCGAGTGCAAATATACAGGTAATTTTAATTTCTACAATAAAAAAAAGGTTTTTTTTAAAAAAAATAAATAACAAGCTAGGGATTTTCAGACTTCAATTGTTTAAACAAGAAACCGAACCTATGAAAAAATGTCCTACCTGTAAAAGCTCCGCTAGAATTCGAATGATTAGAACTGGAGTGTATCGAAAATTTCCTTTTTTAGGGATGTATTCCTGTAAAAAATGTAATACCTATTATATAGCTATCAAGCCAATAGATATTACATTTCGAATACAACCTTCACAATTTTAGAAATTATTTTTTCTCCTTAAAGAAAACATCAAAATGAACAATATGTGCTTCTTTACTCAACAACCTATTTTCATGTGAAAGTCCCCATTTTGGGAATTTTGCTGGAAATGAATCAATGTCTTTAAAATTACCTTGCCTATAAAAAGCTCCTGCTCTAGGTACATTTTTTAAGTGAGAAGCTAGCTCAAAATTCAATCCATCTGCTGCATACTGTAATGAAAATAATTCTGGCCCTTGACGAACTAAGGCACTTACACCACTCTTATAAGGAAAAATAACCACTTCATGACCACCCGTAACAATAGGGTTCAACTCAGAACGCACAAAAGGACCTTCTGGCTTATCGGATACGGCTACTCCCCATCCTATGGCGTAAAACGCACCAAATTGTGAGCGATCGGAATGATCTCCGTCTCCCTTGTAATACAACCAATACTTCCCCCCTTTTTTAATCAATGAAGGGTCGTGAACTTTTCTAGAATCAAAACCTCCTTTTCCTGTTGGAGACAAAATAAGTTTGTCGTGTTTGTACCATGGACCATTCGGAGAATCTGCCCAAGCCATCGCGATATGATGCGGACCATCCTTATAAACATGAGGGGATTTTGCTACCTGATAATACATGTAGTACTTACCGTTTGCTACTAAAATATCTGGAGTAAACACACAACGATCGTCAAAACTTCCAGTCGGTCCTGGCTCTAATGCCATCCCCTCTTCTTCCCAATGGTAACCGTCTTTAGAGGTAGCATGCCAAATAGTAGCTATATCCCAACTGTAAATACGCTTCCAATTTCCCTTGGTATCTCGATAGGAACCTTGAGAACCCTTCTCCTGTCCAACAGGACCTCCACCCCATGTTTTGGTATACCATACATGATAGAGGTTTCCTATTTTAATTGGACTTGTAGGATCTCTAAAAGTAGTATTCTCCTCAAAGCCCTTCAAGCTATTTCTTAAATAGTACGCAATTTGTAATTCAGGGTGACGACGTGAAACTCTAAATTGTTCATAAGGTCCTTTAGGCTCTCTTTTGTAGGCTGCTAATTTTTCTTGAATGATAGAATCTTGAAGTGGATCTGTATTGTACCCCAAACCTGTCGTTTCATAATACTTGAAATTCGTAAAAAAAGAACTTTCTTGTTCAAATTGTAAATTTCCATTTTTATACCTCGAAAAGGCAGTACTTCTCTTTGTTTCTTTAACTGCTGATTTTTCTACTACTCCTTTACAACTAAAAAGGAGCAACACCAATACTCCTAACTGAAATGCAAATAAATTGATTTTTGTATTCATAACTTAAAACTTTGTTTTAAAAAAAATCTAATCTAGATAGATTTTAGAAAACAAACTATCTTTTTTTACACAAAACATAACACGACTGTCTTCAATGTGTTTTTTTCACACAATGCGTGCATATGCTATCTCCTTAAAATATTGTAAATTAAAACACATACACTAGAGATTATGAAGAGCTTAAAACTTATACTACTAATTCTTACTTTTTGCAGTTGCAAATCACAAACCAAGAAAAATGTACTTTTAATTATTGTAGATGACTTAAAACCTACATTGGCTTGCTATGGAAATTCACAAATAGTAAGTCCTAATTTTGACAAACTTGCATCCAAGAGCGTCCTATTTACAAACTGTCATGCCCAACAAGCTGTTTGCGCTCCTTCACGCGTCAGCCTTATGACAGGTATGCGCCCCGACTACACACAGATTTTAGATTTAAAAACTAAAATGAGAGACAAAAATCCGAATATAATCACCGTTCCTCAACACCTTAAAGCAGAAGGTTATAAAACTATCGGAATTGGAAAAGTACTACACGGAGCTAAAAAAAACGATCCAATATCTTGGACTAGACCATTTGTTACAGAAGACGACCTTGTATACAATCAAAACCACAAAAGACCTACCGATGATCAATACCAAAACAAACTAACACGAAAAACACTAACTTCAATTAAGAGCGCTTCAAAAAAGATAAAAAACATTAGAAAAGAGCTTGCTGTTAGAAATGCAAGACCCGCAACAGAATGTTTAGACCTTCCAGACAATGCATATGTTGACGGAGCTGTCGCAGCAAAAAGCATTGACATCCTGAAGCAACTACACAAAGAAGAAACTCCATTTTTTATGACGGTAGGATTTCGAAAACCACACCTTCCATTTACAGCACCAAAAAAATATTGGGATCTTTATTCTAGAGATTCATTAAAAACAGCATCTTATCAAAAACCTGCAAAAGGAGCACCTAGTTACGCCCTCCACACATGGGGAGAACTAAAAGGGTATTCTGATATACCTGAAGAAATTAATAAAAATGGGATTCTAAACACTGACAAACAAAAAGAATTGATACATGGGTACTATGCCTGTGTATCGTATATAGACGCACAGTTGGGAAAAATTCTAAACTACTTAGAAAGTTCAAAATTGGAGAAAAACACCTTAGTGATTCTCGTAGGAGATCACGGTTGGCATCTAGGTGATCATGGAGTTTGGAACAAACATACCAACTACGAGCAAGCTACTAGAACACCTCTATTCATAATGCACCCTGAGGGTAAAAAAGCTTTAAAAAACTCAAGTCCAACAGAACTGCTAGACCTCTTCCCTACCATAAGCGACTATTTACAAATTAAAAAACCACATAAACTTCATGGTACAAGTCTTGAACCAATCGTTATAGGAGGAAGAAAATCAGTTAAAAATGCAGCACTGAGTCAATACCCAAGACACAATAAAATGGGCTACGCATTAAGAACAAATAGATATCGATATATTGAATGGCGAGAAGGTAGCTACAAAAAAAACAAAAAATATATAAGAGGAAAAATTGTGAGTACTGAATTATACGACTACGAAAAAGACCCCTTAGAAAAAACCAACTTAACTAAAAGTGATACCTATACAAATCTGAAAAATGAGCTAAAAAAACAACTTGATAAAATTGTTGGGGAAAATATAAAATAGATGTAAAATTAAAAAGCACTTACTTTCGTAAGTGCTTTTTTGCTCCTCCTCTTGGGCTCGAACCAAGGACCCTCTGATTAACAGTCAGATGCTCTAACCAACTGAGCTAAGGAGGAGTGTAATCTTGTGCAACACAATAATGTTTTGCGAGTGCAAATATAGAGGTAATTTTAAATCTCACAAACTTTTTTTTTCAAAAAAAACTAAAAAACGACACTCAAAAAAAAAGACCTCTAGAAACCAACAATTTAAACCAATTCATATTTCAAAAAAATCTACTCTAAAACTGATGCAACACTGTTTAAAAATTAGTGCATTTTTAAAAATCAAAAAAAACCTCAAAACAGAACTCGAAAGGAATACACAGTAAAAAACTCAGTTAAAACCTTCAAATTAAAAGAAAAGATAAAAATCAGCAGATAAAAATTAAATATTTTGCAAATCTTATAATCTCAAGTGATTCTTCTAACAAATCGTTGTACATTTGTTTTTACTAAAAAAAGAGTATTTAATATATCTTATGGACAAATTTTCGTTCTTAAACGCAGCACATTCGGGATTTATTGCCGATTTGTACGACCAATACACAACCAACCCCGACTCAGTAGAACCAAGTTGGAAAAGTTTTTTTCAAGGTTATGATTTAGCCAATGAAGAGTACGGTAGTTCATCAAAAGAAAGCACCTCTATTGAAATACCGGAACAGGTACATAAAGAATTTCATGTAATTGAATTGATAAACGGTTACCGTTCACGTGGACACCTGTTCACAAAAACAAACCCTGTCCGTGATCGAAGAAAATACAGTCCAAATCTAGACTATAAAAACTTTGGCCTGTACGAAAACGATTTAGAAAATGTTTTTAGCGCCTGTGAAATCATAGGATTGAAACCTTCTAAACTGAGTACAATCATTGACCATTTGGAGCAAATGTACTGTGACTCAATTGGTGTTGAATATATGTATATTCGAAACCCTCAAGAAATCAAATGGTGGCAAGAGCGTTTGAATAAAAACAACAACCACCCCTCTTACAATGCGGATTCAAAAAAATACATCTTATCAAAATTGAATCAAGCCGTTGGATTTGAAGATTTCCTACAAACAAAATACGTTGGACAAAAACGTTTTTCATTGGAAGGTGGTGAAACACTTATTCCTGCAATTTCTGTTGCCTTAAGAGATGCTGCAGAAAAATACGGGGTAAAAGAATGTGTACTTGGAATGGCCCATAGAGGTCGTCTAAACACATTGACAAATATTTTTAAAAAACCAGTGCGTGATTTGTTTTCTGAATTTGAAGGAAAAGATTTTGACGACGAAAATATTGATGGGGATGTAAAATATCACATGGGACTTACACTGAGTAAGACTTTCAGAAATGGAGAGGTTATGAAAATGAACCTGGTGCCCAACCCATCACACTTAGAAACAGTTGCTCCTGTAGCTGAAGGTATTGCTCGCGCGAAAATAGACAGAAAATACAACGGAGACGATGCTAAAATCTTACCAATCATCGTACATGGAGACGCTGCAATTGCAGGACAAGGAATCGTATACGAAGTAACTCAGATGAGTAAACTCAATGGTTACAAAACCGGAGGTACTTTACACTTGGTTGTAAACAACCAAGTAGGATTTACGACCAACTATCTAGATGCAAGATCAAGTACCTACTGTACAGATGTTGCCAAAGTAACACTTTCACCAGTACTCCACGTAAATGCAGATGATGTGGAAGCTGTATGTCACGCTGTTGAACTCGCTTTGGAATTTAGAATGAAATTCAAAAGAGATATTTTTATCGACCTCTTAGGATATAGAAAGTACGGGCACAACGAAGGTGATGAACCTCGTTTTACGCAGCCAAACTTATACAAAGCAATTTCTAAACATAACAATCCAAAAGATATTTATATTCAAAAGCTGATTGATGAAAATATCATTGATGCAGCCTACGCAAAAGAATTAAAAGATTCCTTTAAAAGTATGTTAGAGGAAGAATTTCAAAAGTCTAAAGGAGATTCGAGCTCGAAGGTAGTACCCTTTATGGAACATACTTGGAAAGATTTTGTTCGCGAAAAATTAGAAGCGATGTTACTTCCTGTGGACACCACATATCCACTTGGAAATCTAAAAGACATTGCAAAAGTAGTATCTACTGTTCCCGAAGGAGTGAAATTTGTTAGAAAAGCGGAACGAATTTTGAAAGGAAGAGACAAAATGGTTTTTGAAAAAAACCAACTCGACTGGGGAATGGGTGAAACCTTGGCGTATGGAACACTATTAGAAGAGGGCTACAACGTACGTATCTCAGGACAGGATGTAGAGCGTGGTACTTTTAGTCACAGGCATGCTATTTTACGTGATGAAAACACTGAAGACCGTATCAACCTAATCAATACAAACCCAAAAAATAACGGGGAATTATTTATCTACAACTCACTTCTATCTGAGTATGGAGTTTTAGGTTTTGATTACGGATATGCTATGGCAAATCCAAATACATTGACAATCTGGGAAGCTCAGTTTGGAGATTTTAGCAACGGAGCACAAATAATGTTTGACCAGTATATCGCTGCTGCAGAAGACAAATGGAAATTACAAAATGGTATTGTAGTACTTCTACCTCATGGTTATGAGGGGCAAGGTTCAGAACACTCATCTGCAAGAATTGAACGCTTCTTACAATTGTGTGCCAACCACAACATGACTGTTGCTGACTGTACAACTCCTGCCAACATGTACCACTTGTTGAGAAGACACATGAAGCGAAAACACCGTAAACCATTGATCGTGTTTACTCCTAAAAGCTTATTGCGTCACCCAAAAGCAGTAAACCCTATTGAAGATTTTGCAGAAGGAACTTTTCAAGAAATAATACCAGACACTATTCAACCAGAAAAAGTGACAAAACTTGTGTTTTGTACAGGGAAGTTTTACTATGAATTATTAGAAGAACGCGAAACAACAAATAGAGAAGACATTGCTTTGGTAAGAGTTGAACAATTGTTTCCATTGCACATAGAAAAAATAAAAGAGACCATTGCGCACTATCCTAATGCGACAGAATATGTATGGGCACAAGAAGAACCTAAAAACATGGGAGCTTGGACTTACATGTTAGAAAGATTAGATTTCATCAAACTTAGTGTCGCTTCTCGAAAATACTACTCTGTACCAGCAGCTGGGTCTTCTGCTCGTTTTAAAAGAAGACAACGCGCTGTGATCGATATGGTTTTCGACACCGATAAAGAATAAAAAACAACTCAGTAAAAAGAACAAATAAAAATACTGCTTAGTAGAAGCAATTCAAAAAACTTTAAAATTAGTACCGATGATTTTAGAAATGAAAGTACCCTCACCAGGAGAATCAATTACAGAAGTAGAAATAGCTTCATGGCTAGTTGAAGATGGAGATTATGTTGAAAAAGACCAACCTATTGCTGAAGTAGACTCTGACAAAGCAACCCTTGAACTTCCGGCTGAAGAAAGTGGTATTATTACCTTAAAAGCAGAAGAAGGAGACGCCGTAGAAGTAGGTGCTGTTGTCTGCTTGATCGACATGGAAGCTGCTAAACCTGAAGGAGGTGCAACTGCGGAAAAGCAAGAAGCTCCTAAAGTTGAAGCAGCAACACCAAAAGCTACACCCGTAGCTGAAGCTCCGAAAGAAGCAGCTGCAACTACTTATGCCAGCGGAACTGCAGCTCCTGCAGCTCAAAAAATATTGGATGAAAAAGGAATTTCTAATGCAGCAGTAGCTGGTTCAGGAAAAGACGGTAGAATCACAAAAGAAGATGCACTAAATGCACAACCTGCCATGGGTAATGCAGTGGGTAGCAGAGGTACAGAACGTAAAAAAATGTCAATGCTACGTAGAAAAGTAGCACAGCGTCTTGTAGCGGTAAAAAATGATACTGCAATGCTAACAACCTTTAACGAGGTAAACATGCAACCTATCTTTGAATTGAGAAAACAATACAAAGAGGCATTTAAAGCAAAACACGGTGTAGGTTTAGGATTTATGTCTTTCTTTACCTTAGCGGTAACAAGAGCGCTTGAATTGTATCCTGACGTAAATTCTATGATCGACGGAGATTTTCAAGTAAAACACGACTTTTCAGACATTTCTATCGCAGTATCAGGTCCTAAAGGATTGATGGTACCTGTTATAAGAAACGCTGAAAACTTATCTTTTAGAGGAGTAGAAAGTGAAGTAAAACGTTTGGCCTTGCGTGCGCGTGATGGACAAATCACTGTAGATGAAATGACAGGTGGTACTTTTACAATTACAAACGGTGGAGTTTTTGGATCTATGTTGTCCACACCAATCATCAACCCTCCTCAATCAGCGATTTTGGGAATGCATAATATTGTTGAGCGTCCGATGGCTGTAAACGGTCAAGTGGTTATTCAACCTATCATGTATGTTGCACTTTCATACGATCACAGAATTATCGATGGAAAAGAGTCTGTTGGATTCTTAGTTGCTATCAAAGAAGCTATAGAAAACCCAATTGAGTTGTTGATGCACAACAACCCTAAAAAAGCATTGGAACTGTAACAAACCTACATTCGATACACTTAAAAAAAGGCTACTTATTACTAGGTAGCCTTTTTTTTCGAATTAAATACTCCTATTTTATTTGCTGTATCCGAGTTTAAAAGTAAATTAGAGCTGCTAACTAAAATTTTAAAATACAATGTCGAGTATTTTTACAAAAATAATAAAAGGGGAAATTCCTTCTTATAAAATTGACGAAAACGATCAATTCTTCACATTCCTAGATATCAATCCTAACAGCAAAGGGCATACACTTGTAATACCTAAAAAGGAAGTGGACAAATTATTTGATTTGGACGATGAAACTTACACCGCTCTTTTTGAATACACTAGAAAAATAGCTTCTGCATTGAAAAAAACAGTACGCTGTAACCGAATAGGCATGAGCGTCATCGGACTTGAAGTTCCGCATGCACATGTACACCTGATTCCACTCAACACCATGAACGATGCCAATTTTTCAAAAGAAAAAATTAAAATGACTACAGCTGACTTTCAAGAATTAGCAGCAGCAATAAAGAGCAACCTATAGTTGTCTTTTTGAACTGATATCTAACTTAACTTCAAAGGTTGTTCCCTTTGCTATTTCTGAATGCTTCACAATTATCTTTCCATTGTGGTAGTCCTTGATAATACGTTTTGAGAGTGACAATCCTAAACCCCAACCTCGTTTCTTGGTTGTAAAACCAGGAGTAAAAACCTTTTTAAAATTTGATTTCGGAATTCCTTTACCCGTATCTGAAATCGATATTTTGACAAAAGCACCTTCTTGAAATAATCGTACACCTAACACTCCTTTTCCTGACATGGCATCAATGGCGTTTTTAATTAAATTTTCAAATACCCAAACCATCAATTGTTCATTTGCATTGACAATATATGCGGTGGTTGGAATGTCAGATGTGAACTTTATACTCTTGGAAAATCTTGTTTCAAAATAAGTTACCGCATTCACGAGTACTGTATTGATCTCTAAAGGTATTCGCTCAGGCACCGAACCTATTTTAGAAAAGCGATCCGCAATGATATGTAAACGGTCAATATCCTTCTGAATCTCAGGCACAATATCCAATGCTTTTTCCTGTAATTTCATAAGTTCGACCCAACCTAGTAATGAAGACAAGGGTGTACCTATTTGATGTGCTGTTTCCTTTGCCATACCCGTCCACAACTTATTTTGCTCCGCAATTTTTGTAGAAGTAAAGACAAGGTAGACAACCAATGCAAATAAGAGTAAAATAACCAGTAATGTGATAGGATAATAGCGGATACGCACGAGCAGATCAGAATCCCTGTAATGAATCACATATTTTTTTCCCACTAAATAATCAATAACAATAGGCTCATTTTCCTCTTTCATAATTGCCAATTGCTCCATCAAAAATTCAGAGTCCATAGACTTTATAGAATCTAAATTACGCTTCATCACAACGTTGTCTAGTTCATCAGTAACAATCATAGGTATATTGTGATTGCTCTCTATTATTTTGGCCACTAATGAAACATCTTGATCTAGGTCAGAAGTTGCAAATATATCATATGCCTTTGCCAGAATCTCCATATCTGTTCGTTCGTTCTTCTTAAACTCTTGAGAAAAATCATAGGTATTCCATAAAATTGCAAAAACAATAGAAAAGGAAACGACCACTAAAAAAAACTTAGAATAAAAAATAGCACTCAAACGACTCATAATGGAAAAAATTAAAGTTGGTAAAAACAGCTGTACCATCCAAATGTAAAACAATAATACAAAACAAGCTAATGCTGAAAACAGACCGTAAAATTCAAAAAAATTATAAAAATGTTGATAAGTTTCAATAAAGCTTTACCCAAAAAAACAGTCTATCAAAATAAAAAGTATAAATTTGTACTACTTTTAGTGGCAATACATTACAGAAAAAAAAAATTAAAATCATATAGAAATGCAAGTAACAGGGAAGATTAAATTGGTCAATGCAGAACAGACATTTGGAAGTAACGGATTTAGAAAACGTGAATTAGTTGTAACAACTGACGAGCAGTACCCACAAATGATCATGATTGAATTTGTACAAGACAAATGTGATTTATTGAACAATTTCAGTATAGGTCAAGACGTTACTGTATCAATCAATTTGAGAGGTAGAGAATGGATCAATCCACAAGGAGAAGCAAAATACTTTAACTCTATCCAAGGATGGAGAATCGAGGCCGCTCAAGGTGGTGGTAGCACTCCTCCTCCAGCTAATGGTGGATTTGAAACAACTAGCACTCCAAGTGCACCTGCAGCAACAGAAGAAGACGATTTACCTTTTTAAATCGCATCCTATAGAAAAAAGGCTACCAGTAGGTAGCCTTTTTTTATATACAACAACAGCGACTTATTTTTTTAATAAGCGCATCAAATCACTTATATTTGCACAAAAATAAAAGCATGCAATACAAAAGAATATTACTAAAACTCAGTGGAGAGTCTTTAATGGGCGAAAATCAATACGGAATTGATCCAGCAAGACTTGCTGATTATGCCACTGAAATTAAAGCTATTGTAGAAAAAGGAATTGAGGTAGCCATCGTGATTGGTGGTGGAAACATATTTAGAGGAGTTGCTGGAGCAAGCGCAGGTATGGATCGTGTACAAGGAGACTACATGGGAATGCTAGCCACTTGCATCAACGGACTCGCTCTACAAAGTGCTATTGAAAGTGCAGGTATTAAAACACGTTTATTGACCGCTATTAAAATGGAACAAGTGGCTGAGCCTTTTATCAAAAGAAGAGCTGTACGTCACCTTGAAAAAGGACGTGTTGTGATTTTTGGTGCAGGAACAGGAAATCCGTATTTTACAACAGACACTGCAGCCGTTTTAAGAGCTATTGAAGTATCCGCTGATGTAATATTAAAAGGAACACGTGTGGATGGAATCTATTCTGCAGACCCAGAAAAAGATGCAAATGCCACTAAATACGATACGATTACATTTCAATCTGTATTGGACAAAGGTTTGAAGATAATGGATTTGACAGCCTTTACGCTGAGCCAAGAAAACGACCTCCCTATTGTTGTCTTTGATATGGACACCAGAGGAAACCTCCAAAAACTTCTATCTGGAGACCAGATAGGGACCGTAGTTACAAATTAAAAAACATATTGATTCTCAAATATTTTATTTATGAACGAAGAAATAGAATTTATACTAGACAGTGCTAAAGAACAAATGGAAGCTTCATTAGATCACTTGACAAAAGAGTTCAGAAACATTAGAGCAGGAAAAGCGACTCCTACAATGCTAGGTGGTGTGATGGTAGATTACTATGGCTCTCAAACTCCTTTGAGTCAAGTTGCCAACGTCAATACGCCAGATGCTAGAACACTTAGTGTACAGCCATGGGAAAAGCAGATGATTCCAGAAATAGAAAAAGGTATTTTATTGGCAAACCTTGGATTCAATCCAATGAATAACGGTGAAAGCATAATTATCAACGTACCAGTACTTACAGAAGAACGCAGACGTGACTTGTCGAAAATTGCAAAAGCAGCGGCTGAACACGCAAAAGTAGGAATCCGTAATGCTCGAAAAGAAGCCAACAACGAAATCAAGAAATCTGAAATATCAGACGATGAAAAGAAATTGAATGAGGCAGAAATTCAAACTATGACAGATACGTTTATCAAAAACATAGATGGATTGTACAGTGTCAAAGATGCTGAAATTATGAAGGTATAATCATAAGGTATCTAAGACCTTTCAAATACAAAAAAGCTGTACTATTCAATTAGTACAGCTTTTTTATTGGTATAATAAAAAGTAGCAAAATATCTTACCTATCAGGGCTTGTACTTAAGAGGTAAGTGTACTACTTTTTTTGTTTCGTAGAAGTCTTCAGTATAAAAATCTGACAAATTGTAAAGTGTTGCATTTTGATACACAGAAAGTTCCTCGGTAAGATCACCTCCTTTGAGGTAAAGTATCCCATTTTTAAGGGTATGATTTTGTTTTTTGGCCACTTTATTTTTCACCCACTTGACAAAAGAAGGCATGGTAGTTACAGCCCTACTTACTATAAAGTCAAAATCACCTTTGACCTCTTCCGCACGCATGTGATGTGCAGTCAAATTGGTAAGCCCCAATGCTTCTGAGACTCCCTGAACCACTTTTATTTTTTTTCCAATAGAGTCGACTAGTTTAAAAGAAGTTTCTGGAAATAAAATCGCCAATGGAACCCCAGGAAAACCTCCACCTGTTCCTACATCCAAAACGCGTGTACCAGGTTTGAAAGGTTGTACTTTTGCTATTCCCAATGAATGAACTACATGACGCACATACAATTCATCGATATCTTTACGGGAAATAACGTTTATTTTAGCATTCCAATCTTTGTATAATTCTTCTAGTTTTGAAAATTGATTTGACTGCTGTTCCGTTAAATCCGGAAAGTATTTTTTTAGTATTTCCATAATTCTTACAAATATGCGTCAAAAGTAAAATATTTAAAGATAATACGACGTATAATTATGATATTTTAAATTCGTATCGGCAAAAAATTGGTTATTTTTGAAGCTGAATTTAATGTTATGAAAAAAATAAGTTTTTCAAGAAACGACAAGGCAAAGTTTTTTAGAACTTTGAACAAAAGAGTGAATGGTTATTTCAAAGAAAATAACATCGCAAAAACTGGAAACTGGAAATTGTATAGCAAAGCCGTTTTTATGTTTGCTCTGTTTTTAATTCCTTACTTACTGCTACTAACATTAGAAATGCCTCAAACAGTTATGCTTTTACTCTCCTTGATTAGTGGAGTAGGAATGGCTGGTGTTGGGATGAATATTATGCACGATAGCAATCACGAATCTTTTTCTAGTAAGAAATGGGTCAATAAATTGATGGGAAGCAGCATGTATATCTTGGCAGGTAATGTGTACAATTGGAAAGTACAGCACAATGTTTTACACCATACATTTACGAATATCAAAGGACATGATGAGGACATCGATGCAGGACGAATCATACGCTTTTCTAAACATTCAAAGTGGTTTAAGATACACAACCTTCAGCGTTATTACTCTATTTTCATCTACGGTCTTTTGACTATCAATTGGGCAATAACGACTGATTTCAAGCAAATGCACCGCTACTTAAAACAAAAACTATCTTACGGAGAATTTCCAAATCCTAAAACACAATGGACAATTTTAGTTATTTCTAAAATACTCTATTATGCCTTTTGGATCGTACTTCCTATGCTTGTCATAGATGTTGCGTGGTGGAAAATTTTACTTGGTTTTTTCTGTATGCACTATACGGCAGGATTGATCTTGAGTTTGGTATTCCAACTTGCACATGTAGTTCCAGCAACAGATACACCACTTCCGGACAAAGAAGGGAACATGGAACACACTTGGGCAATCCACCAATTGTATACAACTGCAAACTTTGCTACAGATAGTAAATTCATATCCTTCTGTACTGGCGGTTTGAACCACCAGGTGGAACACCATATATTTCCAAACATATCACACATACATTACAAGCATATCGCAAAGATCGTAAAGCAAACTGCAAAAGAGTTTAATTTGCCTTACCACGAATATGAAACCATGAAAAAAGCATTGGTAGAACACTTCAATCATATCAAAATGTTGGGAGTAAAACCAGCGTTTCATTAAAAAAATTTAGGATAACACGTCTCCTAATAGGAATAGAATCCACAACAATTAACACGAGTAAAAATGAAAGAATTATCAAACAGAATCAATAGCCTACCTACTTCAGCTACACTTGCGATGGCCGCAAAAGCAAGGGAATTGAAAGAAATGGGAAAAAACATCATTAGTTTGAGTTTGGGAGAACCCGATTTTAACACTCCAGACTTTATCAAAGATGCTGCGATTCAAGCTGTAAACGACAATTACAATTCTTATAGTCCTGTAAACGGATATTTAGATTTGCGTGAATCCATCTGTAGAAAATTTAAAAGAGACAATAATTTGTCTTACAATCCAAATCAAATTGTTGTTTCAACAGGAGCCAAACAATCTATTGCCAATGTTGCACAAGTATTGCTAAATCCTGGAGATGAAGTATTATTGCCTGCTCCTTACTGGGTAAGTTATTCTGCAATTTCAGTATTGTCAGAAGCTAAATTTGTTGAAATTCCTTCTTCTATTGAAAGTGATTTCAAAATTACGCCTGAGCAATTAGAAGCTGCCATTACACCTAAATCTAAATTGATTTTCTTCAACTCTCCAAACAACCCTAGTGGAACTGTTTATACAGAGGAAGAGTATAGAGCACTTGCAAAAGTATTGGAAAGACATCCACAGATATATGTAGTATCTGATGAAATATACGAGCATATCAATTACGGCATTGGAAACTTTAGTTTTGCCGAAATTGAAAACATGTACGAAAGAACTATTACTGTAAACGGTGTCGCAAAAGCATTTGCAATGACAGGATGGAGAATTGGATATATCGGAGCTCCTGAATGGATTGCTAAAGCTTGTAACAAACTACAAGGTCAAATCACATCTGGAGCCAACTGTATCGCTCAAAGAGCTACCATTACTGCACTAGATGCACCTGTTACAAAGATTGGATATATGGTAGAAGAATTCCACAAACGTAGAGATATTGTTTTGGATCTACTTGGAAAGGTAAAAGGATTCAAACTCAACAAACCTGAAGGTGCTTTTTATGTTTTCCCTGATATTTCTTATTTCTTTGGAAAGACAATCAAAGGAAAATTAATTGAAACAGCTTCAGACTTTTCTATGCTATTATTGGAACACGCAAATGTAGCTACTGTTACTGGTGAAGCATTTGGAGCACCCAACTGTATTCGTATGTCTTATGCTGCATCTGAGGAGCAAATTCGTGAAGCAATTGCCAATATCAAAAAAACAGTCAGTTAAACTGATCAAAAACAACCATTCTATCAACTCGTTTCTTAATTGGAGCGAGTTTTTTTTTACTTAAAAAAGATAAAATTACACGCAACAGAGATAAATACAACTTAAACCACTGATAACAAACAGGAAAACAAGCTAAAGCACAATGCTTATCCCTATAAATAGGGAGTGTAGTATTTCACTATAAATAGTGAACTATAAAAACATCTATTTCGTATATATTTGTTGCAACATTTATTTGTTGATTGCTATGAAAAACGATTAATTTAAATGTAAGAATCAATTAGCCAGCGTTTACTATTGCTGGCTAAAATTTCTTTAGGACTAAATCATTCTACCTCTAGAATTTAAATATAATTATACTTAAAAAAAAAGAGTTAACTAGACTTCATTGGATTCTTATATTAACAAAATAGATGGCTAAAAAAACGCTTTGTAAGATTACAAAGCGTTTTTTTTATTTTTGTCTAAAATAGATTGTCAATGGTACCCCGTTGAAATCATAAATTTCACGAAGTTTATTTTCTAAATACCTACGGTAAGGATCTCTCACATATTGTGGTAAATTAGCAAAAAACGCAAATTGTGGTGTATGTGTTGGCAATTGCATACAGTATTTAATTTTCACGAATTTCCCTTTAATAGCTGGTGGTCCGTATTGCTGGATGATCTCCAACATGGTTTCGTTCAACTTACTGGTTGTTATTCTTCGCTTTTTGTTTTCATAAACGGTTACAGCAGTCTCAATAGCTTTCAACAAACGTTGCTTGGTCACAGTAGATGTAAAGATTACAGGAACATCTGTAAATGGCTCTAATTGTCTTTTCACATAAGCCTCAAACTCCTTCATAGTATTGGTTTCTTTGTCTACCAAATCCCATTTATTGACTAGGACAACAATTCCTTTTCTGTTTTTTTCAGCCAACCAAAAGATATTCTGATCTTGGGCCTCGAATCCTCTTGTAGCATCAATCATCAAAATGGCAACATCACAGTGTTCAATCGCACGAACCGCACGCATCACAGAGTAAAACTCTAAATCTTCTGATACTTTAGATTTTTTAC
Source organism: Flavicella sp. (assembly GCA_042091695.1). Classification (GTDB taxonomy): domain Bacteria; phylum Bacteroidota; class Bacteroidia; order Flavobacteriales; family Flavobacteriaceae; genus Flavicella. Next base: position 15,878 of record JBELHA010000045.1, read on the forward strand.
GAATCCCAGCCGTATCCACCAAATTGAATTTAAAACCAAAACGTGTATATTCAGTATCAATTGCATCACGAGTAGTACCTGCAACATCAGTTACAATATTTCTATCTTTTCCTATCAAAGCATTTATAAATGAAGACTTTCCTGCATTGGGTCTTCCTACTACGGCAAATCGAGGTAACTCCTCTGCTCTTTCTTCTTCTGATTGTTCTTCAAAAACTTCTGGCTCAGGCATGTCTTTAACCACTGCGTCTAACAATTCTCCAGTACCAGATCCGTTGATGGATGATATGGTATTGTACTCTCCCATCCCCAAGTTGTAAAACTCAACAGCATCTGCTGCACGCATCGCATTGTCTACCTTGTTTACCGCTAGGAAAACAGGCTTTTTAGACTTCCTAAGTAGTTTTGAAACCGCTGTATCCATTGGAGTAATTCCATCGGTTACATCGACAACAAATACGATGACATCACACTCTTCGAGGGCTAGCTGAACTTGTTTTCTAATTTCTCCTTCAAATTCATCGTCTGAACCTACCACATAACCTCCTGTATCGATTACAGAAAACTCTTTCCCGTTCCAATCACTTTTACCATAATGTCTGTCTCGGGTCACCCCACTCACAGAGTCAACGATGGCTTCTCTTCGTTGTACGAGTCTGTTAAATAATGTGGATTTCCCTACATTCGGTCTTCCCACGATGGCTACAATAGAATTCATTGTCTGTCTTTAAAATTTTTGCAAAAATACGTTTTTTTATTTTGGAAATCCCTTCCAAATTGAAAAAGGAACGCTTACTAAAAAATACAGCTATTTTAAGACATAAAAAAGCCTGAATTGAAATTCAATTCAGGCTAAAATACTCTTTGTAAAAAGATTAGTTGTTCTCGAAGATAGATACCGTCCCACTAATTTCATTGGAAACTACCAATAAATCCTTTCCATTTGGACTTTCAGCAGCAGGTATTACCAACAAACCTTCTGGACCAACATCGCCAGTATGAGACAGTATGTTCAAAAATACAGGAGCTGTTGGATTTGTAATATCGTAAACCAATACTTGGTTGTTACGCTCTAAACCTACAAACAAGATATAACGCTCGTTTCCAAGATTCATAACCGCTACACTTTCAGGTTCCGCTCCTTTATCATCACTACGTTTGTCTCCTCCATTAAAGGCATCAGGTGTCAAGGCCAAAGTTTGCGCAGCAATATCATTACCACTGTCATAGACTAAATCACCAGTAGCAGACCAAATAGAAAAAGATCTTGCACCATAAGAATAGATTTGATTTACCGCTGCTGATTTCCCCCCAGTATATGGCTCATACAAACTCGTTGTCGTTTTTAACCTTCCTAAATTCGCTTTTTCTTGAATACTTTCGTCATAAGAATCAGAATGCAACATCAAATCATCTACACGAACTTCTTCAGAAAAACCATCATAGTCACGTGCATCTCCTTCGTTTGCAGAAATCACATACTCTGTTCCATTTATATTTACTGCAACGATTGCATCAGGTTGGTAGATTCCTTTTACGTTCCAAGTCTTCAATTCTTTAACATCGTCTTTATCACTCGCGTCGATACTATTCCCTTCTAAGTTGTAATCTTTAAAACCTAGCGGATAAATAGCCTCAATAGCCTTGGATACCAAGTTCACCTTTGCAATTCCATTGTTTTCTTGTAAAGAAACCCATGCCGTTTTAGAATCTTCAGAAACAGCGATATATTCTGGTTCAACATCTGTTGCCAAATCTGCATTCAATCCGAAAACACGGAATCCTTCTGCTTCTAATGCTGCTTCTTGACTGTTAAACGCAGTAAAATCTAAAGTTGTTACTTCTGAACTAGCAATATCAATGATGCTTACTGTTCCTTTTGGATCTACATCATAAGCTTTGTTAGGCTCTCCTTCATTTGCAGACAAAATATATTTTCCGTCTTTGGTAAAAGTCACCATATCTGGCAAAGCACCAACTGTAAAACTTTTTGCCAATGAAAAATCAGCAATATTGTACAATAGGATCTGACCCGCATCTTGCTTTACAGCTGCTTCAACAGCAACTGCAAACTGACCGTTCATAACAGCTACACTGTTAGGAGCCCCATATGCATCTAAATTGACAGCTGCTTGTTTTACAGGGTTGCTTAAATCTGCAATGTTGTAAACTGAAATTTCATTGATTTCTACATTTACAACAAATAAGTTTTTAGAGTCTGCATCGTAAACAGTAATTTCAGAGGCCCCCTCTGAACTTTCATCATCAAGTGATCCCGATCGAACTGTGATGGTATTTACATGCTTGAAATCGACTGTTGTGTCAATTGGATTGTTTTGTGCTTCCTCTGTACAGGCTACAAATGCCATACAAAAAAATGCTGCAATAATTCTTTGTGCTACTTTCATAATTTGGTTTTATTTAATGTAGCAATATTAAAAGACTCATGTAAAAGAGACACCAAGCAAACGTAAAACAACGGTAAAAAAACTACCCTGTAAGGTTATCAAAAAGCAAAAAAAAACAGTGTAAGGTTAACTTAACCTTACACTGTTTATAATATATGAGCTATGATACTTAGCTAGTCGTTGTATCCAAACCTTCTGAGCTGTTTGGAATCGTTACGCCAGTTTTTATTGACTTTTACATAGAGGTCTAAAAACACTTTCTTGTCAAAGAACTTTTCTAGGTCTTTACGCGCTTCTGAACCTACTCTTTTTAAAGCGGATCCTTTGTGCCCAATAATAATTCCTTTTTGAGTTTCGCGTTCTACCATAATGATCGCACGTATTTTTATGATTTTCTCGTCTTCGTGAAACTCTTCGGTTTCGATTTCTACTGCATAAGGGATTTCCTTTTTGTAATGCATTAAGATTTTTTCACGGATACACTCATTTACAAAGAAACGCTCTGGTTTGTCTGTCAATTGATCTTTAGGATAAAAGGCAGGTGACTCTGGTAGTATTTCTATAATTTTTTGTAATACGCCATCCACTCCGAAATTTTCAAGTGCAGAAATCAAATACACATTGGCATTGGGCACCTTTTGTTGCCAGTAAGCTAATTTTTCTTCTACTTCTTCTTGACTGGATTTATCTATTTTATTGATCAGTAGCAATACAGGTACTTTAGAATTGGTAATTTTTGCAAAAAAGGCTTCATCTTTTAGCTCCATTTCCCCTATTTCTACCATATAGATCAATACATCTGCATCGTCAAAAGCAGATTTCACAAACTTCATCATAGACTCTTGTAAGTCGTAAGCAGGTTTGATAATACCCGGGGTGTCTGAGAAAAGGATTTGAAAGTCGTCTCCGTTTACAATCCCTAGTATTCTGTGACGCGTTGTTTGTGCCTTTGAAGTAATGATAGACAAGCGCTCTCCTACCAATGCATTCATCAGTGTAGACTTCCCTACATTTGGATTTCCAATAATATTTACAAAACCAGCTTTGTGTGCCATAATTTCTATTTTAGGCTACAAAGGTACTCGCTTTTTGATTCCCTTGAAAGTGATATGTTGTTTTATTGTCTAAAACACATTGTAAACTAAAAACAAATAAACCGTTAAACCTCTGTAAAGAAGAACCTTACAAAAAGACTCAAAAAAAAGCATAAAATAAGCTCTTTTATATTTGGATATAACATTTTAAATAGCGTATCTTTGCAGCATATATCGCGGGATAGAGCAGTAGGTAGCTCGTCGGGCTCATAACCCGAAGGTCA
>JBELHA010000045.1:19613-20147 GCA_042091695.1 Flavicella sp.
TCACTGGTTCGAGTCCAGTTCCCGCTACTAAGTAGTGTAATCAGAAATGGTTACTCTTTTTTTTGCTTCAAAATCAAGTTTATTGGTCTTGAGAAGGGTTTTGATTGCTCATCAAACGGTTGCTTATCTGAACTTTGTATTTTTAAAATGACAAGGTTAAAAAGTCAAATATAAACAAAATTGACAGTAAAACTGTCAGTATAACTGTCAGTAACTTCTTTGAAGTACTCAATTATTCATTCTATTTTCATATACTTCCTTAAAATATGCTTCACTTTGATTTTTTAAAAGCATCTCATCTGTAATTGAAACTATCTCTGCTTTGAATAATTTATCAAGGCTATGTTCTGATGTTATTACATTATTGTACAATATCCTTACTCGTTTTTCTAATTGAGATTTCACAATTTCAACATAGTCTTTTGTTGTCAATATACAGTCGTGAATAATCAGTGCAAACTGTTCGTCTGGTATGTTTTTATATACCTCAACAAAAATATTAGCTTCAGCCTTTTGCCCTAGATAACTTATTTC
>JBELHA010000046.1:0-14288 GCA_042091695.1 Flavicella sp.
GGATTTACCTTTGATCATATTTAAAAGCGTTGCCATGTGGCAACGCTTTTTTTGTGTTTCCTTTTTGCTTGTTGTCAACTAATTTTTTGTCCATTTTCAACCTTTTTTTCTGGTTGTAGTAAAATGACATCTTTTTCATTACCAACAGCTCCTAGGACTAGGCATTCGCTCATCGTATTGGCAATTTGCTTTGGAGGGAAGTTAACAACAGCTACCACTTGCTTTCCGATAAGTTCTTCTGGCTTGTAGTTTTTAGTGATTTGTGCCGAAGTTTTACGGGTGCCTAAGTCTCCAAAATCTATCGTCATCTTGTAGGATGGGTTTTTAGCTTCTTTGAATACTTCTGCTGTAATAATGGTGCCAATCCGCATTTCTATCGCTGCAAATTCAGCCCATGTTATTTCTTTTTGTGTAGCCATATCGGTTTGTTTTTATCCTTACAGGGAGTGGTACATATCTTGGATGTTTCACGATGTCTGAAGGGGGCATGAAGCTGCCATTACAAACTAAATGTACTATATTTTCTATAAATTGTTGGATCTGCGTTTTCATCTTTGTATAATTTTAATGGATTCACTTTTCTTTTTGTCTGAACTCAATACAATGTATTGTATTGTCTTTCCGTCATCAACAGCGAGTTTAGCAGTATTAGGGGGATATTTCCCTAGATTCTCTGCATGCAATGTCAACGTATTTTCTAATTGAGAAAGTTCAATAAATAGATCTTTCTTTTTCTTGACAATCATCTGGTCTTTTAAGATCCAATTCTTATTCATGTGTAGCGAGATAATATCACCATCTTGTATGTTGTCGTCCCACACACTTACTTTAACTTTATTGGAGTTCACGTAAATTGATGCTTTGTTGTTTACCAATCTATTGTTGAGTTTGAAATTGCTTTTTACAGGTTCTTTTTTAGCTAGTTTAGTTTCAACTTTCTTTAATTTAAATGATCCTGGGCTACAACTTCCTTCCTCATGCCATTTACCAGTTAGGTACTTGCCACTTCTTTTTTTCGAAATTTTAAGAAGTCCCTGCTTCATACACCATCTAAAGCCTTCTGTATATTTTTTATCGTTCAGAACTACGATGTCTTTGTATTCGAACCTTTTCCTTTTCGGAGTCATTGTGATTTTGTACAATACTTGTCCACTATGTTCTGATACTTTAGTTCTGTAAAGTGCGGTTCCTGTGTAGATACCTTCTGCTTTTTTATCAATAATGATTTCACAATAAAACTCTTTCTTAGGTTCTTGGTAAAGTGTGCCTACCCACTTACCCATAATTTCATTGGCGTTGCTAGTTGAGATGTTTACTACGACGAATAGGAGGAGGATAATTTTCTTCATGATTTCTAAATTTTATAGCTAGAAGTCCAAAGAGTGTGCCAAAATTAGAAAAACAACCAAAAACAACTTCGCCTAAACCTTTGTTTTTGAATGTTTTAATGTGTTTTTGAGCGAAATAAAATAGCGCATCACCAAAAGTGAAGCGCTATTCGAAGTAAACTAAATACTGATAAAAATTTATATACTACCTGTGCAAATATTTAAAATATCTAACGGTGCAATCCTTTCTTACGTAAGTATTCGATTAAAAATCCTGGTCTGTCTGTTTGAATTATATCGACGTGATTGTCAATATACCAGTCGTATACTTTTGGATTTACTATAGCCTTTTCATCATTGTGACCTGCGTTATGTCTTGGCCATAAAGAGTTGAGCCAAATACTAACACCTTGTTGGCGTATGTCTTTGAACTTTTTTTGCAAGGCTTTATCTTCCTTAGGCAAACCAAATGCAAACGCAACAGGAGTACCGTTTTCTAAAAAGTCATCAAGTATTGCTTTCCCTTTAGGGTTTTTCTGTTTTATTTGTGGCATGTAATGGATCTCCTCAAGCATTGAACCCAAGTATTTTTCTACTTCTATTCTTGAGGCCTCTCCCTTGAACACGACATGGTCTAATGTTTTTGTTTTTTTGAGTATGGGATAGCATTCTTTGATGATTGGATAGGCTTTGTCGAGGTTTACCAGTATTTTTCCTTTGGCTACGAGCATGGCTTCTTCTAAGGTAGGGATTTGATTGGGTGTGGGTCTTCCCAAGCCATCTGTAAGTTTTGCCTTTTTTAATTGTGCTAAGGTCATTTCCTTCACTTTTCCTTTCTTATTGGTAGTTCTATCAATACTTTTGTCATGCATTAAAACCAAGTGTCCATCCAACGTCATTTGAATGTCAATCTCCACCATATCTACTCCCATGTCGATACAAAATTGTATGGCTTGTAAAGAGTTTTCAGGAGCATTTCGCCAATCTCCACGATGGGCAACAACCATGATTTCTTTGTTTTTAGAGTCTGTTAGGTTTTCAATAAGCTGCTCAATAGTTGTGTTTTTTTGCGCTGTTGCAATAGTGCAGACAAAACACAGGATAAGTGATCGTACATTATTTATCATAAGATTTTTCGTTTGTGTTAGTTAGTTAGTTAGTTTTTGCTTTTGTTGGCTTTTTCGACCAGTTGGTTGTATTTTTTTAAAAGATGTTTTGGCACAAAGTCAAATAAACTACTGTCACCCAGAATACGAGGGTCTTTTTGTGCTTTTAGCAATGTGAACAATTCGTGCTTCATCTCTTTTTTTAGGTTCTGCTGTCCTGTATCTGTTGCTAGGTTTAACAAGCATTCAGGATCTTTTTCAATATTGTACAGTTCTTCTTGTGGTCGTTTGCCAAAACAGAGTTCAAAAGCTTTGGTTTTTTTATTTTTTAAGATAGTACTTTTAGTTGGGCTATTGTCGGTATCGTGGTATCCTGATATTTCTGGCCCACATGGATCTCTATTTGGGTCAAAGTTGTACATATATACCCATTTTCCCCTGTGAAGACTTCTGACAGGGTATCCTTTTCCGTCAGCATGTACCATGTCGTTTCGCTCTCTTCCAGTGAGGACAAAGTCTCGGTTTTCAACGTTGTTTTCAAAAAAATCAACCAAACTTTTTCCTTGAATAGGTTGCATGCCTGATGTAGATTTCTCAATGTGTGCCACTTCTAATATAGTGGGGGTGAGATCTATAAAACTAGCATGCTCATTACAAATACGTCCGCTATTTTTAATTTTTCCTGGCCAGTGCACCACAAAAGGGATGCGAGTTGCATATTCGTGGGGGTGTCCTTTGTAGCGAGGAAAAGGCATTGCGTTATCTGATGTTGCAATGATCAAGGTATTTTCGAGTTCTCCAGAATTTTTTAAGTGGGTGAGTATTTCACCAAGTTGCTGATCAAAATATTCCACTTCAACGGCATAGTCTAAGATATCGTGTTTGGTGTTTTCATTGTTGTCCCAAAAGCTCGGTGCAAATTTTAAATCTTTTAACGATTTTCCAAGGCGAACACCACTTTTGTATTCGTATTTCCGATGCGGTTCTTTACAGCCATACCAAAAGAAGAAGGGTTTTTCTTTTGGTTTGTCATTCAAAAACTGTTGAAAATTTGCTGCGTAATCATATACAGCAATCCTTTTTGTAGGGCGGTTTTCTTTTTTTATTTGGTTGTATTTTTTACCGGTGAGTAATCTTCCTTTTGGGGGAATTCCAGGTTCCCATCCTTTTCCTGTATATGCAGTAGCATATCCGTTATCTGCGAGTGTTTCAACAACACTTTTGAATTTCTCTGGCCACTTGCATTTGTGGTTAGCAGCTTCTTCCAATTGCCATGGGTTGCGTCCTGTTAAAATAACGGCTCTAGAAGGGGAGCACTTACTACTCGGTGTATACATATGTGTAAAGCGCAATCCTTCTTTACCGAGTTTGTCGAAGTGTGGTGTTTTGACAAATTCGTGTCCATAAGCCGAAGTATGTGACATATCATCTGCGAGTACAAACAATATATTGGGTTGTTGTATTGCCATACATTTGCAATACATAACTAAAGTAAAAAGTACAGTCAGTAGTTGTTTCATTAATTTTATTAGTTTTAACTCTTTTAAGAGTTGATTAAATATCTCTTATTGGGGTATTATACTAGTATTTCTAAACCTAAATTGTGCCCTGTGATTTCGTTTTCGTTTTTTTGTATTTGTTGTTTCTTTTGACCATAATATCGTATTTTTTTAAGAGGTGTTTAGGCACATGATCAAATACAGATGGGTCACCAAGAATCCTTGGGTCTTTTTGATTTTTTAGACGTGAGAATAATTCTTTTTTCATCTCTTTTTTTAGTTTTTGAAACGCTCTTTCTCCCGCCAAATTTTGCATGCATTCTGGATCTATTTCTATATTGTATAGCTCCTCCTGTGGTCGTTTTCCGAAGCATATTTGAAAAGCTTTACCCTCTTTGTTTGCTAATATAGTGTCTTTGGTAGGGCTGTGTTTTGTATCATGGTATCCTGTAGCTTCATCACCAGATGCAAGTCTATCTGGATCAAAATTGTGCATGTATACCCATTTATCTTTATGGATACTTCTTACAGGATATCCTTTGCCATCCAAATGTACCATTGCATTTCGCTCTCTTCCTGTGAGTACAAAATCACGTTTTTCAACCCTATCATCAAAAAAGTCTACCAAGCTTTGTCCCTGAATGGGGTGCATTCCTGATTGTGAGTTGTCAATTCCAGTTACTTCCAATAAGGTAGGTGTGATATCTATAAAACTAGCAAATTCAGTACATACTCTCCCACGATTCTTGATTTTATTCGGCCAATTTACTACAAAAGGGATGCGTGTTGCAAATTCGTGAGGATGGCCTTTATAGCGAGGAAAAGGCATCGCGTTGTCAGAGGTAGCGATGATCAATGTGTTTTCGAGTTCCCCTGATTTTTTTAAGTGTGAGAGTATTTCTCCTAATTGTTGGTCAAAATATTCCACTTCAATGGCGTAGTCTAATAGGTCGTGTTTGGTGCTTTCACTATTTTCCCAAAAGCTCGGTATGTATTTTATCTCGTCGAGTGATTTTCCTAGACGCACTCCACTTTTGTAAACATAATTTCGATGCGGCTCTCTGCAACCATACCAAAAAATGAAGGGTTTTTCTTTTGGTCTTTCTGTTAAAAATTGTTCAAAATTTGCAGCGTAGTCGTAATCGGCTATTCTTTTGGTAGGTCTCTTTTTTTTCTTTATTTGGTTGAATTCTTTTCCCGTAAGTTGCCTGCCTTTTGGAAAGATTCCTGGTCCCCAACCTTTACCTGTGTAGCCAGCTGTATATCCATTTTCGACAAGTGTTTCGATGATACTCTTGAATTTCTCGGGCCATTTAGGTCTGTGGTTAGCAGCTTCTTCCAATTGCCATGGGTTGCGTCCTGTTAAAATAACGGCTCTAGAAGGGGAGCACTTACTACTCGGTGTATACATATGTGTAAAGCGCAATCCTTCTTTACCGAGTTTGTCGAAGTGTGGTGTTTTGACAAATTCGTGTCCATAAGCCGAAGTATGTGACATATCATCTGCGAGTACAAACAATATATTGGGTTGTTGAGATTGAACACTATTATAGGTTACTGAAGCGATTAAAAGTATTCGGACTAAATAATTCATATGTTTAAAATTATAACATTGAACTCAAATGTAACTACATCATTGTATTTTAATATATCTTGAAGTAGCGTAAATTGATATATATGTCACAAAAACAGAGTAGCATTAGTTTATTTTAACTCGTTTTATACAGAAATGTTATGAGGTTTAATTTTCCATTATTTAATCGATGCTTATTGTCCAAGTATTTATTTTCTTTAATGTTGTTGTGAGCCTATATAGTAACTATAGTTTTTACCATCAAAAAGCCCCTTAAAATTATAATTTTAAGGGGCTTTTTGATGGTGTTTAAAATTTTAGTTGAACAACTTGACAACGTCGTTTGCATTGGCAAAGAGCAACAAAGCCATTAAAATTACAAATCCTGAAATCTGTGCATATTCTAAAAACTTATCAGAAGGTTTTCTACCGCTGATCATTTCATAAAGTGTAAATACCACATGTCCACCGTCCAATGCTGGGATAGGCAACAAGTTCATAAATCCTAACATGATTGACAAGAAAGCAGTAATACTCCAAAATGCTTGCCAACTCCAAGTAGAGGGGAAGATACTTCCAATTGAGATAAAACCTCCCAATCCTTTATAGGCTCCTGTCTCAGGGTTGAACACTTTTTTCAATTGTTTGATATAGTCTGTCAATGTTTTGTATCCCTTTGCAGACCCAGCAGGAATAGCCTCCAAAAAGCTGTATTCTTTTGTTTCTAGTTTGTAGTACCCCAAACGTTCCATGTCAGCAGTAGGAAGTGTTCCAAGGCTCACACCTATTTTGCTGTTGTCATCCAACAGTACACGAATTTCCTCACGTGTTTCTCCTCTTTGAACCATCAGTATTATCTCTTGGTTTTTAAAGTTCTTTAACATGAGTTCTGCTTGGTCAAAATACTTGATACGAATACCATTGATACCTTGTATGATATCTTTTTCTTGCAAACCACTTTCGATATTGCTAGAGCCTTCAGAAAAGCCACCAATTACAAAAGGAATTCGAGGTTGTAAAAAAGGAGTTTTTCCATTGGCGATCAACTTGGATATAAAGTCTACAGGAATTTCTTTTTCAAGTAGCTTCCCTTCTCTTTCTATTACGTAATTGTTACCATTTACAAATTCTCCTGTCAAGCTTGAAAACGCTTTGATCTCTTTTCCGTCTACACTGATGATTTTATCTCCGGTTTGTAGTCCTAAATCAGTTCCTAGTGGGTTTGTGACCCAAACACCATCTTTAAGGTTTTCATTAGGCAGGTAACTTTCACCCCAAGTAAACAGTATCATGATATATATAGCAAATCCCAATACGAAATTTACTATGACACCTCCAAGCATAATGATCAAACGTTGCCAAGCAGGCTTGGATCTGAATTCCCAAGGTTGAGCGGGTTGGTTCATTTGTTCAGTATCCATACTTTCGTCAATCATCCCTGAAATCTTTACATAGCCACCTAAGGGAATCCATCCAATTCCATAGACAGTATCGCCGATTTTCTTTTTAAATAATGAGAATTTGTAGTCAAAAAATAGATAGAATTTCTCGACACGTGTCTTGAAAAGTTTGGCAGGGATAAAATGTCCCAATTCGTGCAAAACAATCAATAAAGATAAGCTCAAGATAAATTGTGATGCTTTTATAAAAATTTCCATGTGTTTTTTTTAGTGTAAAAATCGAAAGCAAATGTACAATTTTTAATAATTCATTTGTATTGAAATACCTAAAGATTCCTTTACAAATAGTTAAAGTTTCAATTTCTCAATATTTTTAGATTTTATTGCTATTTCATTGGGGGGTAAATTGTAATTTTGTGAATTATGATGGAGACGAATTATTTCAAAAAATCCATACCAACGTTATCAGCGATGTTGGTATTCAGTGTTTTAGGTGTTTTTGTGTTTTACAAGTTGCTAAGTCCCAAAAAACGCTTGCCAGTATATAGTCCTATAGACGTAAATCCTAGGTTGGTAGACGCTTCCTTGCATCATGTTAAGAAAAACCATCGTATTGCGGACTTTGAATTGTACAATCAAAATGGTGATACAATCACGGAGGCTACTTTTGAAAACAAGATTTATGTTGCCGATTTCTTTTTCACTCGCTGTGCTACTATTTGTCCAGTCATGACCACAAATATGAATGCGCTACAAGCTGCATTTTCGAACGATACGGATGTGTTGTTGTTGTCACATTCTGTAACGCCTGTGATGGATAGTATTCCTATTCTTAAAGATTATGCCAATTACAAAGGAGTAATCGATGGGAAGTGGCATTTGGTAACGGGTGCTAAAAAGCAGATATATAACCTAGCGCGTAAGAGTTATTTTGCAGTTTTGGATGAAGGAGATGGAGGAGACCAAGATTTTATACACACAGAGCAGTTTGTGTTGGTGGATAGCAAACGCCGTATTCGTGGCTATTATGACGGTACTGACCCTAAGGAAGTAGCTCGTATTATTGAAGATATAGCAATTCTAAAAACAGAATAATTTCTTTAAGCTAGTCTTTTTATTCTTACATGCTTAAATAATATTGTTACAACTTGCTTAAGCTGTCTTCTTTGGAATTTTACCTGTGGGTACTTTATTAAAATAAATAAACCCCTGACAAACTATATTTGTCAGGGGTTCTATTTTGCTATTTTATAGCTTTATTCAGTTAGAACTTTAAAGTCATTCCAACTAAGAAGTTACGCGTAGCTTGTGGGTAATACCCAGCGTATTCGTAGGTTGTAATTTCATTTGGAACTGAGTAATCGTCTATCCAAGTACCATAATATCCATTTGATACATATCTCTCGTTAAAGATATTGTTTACCAAAGCTGTAAAAGTCACTGATTTGAATACTTTTTTAGTGTTCAGTGTGTAGCTTACATTAAAATCATTGATAAAGTAGTCTTCCAATTTTGATTCAGATGAATCGTTGTTTCCCATAAATTGTTCCCCTACATACTTAGAAAGTAAACTAATCTGCAAGTTTTCTTTAGGTGCATAAGTCAAAAAGTTACCTGCGATTATTTCAGGAGAGAAAGAAATATTGGTATTTCCAAAATTTTTCAGAGCACCATCCCATTCTTCTTTATAGTCGACATTTTTATTCGAACTTAGGGCAATATTTGGTCTCAAAGAAAATCCTGCTCCTAAATTAAATTCTGCGTCAATTTCCAAACCTGAACGGAAGCTTTCTCCCACGTTTTTACGCAATGGCTCGCCAGTATTTGGATCAATTCCACCAGACAATACCAATTGGTCTTGGTAGGCCATAAAGTACAAGTTAGCATTGATTTTAATATCCTGAGTTGCAAAACGCCATCCCAATTCGAAATCGTCTAATTTTTCTGGCTTAGGGTTTCCATTTTCGTAATCTCCTCTGTTTGGCTCTCTGTTGGCACGTGCATAAGAAGCATAGATGCTACTGTTTGCGTCAACAGTGAATGTCAATCCTGCTTTAGGGTTGAAGAAGTTAAACGTATCATTTACTTCATTGGCTGCAACTCCTGAAGCCTTGTAGTTGATATAACGGTATTGAATATCTGCATAGGCAGTCAAACGGTCACTGAATTTGTGGTTTGCTTTTAAGTAAGTGTTTCCGTCAATTTTATCTCCGTACGTATCATAGTATTTGTGACGGATACTTGTTTGACTTGCATATTGTGCCCATATAACTCTTCCATAGTGATCTCCTTTGTATTCGTTGATGGCACCACCAAAGGTTACGTTTGTGTTGTTTTCCTTGTAGTCCAAAGTAAAGGTCATACCATAGAAATCGTTGTTCAACCATTTTCTACGAATCAAATCTGTGGTGTCTATTGTTGTGTTTTCAATTACAATAGGGGTCAAACCATAATCAGAAAAATCTTCTCCATCCTTAAATTGTTCGTAATACCCTCTTCCCCATGTATAGTGCAAACCTAGGTTTGTAGACCATGCGCTAGAAATTTTTTCGTTCCACAACAATTGGAAATGGTCTTGGTTGTAATGGTCAATTTCATTGTCATACGTATATGGGTTTTGACGTCTGTTTTCAGCGAGTTGTGCTGCGTCAATTCCATACCAAGCTTGGTAAGTCTCTTCTCCACCTCCAAACATAATTGCTTTCACTAATGTGTTGTCATCTACATAACTCGCTTGCAAGAAGTAAGAGTTCAAGTCAGAAAAAGCTCTGTCAATATATCCGTCAGAAGTAATCTTTGAGATTCTTCCCGCCAATTCAAAGTGGTCATTTAATTTCCCTGTGCTAAACTTTAAGGTGTTCTTAAAGGTATTGTAAGAACCTGTAGCGCTCGCAATTTCTGCATAGGCATCTTGAGAGAAGGCGTCTGTCAACATGTTCAAACTCGCTCCAAAAGCACCTGCTCCGTTGGTGGAAGTTCCCACCCCACGTTGCAATTGTAAGTTCTCAACAGAAGAAGCAAAATCTCCGATGTTTACCCAAAACGTACCCATGGATTCAGAGTCGTTGTAAGGAATACCGTTGATCGTTACATTGACACGTGTTGCATCAGATCCACGCACACGGATTCCGGTGTATCCAATACCTGCTCCTGCGTCAGAAGTTGTAACAACAGATGGAAGGTAGTTCAACAATACTGGAATGTCTTGTCCCAAGTTTCTCTTGGCGATTTCCGCTTTGTCCATGTTTGAGTGCGTTACTGGCGCGTCTGCCTTTACACGAACTCCAGAAACCAATACCTCGTCTAAGATGTTGGTGCCGCTTTGTAGTTGGAAATCAATTTTTTGATTTTCTGTAACAACAACAGTTTGTGTTTTGGTGGTGTAACCAACATAAGACACTGCTACTTCGTAGGTTCCAGCGATGACAGAAAGTTTGTAGTTTCCACTGAAATCAGCAGTCACTCCTTTGTTCCATTTTTTCACCAAAACGGTAGCGCCCACAAGCGGTTCTTGTTTTTCATTGCTCACTTTTCCTGAAAGTGTAAATGATTGTGCGTTTCCTACGAATGCGTACATGCATAGGCCTAAAAAAGCTACTAGAAACTTCACTCTTTTACTAAATAAAAAGTTTTTCATTTTTGTTAAAATGAATAAAAAGAGGTAATTATTCTTAATTTTTAAATTAATAATAATTGTGCATAAAATTATGCGTTAAAAAAAATAATGTACTTCGATAAGTACTTCCCTTGGCAGCATTACCTGCCCAGGTTCTTTGGGTATGATCTCAGCCTAATGGCACCCCTTTTTGAGAACGCTGCAAAATTACGCCATTGTTTTTAGTTATAAAACAGTTTTAGGTTAATTTTTTTAAATAATTTCAGTGCAAATTTTTATTGCTGCGCAATTGTTTTTTTAGGGAGTTTGCCTTTTTGTTGTCCAATCTTTTTAAGACAGATGACTTTGTTGGGCGAGAAGCTTTTCTAATTTTAGGTCTCTGTAAGCTTTCTTTCAGTAGAGTAAAGAAGCGTTTGCAGACAATTTCTTTGTTTCGGTGTTGGCTGCGACTGCTGTCACATTGCAGTAGTAGGATTTTGTCTTTGTTAAGTCTCTTTGCTAGTTTGTTTTCTAGCCTTTCTTTTTCAGTGTCGGACAAGCCTTTGGACTTTGACAGGTCAAAGCTCAACTCAATCTTGGAGGCAACTTTGTTGACATGTTGTCCTCCAGGACCGCTGCTACGAATCCCTTTAAAGCTAAGTTCTTTTAAAATTTCTGTGCTATCCATGTTGTTTTGCTAGAGAGACTTTCCAAAGTTTGTAGCCCTGTATCGCTAATATTACAAAAATAAAAAATTGAACGCCGGAAAATCCCAAACCTTTCACAAAATACAAGGGCACTGAAATCGTGTTAGCCACAATCCAAAACAACCAATGTTCTAGTTTCTTATTGGCCATCAGCCACATACCTGCAAAAAAGATACCTGTAGTAAGGGTGTCAAAGTAGGCGGTCATTTCTCCAAATTTATCAAAGTAAAGGTATACTCCGATTACTAAAATACTTGTGCTGCTAAAAATACCTAGGACTTTCATCCAGTCTTTTCTATGACACATCGTTATGGGTAATTTGTCTTCCGCTGAAGTGTATGACCATAAATACCATCCGTATATGGTCATGAGCGTATAATAAATATTAATGATTAAATCTCCATAGAGCGTGTACTGAAAACAGACATAAATATAGATAGAAGTACTTACCAATCCTACTGGGTAGGCTGCTATTTTTTCTCTTTTCGCATATAAAACAGAGCCAATACCAAAAACAGCAGCACAAATTTCCAAGCAGACGTCTAGAGTGCTTGCTGAGGTGTAGGGTGCAGTAAAAAAATTGAGCAGTTGCTCCATAATGGTGTGTTTTAGAGATTTCTTATTTTTTTATTTAGTACTTGGTGCATAAAGTTCTCTAGGTAGCAATTTATCGAGAAAATTGTCGTCTTGTTCAAAGGCGGTACCGATTACAACGATATCAGCTCCAGCGGCATAGGCAGCTTGTAGGCTTTCTTTATCTCGAATGCCGCCGCCCACAACCAAGGGGATGTTTATTTCTTTTCGTACGCTTTGAATAGTGTTGGGATATATTGCTTGTAAAGCACCACTTCCTGCTTCTAGGTAGATGAGTTGTTTGCCCATATACATACCGGCAACTGCAGTATGTACAATTTTATCTCTGTCTTTTTGAGAAATAGGTTGGGTATTACTCACTTTTTGCACAGCTGTTTCTTTGCCTCCATCGATTAGGATATACCCCGTTGGGATGATTTCCAAGGAAGTATTCTGCAGGAGGGGAACTGCTTTGCGTTGTTGGTGTATCAGGTATTCGGGATTGTCTCCAGAGAGTAGTGAAAGAAATAAAAGCGCATCTGCTTTGTCAGAAATTTGTTGGATATCTCCAGGAAATAGCACCACCGGTTTGTCTGTATTTAGCGTTTCTAGAAAATTAGCTGTCGCATTGGCCGCGACGGTACTTCCTCCCACAAAAATAAGATTTACTCGTGGGTCCACTATAGTTTTATGCAACTCTTCAATGGGAGTTTCTGTTATTTTATCGGGATCCAAGAGTAGTGCCAATAGTTTTTTGTCATTGGTTTTAGCTTCTTTTATAAAGTGGAGAACTTTTTGTTTCATAGCAGTTATCGGTGCAAAAATACAAAGACAATTTAGAGTGGCAAGGCGTATACTAGGGTGAAATTTTCTATCGTTTCGAAATGTATGCTGTAGTTGCTTTTCCTATTTTCTATCAATATATAAGCTTCCGTCTTTTGATTTTTCAGGGAGAAAGGAGCAATGTGTATGCCTTCTTTAAAAGGAATGCCTGGAGTTTCTGCAATTTTATACAGCGCTTCTTTGGCGCCCCAGATTACCGATAGCTGTGGGAGCGGGTTGTTGCTGTCGATAAAATTTTGTTCCGATCCGACGAATTTAGAGGCAATTTTTACAATTTTTTCTCTGTTTTTTTCAATATCAATCCCTACAGGCGTGTCGCTCACAATCAAGGCTGCATATTCGTAAGAATGGCTGATGGATAGGTGGTTTCCATCCTCCAAAAAAGGCTTTCCCTCTTTGTTGTAATACACATCACGATCACTATAACCAGCAATTTCAAGTAGTTTCCTAACGCTCAAAAAGCCCAATTGATGTGCTTCTGAACGCATCGCTTTTAGACGCTCTTTGCTGTTGTTGCTCAGGGAAATAGACGCAAAATCATCGAGAGATGCGTCAATTTTCCAAACATATACAGTAGTTTGAGGGTCAACAGGGATACTTTTTAAGAAAGGCATTATTTTATAAAAGGTATTTCGTATTTTTGCAATCTAATTTCACAAATATAAGAACTATGAGTTCAGAAACATCAACATACACAAAATTTAAGGTACACGACATCAGTCTTGCTGACTGGGGACGTAAAGAAATTCATTTAGCAGAAGCAGAAATGCCTGGTTTGATGAGTTTGAGAGAAGAGTATAAAGGACAAAAGCCATTAGCAGGTGCTAGAATCGCTGGATGTTTGCACATGACAATACAAACTGCTGTATTGATAGAGACCTTGGTAGACTTAGGAGCTGAGGTAACTTGGAGTTCTTGTAATATATTTTCTACACAAGACCAAGCTGCTGCTGCAATTGCTGCTGCTGGAGTTTCTGTGTATGCTTGGAAAGGATTGAACGAAGAGGAGTTTGACTGGTGTATCGAGCAAACATTATTCTTCGGGGAAGATAAAAAACCATTGAACATGATTTTGGACGATGGTGGTGATTTGACGAACATGGTATTGGACCGTTACCCAGAATTGGTGCCAGGTATCAAAGGATTGTCTGAAGAGACTACTACAGGAGTACACCGTTTGTACGACCGTGTAAAGGCAGGAACATTGCCAATGCCGGCGATCAACGTAAACGATTCTGTAACAAAGTCTAAATTCGACAACAAATACGGATGTAAAGAATCTGCAGTAGATGCGATTCGTCGTGCTACAGATGTAATGATGGCAGGAAAAGTTGCTGTGGTTGCAGGATATGGAGATGTAGGAAAAGGAACTGCTGCATCTTTAGCGGGAGCTGGTGCGCGTGTGATTGTGACTGAGATCGATCCTATCTGTGCATTGCAAGCAGCTATGGACGGTTTTGAAGTTCGTAAGATGGACAACGCAATTTCTAGAGCAGATATCGTGATTACCACTACAGGAAATAAAGATATCATCGTAGACCGTCATTTCAAGGCAATCAAAGACAAAGCGATTGTTTGTAATATTGGACATTTCGACAATGAAATTGATATGGCTTGGTTGAACGGAAACTACGGAGATTCAAAAGTTGAAATCAAACCTCAGG
>JBELHA010000046.1:14388-17863 GCA_042091695.1 Flavicella sp.
ATGGCTTGGTTGAACGGAAACTACGGAGATTCAAAAGTTGAAATCAAACCTCAGGTAGATCAATATACTATTGATGGAAAAGAGTTTTTGGTATTGGCTGAAGGGCGTTTGGTGAATTTAGGATGTGCTACAGGACACCCTAGTTTTGTGATGAGTAACTCATTTACAAACCAAACATTGGCACAATTAGAATTGTGGACTAACTCTGAAGCTTACAAAAACGATGTATACATGTTGCCTAAGCACTTGGATGAGAAAGTAGCGCGTTTGCACTTGTCTAAGATTGGTGTAGAATTGGATACTTTGAATGATGAGCAAGCTGCATATATAGATGTTAAAGTAGAAGGACCTTTCAAGCCAGAATACTACAGGTACTAAGAAGTATTTTATATTATATAAAAAGCCGATACATTTATGTATCGGCTTTTTTGTGTCCTACATGTTTTGGCTACCTTATTAATTAGCTTGCTTGTATGTTTGCTAGTCTGTTTTTGTGATAGTCTATAGTTAAAGTTTATATTTTTTAGATATCTACCCTTTCAAAATAGGTAAACAGAAAGTTGTCTATTTTTTCTTTCAGGTTATTTATGTCCATCGTTTGTTTTCGAAATATCGTAATATTTTCCCGTACGCGATTTCTTCCAAGGCTCGGTTGAACTTCCACAATACGGACTCCTTTCAATTTTTCGATAAGACTTTTTAGTGTTTTGTCTAAAGAGATGTCACTCAAATATACTTTGAGTGTTTGTTCTTTGGGAGAGTTTCTGATTTCGGTTCTAAATGGCAGCATAAGCAAGTAATTTAAGTGTGAGAAAATACAAAATAGGGTATGTTGTGAATATACTTAAATTCATTGTTATTTGCAAGTGGTTGTGTGTTAATAATTTAGGTTTGTCTTTGCTCCTGCAGTCCAATTTTTTGTACCGTATTCACAGGCGCCAATGTCTGGGGCTTTTCCTTCAAAAGAATTTGGTTGATTGTTTATAACGGTACCTTTGTCGATTCCCTTTGAGTCTTTTTGTTGGCGAAAATCTCTACTTGCTATGTCATGGATCAATTCAGTAATATCAGTTTTTCCATACGTGTAATTTTTTTGAATGTTACTGCTATCGGTAAGTGGTTTTCTTCTAAAAACTATCTTAGATACCAAGTTGTTGAAATAATAACTGTTTTTGTTTTGAATATTTCTGATAGGGTAGCGGGTCCACCATTTTTGAAGTTCTTTTTTGGTTGGAATTACAAGTTCTCCTGCAGTATTCGCTCCTAAAATTGTATTGTTATACACCCAGTTTTCATCTCCTTTTAGCAACATTCCCTTACCACAGTTCCAAAGGATATTGTGGTGTACATGAAGGTTTCTCGTTTGGTCGTCACCTCGAATTCCTTTTTCAGCAGTGTCGTGAACCCAGTTGTAGCGTATTTCTGTACCAGAGCATCGTGGACTTTGGGTTTGTATCGCTGCAACGTCTTTGCAGGCGAGCCCTGTAAGTGATACATCGTTGAATTCGATTACATTTTCGGGGCCCTCACTTAATATACCTACGTTACCAGTATTGTATACAGTACAGTGTTTGATAGTATTTCCTTTTTTACCTTCTAGGCTTTCAATTTTAATAGCTGGATAGTTGACACTCCCTACCCAATTGACATCGTGAATCATACAGTTTTCTATTAGGCTTTGCGCTCCTTTTACAAAGATTCCTGAGGTGTTGGCGTATGATAATTCAATGTTTGATATCGTATTGTTGTTACCGCTAATTTCTGTTACAGTACCTGACACTCTTGTTTTTATGGGTTGGTTTTCGGTCAGTAATCGGTTGTAAGTAGGGTAGGTGAGTGTGCAATTTTCGAATCTTATGTTGTTACAATCTTCAAATTTTACGGTACATCCCATAAAATGTATTCCTGAAATATGGATGTATGCTTGGTTTTGCATTTGCATACCGTAATCTCTTTTTTTGAATGAAAGCGTTAGTTGCTCAGGGTGCTTTCCTTCAGAAAGATATAGGAATAACGCATTTGTTTCAGGTTCAAAATACCATTCACCCGGACTGTCTAGGGCCTCCTTTTTTCCAAACAGGTAAAAACAATCGTCATTCCAAGGTTTTGGAAATAGCGTTTCGAGTTGGATATCTAAATTATAGGTAAAATTATCTTTAATATTAGTTAGTACTTTGCGGCTCCATGTTTTGTATTGGTGGCTGATATTGAGCATTGCATAGCCACCGCACCAATTTATTTTGTCTGCTAAAAGGTCATGGCTGTACATGCTCCCGTTACTACTTTCTGGAGCTGCTTTTGCCCAATCTTCACGCTTCCAAATGCGATCAATATTACTATTGGGCCAACGTGCTTCTAGGAGCATTTTGTCTTTGGAAAATAACTGTGTTACAGTTGTTTTTTTTGGAAGTATCGTTTTGTAAATATGCTTGTCTATTTGTACCCAATTCGTCGTTATTATAGAGCGTCCATCTATACAGACTTTTTCGTTTTTGTAGTTTTTGATTTGTATGGGAGCTCCAGAATTTCCTGATGTTTGAATACGGATATTATCAACATAAGTACCTTCTCTTAGATAGCAGGTATCTCCCATTTCAAGCTCTTGAACGGCTCTCTGTATCGTCAAAAAAGGATGCTTAAAACTTCCATCATTACTGTCGTTTCCGTGTTTGGATACATAGTAGTTTTTTGCTAAAAGACACTGTGTGATAAAGGAGAATACTATGAAGTAAGCTTTCATTTTGGTTTTTGATACTAAAATAAGCAGACTCAAAACAACAAGCGGTTTTTATGTTCTTATTTGTAACACAAATATTGCAGTTTAAAATCTAATTGTAAATGTTTTTGTTACAAAAAGAATAGATACAATAAAATACAATTTTTATTTGAAAAACGCCAATAAAACTTTCTTTTTTTTGTGAGATATACCTTATCTTCGCTCAAAAATTGTTTATAAATTATATTTACTAAGAGATGAAAATTTTCATTACTAACTATATTCGATTGGTTTTCAGTTACATAGAAGTGTTTGTTGTTTTGCGTTTAGCTGTGTTGGCCCTTTTTGTTTTTGGTGAAAACTCTCTTGTTTATAACGATATTCCCATTTTTTTGTCTGCAAGATCAAAAAAGAGGCGTTTGTTACCCATGCATCTTTGCTTGTTAACTCCAAATTGAAATAGAGCTACCCAAACATAACCCAAGTTCCCCATTTGCTTTAGAGCATAAAAATATTTAATTGTTATTTTCCCCCATGATTACGATTACTCCCCTATCTAAATTACGTCCTACCCTTATACGTACCCTTGTTTTTTCATTCTTGTTTGTAAAGACTTTTGTGTTTGCAAATATAGAAGCCCCAGTTTCCTTTTTGGCGCCCTTGTCGATACCGGTTGCTAAAAGCACGGATACTTTCACCTTGTCTTACTTTGATTCAAAGGAATACAAAGAGATCGTTGCAGTAACTGAAGTTTCTGAA
>JBELHA010000047.1:0-16047 GCA_042091695.1 Flavicella sp.
GTGAGCGCAGAAGGATTCGAACCTTCGACCGCCTCCTTAGAAGGGAGGTGCTCTATCCAGCTGACCTCCTCGTCCCAAACGAGGCGCGATGACCGGGCTACGCTACACCCCGAGTAAATGGATAAAAAATTGCGGAGAGGAAGGGATTCGAACCCCCGGTACCCGTAAAGGTACAACTCCTTAGCAGGGAGCCCCGTTCGGCCACTCCGGCACCTCTCCTAGAATTTTCAATCTATGTTTTAAGTATGTATAAGAACTTTCTTTTTGCGTGTGCAAATGTACAACTGCTTTTCGTTTCTCACAACATTTTTTGATTTTTTTTTAAAAAAAGATACAGTTGATTTCTACACTTTAAAAGTACTCACTACAACTGTTCACCCTAACTCAGTGATAGCAAAAAACTTACCTAAATCACCGTGCTTTTTTCTATTCAGGATATTCAATGCGTAGGTGAAAAATATTTTTTAATTTTTTCTTTAGTACCTTTTTAATACTCTCAATTTCCTTAAATGTAATGTTGGCATTTTGAAATTGCCCCTCCTCCATCTGCTTGGCTGTGATCTTGTCTATAAGTGCATCTATTTTCTGAGCTGTAGGTTCTTTAATACTTTTGGAAGCTGCCTCAGCGGTATCGCACATCATTAAAATTGCAGTTTCTTTAGAAAAAGGCTTAGGACCTGGATATTGAAAACCTTCCTTGTCTACAGTTTCTAAATTCCCTTCTGCCGCTTTATTGAGAAAATAATAAACAGTAGTGGTTCCATGATGAGTTCTTATAAAATCTATGATTCGATCAGGTAGTCCATTCTTTTTAGCCAATTCTATACCGCTTAATACGTGTCCTATAATGATACTTGCACTGTCCTTCGCTGGAAGATCATCATGAGGATTTACTCCGGTATACTGGTTTTCTGTATAGTACATAGGATTGGCTATTTTTCCGATATCGTGGTACAAAGCTCCGGTACGCACCAACATAGAATTCGCTCCAATCTCATTGGCCGCAGCATCTGCCAAATTTGCTACTTGCATTGAATGTTGAAAAGTACCTGGAGCTTTTTCGTTCAATTCACGTAACAACTTTGAATTCGAATTTGACAATTCTAACAAAGTCACATCCGACACCAAGCCAAATAATTTTTCGTACATCCATATCAAAAACAAAGACAAAAAAGACAATACACCGTTGAGTGCAAATAAAACAAAATAAGTCCATTTTAGTTGGCTGATATTCCCTTCATGAATAATAGAAAACGCAAAATAGGTCAACATATACACAAAGGTAATCTGCCCGACAGAAATAAATAAATTAGCCCGTTTGTATAGCTCTGATACCGTCAAAATTGTGATGATTCCAGCGATGATTTGCAAGAATATAAACTCAAAACTATTGGGAACTATAAATCCTAATAGCAACACCGTCAATACATGGGTAAACAAGCCTAGTCGCGCATCGAAAAAAGCTTTTAAGACAATCGGCAAAACACATAGAGGCACCACATACACAAATTCTCCCTGAAACTTAACAATTAAAGTCACCAAAAAAATCATCAATAAGACATTGATAAAAATAAAGGTAACCTTGGTATTACTTTCATAGATTTCATTGCGTTCTTTACGCAAAAACAATAACAACATCAGCAAGGCTAAAAACACCAATAAGCTATATCCAAACACGATCCAATTACGATTGTTTTTACTCCATGTTTGCGATTGGTACTCCAATTTAAGAGAGTTAAGTATGTCAAATTTCTTACCTTCGACAATATCACCTCTGAAAATAATCAACTGATCTTCGGAGACAAAACCTGTTGTATACGAAATAGAGTTCAATGCCTCTTGCAGTGATTTTTTCGTAAAATTTTCATCAAATCTAACATTAGGCACCACCACTTCAGAGACAATCTGTATCAGCAAACCTTTTAGATTTGCAGTGGTTTTATCTGCTACAATTTCCTCTAGTAAACCAAAAAGCTCATTGAAAATTAGAAAATCTTCAAAAACAACTTCAGAGATTTCATTCCCTTTTCTAAGCACTACTCTTTTTTTAGCGTCTAGCACTTTATCTTTACTCGTCGCTTCTAAAAACCCGTATTTGTAGATCTCATTGACAGCAGCAATTCCTAAAGGCAATAAAGTAGAAACATCCTTGACGTCTATCGCTCCGTCTAATAGACGTTGCTCTAAATTTTGCTGCACCTTGGATGCGACATCAAGATCGTATTCAAAATAGAGTTTTGAATTTTGCTCAATCACCAATTTCTCCTCCTTTATCAGAGCTTCACCCTTCTGTATCGCAAAATCAAAAGGCGCAAGCAAATTTTCATACTGCCAGGGTTTTCCTTTCTGAAACTCATATTTGTATTTTCCTCCTTTTGGAAATAAGTAAACAATTAAAATTGTAGTCCCGATAAACAACAGCAATTTGTAAATCAGGGAATTGTTTTTATATATGGTGTTTATAATTTTCTTCATCTACATGTAATTGATACTCAAAAATAAACAATTCCAACAACTGAAGCTTTTTTTCTACCATTTTATTATAATCTATATCTACTAACACTTAGTAAAAAGGATTCCTTGCCGCCTCGACAAACAAAAAGCAAAATGCAGCATCCATCCTCTTAAAATCTCAAAATAAATACTTATTTTCGTAAGTACCTCAACCACAAACTCTACAAACCATATGAAGGAAATCGTTATTGTATCAGCCATAAGAACACCTATAGGAAGTTTTTTGGGATCACTATCTTCTGTACCTGCTACCACACTTGGTGGCATTGCCATCAAAGGGGCTTTAGAAGCTATCTCATTAGATCCCAATCACGTAGATGAAGTATTGATGGGCAACGTATTGCAGGCAAATGTTGGACAGGCACCTGCAAAACAAGCTGCGATTTACGCAGGTATTCCAGACAGTGTTCCTTGTACTACGGTCAATAAAGTATGCGCATCCGGTATGAAAACAGTATTACAGGCTGCCCAAGCTATTCAGTGTGGTGATGCAGAAATTGTAGTGGCTGGAGGAATGGAAAGCATGTCACAAACACCGCACTATTTAGAAACACGTTTAGGTACTAAATTTGGACACCAAACTGTGATAGACGGTATTTTAAAAGATGGGCTGACCAATGTCTATGATCAAAACCATATGGGGAGTTGTGCAGACGCATGTGCTGTAAGTCATTCTATTTCGAGAGAAGCGCAAGATGAATTTGCAAAAAACTCCTACAATCGCGCCCAAGAGGCAGCGGAGAAGGGATATTTTGCACAGGAAATTGTTCCTGTAAGCATTCCTCAACGCAAGGGGGACCCATTGATTATTGAGGAAGATGAAGAATATAGTAAGGTGAATTTTGACAAAATTAGTCAATTACGCCCTGCTTTTTCAAAGGAGGGTACAGTTACCGCAGCCAATGCCTCTACCTTAAATGACGGTGCAGCCGCCTTGGTACTAATGTCTGCTGAGAAGGCAAAAGCACTACATATAAAACCTTTGGCCAGTATCAAAGGCTATGCAGACGCTTCTCAGAAACCTGAAGAATTTACAACAGCTCCTGCAAAGGCATTACCTAAAGCTTTGCAAAAAGCTAATATAAAACAGGACGAAGTCGATTATTTTGAATTAAATGAAGCTTTTTCAGTGGTTGGCATCGCAAATTGTAATCTTTTAGGTATTTCAACAAAAAAAACTAATATCTTTGGGGGGGCTGTAGCTTTAGGACATCCACTAGGATGTTCAGGTGCGCGAATTATTGTGACACTTATAAATGTACTCGCCCATAAAAAAGCACGCATTGGCGCTGCCGGCATTTGCAATGGTGGGGGTGGTGCAAGTGCAATTATTATCGAAAATAAACAACAGTAATTAATGGATTACGGAATTTGTAATTTTAGTGTCGTAGCACTAAGAAATGAACCTTCTAACAAAGAAGAGCTCGTATCTCAAGTTTTGTTCGGAGAACATTTTAAAATACTCGAAGCACGAAAAGAATGGAGTAAAATTCGCCTTTCTTTCGACAGCTATGAAGGATGGATTGACAACAAACAATTTGAAAAAATAAGTTTGGAAACTTATACTTTATTGGATAATAAGGACGCTGTATTGTCTGGTAACTTGGTAGAATTTATCGAAGACCAACAACACGAATTATCTACGATTACTTTAGGCGCAACGCTTCCTAATTTTCATAAAAACTCTTTTACCATTAACGAAAACACTTATGGCTATGAGGGTGAATTGCTAACAGGTGTAAAACCCAAAGAAAATCTTATTCGTACCGCCTACTTATTTTTAAATACCCCTTACCTATGGGGAGGAAAGACACCTTTTGGTATTGATTGTTCTGGATTTTCTCAAATGGTTTACAAACTCAATGGTTACAAATTACAAAGAGATGCTTCCCAACAAGCAAAACAGGGAGAAGTACTTAGCTTTATAGAAGAAAGTGAACCAGGAGATTTGGCCTTTTTTGATAATAGCGAAGGAGAAATCACACATGTAGGTATCATTATGAAAGATAATTATATCATTCATGCGCATGGTAAAGTACGAATCGATAGATTGGACCACACAGGTATTTACAATGTGGACAGCAAACGACACAGTCACAAGCTTAGAGTCATCAAAAAAATCATTTAAAAAGAAGTTACTCAATTAAGTGCTTGAGTTTTTTCTATTGTAGCAGATACTAAAAGAAAAAACATCTGTATTATTTTCTTTACTATCTTTGCCCCGAATTATAGGAATCTCTATTATTTATGAAAAAAATCATAAGCCTCTTAGTTATACTTTTATTTCTTTTCACCTCCTGTGAAAACGATGATTTTTGCGCGGAAGCAAGCACTCCCCGTTTGGTGATTGGTTTTTACGATGTAGACAATTCTGAAACCTATAAAGAAGTTCCTATTTATGTTTGGGCAACTGAAAAAGACTCCCTCTATTCATTAGTGGTAGTAGACTCCATTTTAGTTCCTTTAGACACCCAGAACAACACGGCTACGTACAACCTTGCTACAACAAATATCGTGGACCAATTTGTTTTTAGCTACACTACAAAAGACGAGTTCATCTCAGAATCTTGTGGTTATGTCTCAACATTTAATGATTTCTCCATTGACAGCCATACTGACAATTGGATAGAAAGAGTAGAAATTAGCACGACAACAATTGATAATGAAACAGCTACCCATGTCAAAGTATACCATTAGTATTTGCTTGCTGTTTGTAGCACTATTTGCAAACGCACAAGAAAAAACGAGCGTTGATCGCAAGGCTGAATCCCCTGTGATGAACTCGGTAGCTCAGGACAGCATTGTCTTCAAAAAAAATTATGGATTGCGTGTTGGCTTGGACTTGAGTAAACCTGTATTATCAGCTATAAAAGACAATTTCACAGCCTATGAATTAGTCGCAGACTACCGTCTTAAAAAAAACTTCTACATCGCTGCAGAAATAGGATACACCGATAAGAACTCGAATCGCGATACGTACCAATTCAATACCAAAGGTAGCTATATGACTGCTGGAATAAATATCAACACCTTTGAAAACTGGTTGGAGATGGACAATGAAATATACATCGGTGCCCGCTACGGAATCAGTCGTTTTTCACAGACTGTTCGTTCCTACCAAGTCCTTCAGAAAGGAAGTAATATTGATGGTATTTCAAGTCCTTACTTTGCTCCAAAACAAATAACCACTCCTTTTACCTATGAGGGATTATCTGCTCATTGGTTCGCAATGGTAATTGGTTTCAAAGTACAAACAATCAAAAATGTATACCTCGGATGTAGTGTGCAACTCAACCGAATGGTTTTTACAAAAGAGCCTGATAATTTCAAAAATTTATTTGTACCAGGATTCGATAAAGTATTTGCATCCAATTCAGGGATAAGCTTCAATTACACACTCTCCTATCGGATTCCACTTTATAAAAAATAAAACATTGCAATTTATTTCGTAAATTGTTAGTAATAAATCAATTATACACAGAACACTTAATACTATATACAACATGAATAATGTCCCAAGCGTAGATTTATCAGATTTTTTATCTGATGACCCCAAGAGAAAAGAAAAGTTCATTCATGAAATAGGTGCTGCCTTTGAAGAGATCGGGTTTGTTGCTTTGAAAGGACATTTTTTAAAGCCTGAATTGACAGAAACTCTGTATGCTGAAATTGCAAAATTCTTTGCGCTACCAGAAGAAGTTAAAAGCGGCTATGAGGTTGAAGGCATTGGAGGTCAAAGAGGCTATACAGCTTTCGGTAAAGAAAGTGCCAAAGGTAAGAAAGAAGGAGATTTGAAAGAATTTTGGCATTTTGGTCAATATGTTGAAAACGATCCTGCTTTGGATAAGAAATACCCACCCAATGTCATCGTAAAGGAGTTACCTGAATTCAACGAAGTGGGAAAGGAAACCTATAAAATGTTAGAAAAAACTGCCTATTATCTTTTGCGTGCACTCGCGTTGCATATTGGTTTGGAAGAAGATTATTTTGACAGCCGTATCAAAAACGGTAATAGTATATTGCGTCCTATCCATTATCCACCTATCGTAGACAAACCTAAAGGAGCAGAAAGAGCTGCGGCACACGGAGACATCAACCTTATCACTTTATTGATGGGGGCTCAAGGAAGAGGTTTACAAGTACAAAATAGACAAGGAGAATGGATCGATGCCATCGCAGAACCAGACGAATTGATGATCAATGTAGGAGACATGCTTTCTAGATTGACAAACAACCGATTGAAATCTACCATCCACAAGGTAATCAATCCGCCACAAGAATTATGGGGTACTTCACGTTATTCCATTCCATTTTTTATGCATCCTCTGGCGACTGCCAAATTAGATTGCTTGGAAACTTGTATCGATGAGAAACACCCGAAACTCTATGAAGATATCACAGCCGGTGAATTCCTTACAGAACGTTTGATTGAATTGGGATTGATTAAAAAAGACAAGTAAAACCTGATGAAAAATAACGTAGTTAAAATCTTTATTTTAGGATTTATTTGGGTCATTGCAGGAATTGTCATTCATCTTGTCAAAGATGAAAAAGATGCAGGAGCCTTGCCATTGACCATTGGACTCACGATAGAATCTGTGGCTCTACTCAGTTATTTTTGGAAAAAAATCAAAGGAAAATCTTAGTATATTAAACTCAGGTCGAACTATAAATTCGACCTGTTTTATACCATAGCAAAACTACCATGGGAAAAAAGAAATTATCAGACTTATCAGATCTTGGAGGATTTGTGTTTTCTACCAACGACGATTTTGAATTCGAACAAGAGGAAGCTCAAGAAACCTTAGCTCCCAACCAACAAAGATTAGAAGCTCAGTTTTCCAACAAAGGACGCGGTGGAAAAACCGTTACAGTGATCACTGGATTTGTAGGAACCGAACAAGACCTAAAGGCATTGGGGAAATTACTCAAAACCAAATGCGGCGTAGGAGGTGCTGTTAAGGAAGGAGAAATCATCATACAAGGAAAGTACCGTGATAAAATCATGGAAATACTCAAAAAAGAAGGCTACAATGTAAAACGTGTAGGGGGATAATTCGAACCATACCTAAAGAATTTCACCATGCTATCGGCTCCTTATCTAGCTGAGACAGTATCGTATTGCACTGGCTAAAGTGACGGTTTCCAAACCAATAGCCTCGGTTGGCACTTAAGGGTGACGGATGTCCAGATGTAAGTACATGGTGCTTTTGGGTATCTATTTTTTTTCCTTTCTTTTTTGCATAGCCACCCCACAACAAAAAGATGCAATTTTCTTTTTCTTCAGAAAGTAGTTTGATAACAGCATCCGTAAATTGTTCCCATCCTTTTTTTTGGTGCGACCCCGCTTGATGTGCCTCCACCGTTAGTGTAGCATTGAGAAGAAGCACACCTTGTCTTGCCCAGTGAGACAAATCTCCTGATTCAGGAATTTTTTTTTGAATATCTGTTTGGAGCTCCTTAAAGATATTTAGTAAAGAAGGGGGCGTTTTAATACCCTGAGGCACCGAAAAACACAAGCCATTGGCTTGCCCTTCATCATGGTAAGGGTCTTGTCCGATAACAACCACTTTTACCTCTTCAAAACTACACGCATTAAAAGCAGAAAATATATGATGCTCATCAGGGAAACAGCGAGTGTGCGCATAGGCACCTTGTACAAAATCGGACAGAGTTTGAAAATAGGGTTTTTCTAATTCAGCTTGTAACTTTACTTTCCAGTCCTGTGAGAGGTGTGCTAACATAATTAATGGGTATCTGAATTCAAAACTAGCAAAAAAGAAAGAAAAGCAATAGGAATGCTAAAAGAAATTCGGGGAACTTATTTTTTATGGTTATTTTTGTATTGCTTTTGGAAGCATAATTTTTTCAAAAAAAACACCTAAGCGTAGATGGGATTTATTGCACAAAAAACATTGAAAGATGTTGAATTTGACATTGTATTAGAAAAGCTAGAAACATATTGTATCTCTGAACTTGGAAGGGAACAGGTACGAGGTATTAAACCTATAGGTAACAAACCTGACTTACTCGTAGCGCTTGCGTATGTCAATGAATACAATGCCTCTTTTATCAGTGAAAACCGTATTCCAAACCACTACTACGACGCTATCACAAAAGAAATACAACTGCTGAAAATTGAAAACAGTCGATTGGATGCTGCCTCTTTTTTAAAAATAGCCAGCAATTCTGAAACAGTCAATACTCTTTTGTTGTTTTTCAAAAAATTCAAAGAATACTTTCCCAATCTAGCGAACAAATCCAATGAAATAGAATACACAAAATCTGCGATAGAGGCCATTCAAAAAATCATTACTCCCTATGGAGAAGTTCATGATAAAGCTTCGGGTTTTTTAAGAGATATCCGTCGTGAGATGTTGCAAATACGCGGTAAAATCGGAGGGTCTTTCAGTCGTGAAATGAGCAAATATGACAAAGCAGGTTTTTTAGATGAGATCCGAGAATCTGTGATTGACAATCAGCGAGTATTGGCCGTACTTGCAATGCACAGACGTAAGGTGAAAGGAAGTGTCCTCGGAAGCTCAAAGACAGGAAGCATAGTGTTTATCGCTCCACAAGCAACTGCCGCTTTGGAAAGAGACTTACAAAATACGGAACAGGAAGAAAAGCAAGAAGTAAATCGATTGTTAAAAGAGCTCACTGAAAATATACGTCCTTTTTTTCCATTATTTATCAGCTATCAAGAATACCTTAGCGAATTAGACTGCATTGCTGCCAAGGCAAAATACGCCTACGAATACAATGCGTTACTTCCAAAATTTTCTACCGACAAAAGAATCTTCCTCGAAGATGCTTACCACCCCATCCTACTCGAAAAAAACAAAGCTGCAGGACTAGAAGTGATTCCTCAAACTCTTGAACTGAGTAAAACTCAACAAATCATTGTCATCTCAGGGCCCAATGCAGGGGGAAAAAGTATCACTCTAAAAACGATAGGACTACTGCAAGTCATGGTGCAAAGCGGGCTATTGATTCCTGTTGGAGAACACAGTGAAACACATTTTTTTGACACGATACTCTCTGACATCGGAGACAATCAGTCTATAGAAAATCAATTGAGTACCTATAGCTACCGATTGAAAAACATGCGTGGTTTCCTAAAGAAGTGTAACGACAATTCCCTATTTCTCATCGATGAGTTTGGAACGGGTAGTGACCCGGATTTAGGAGGTGCACTCGCAGAGATATTCTTAGAAGAATTTTACCACAAAAAAGCCTTTGGAGTAATTACCACCCACTACTCAAACCTAAAAGTACTGGCAGATGAATTAGAACATGTGAGTAATGCCAACATGCAGTTTGACGAAAAGACCTTAGAGCCTTTGTTCAAACTTCACATTGGACAAGCAGGAAGTTCATTTACCTTTGAGGTCGCGCAAAAAAATGGAATTCCTTACAGTCTGATCAACCGTGCCAAGAAAAAAGTAGAAGGGGAAAAAATACGCTTGGATAAGACCATCTCAAAACTACAAAAAGAGCGAAATACACTTCAACGGAATTCAAAAGTTCTAGAGAACGAACAAGAAAAGGCAAAACAGCAAACACAAAACCTCAGCGAGAAGGAAGAAAAAATAAAAGAAAAACTTACTAGCTTCCAGGAGCTGTATGACAAAAACCAAAAAATGCTGTCTTTTGGTCGTAAATCCAATGAATTGCTATTCAAATATTTTCAGACCAATAACAAAAAAGAACTCTTGGCTGAATTCAACAAATGGGTATTGATCGAAAAGACCAAATACGCAAAACAACATCCAAAGGTTAAAAAGAACAAAACCGAAAAGAAAAAAGAAAAAGCTGTCAAAAAGGAAAAAGATATAAGCTTGCAAAAAGTAGAAAAAGAAATTTTGACAAAGGTAGTAGAAGTGCGTAAAGAGAAAGCAGTTGAAGAAAAAAAGAAAGCCGCTGTCAAAGCGTCCTATGTCTTTAAGGTCAATGATAAAGTGCGCTTGATAGACGGTAGAGCTTGTGGTATCATCGATAAAATAGAGAAAAATAAGGTCACTATCGATTACGGAATGTTTACGACCCAAGCCACTTTAGACAAGATAGAATTGGTAGTTGCTGCCAAACGAAAAAAGTAAGTACGTAGCGAGGGTATGTCTTTCAATCTTCTTCACTAGAGTTTTGTAGCGTATTGGAATTTTTACCAGGAATTGTATTATTCTCTTTATTTTCTTCATGAAATTCCTTTACGTCATACTCATTATCTGGTTCAGGTGCGGGAGGATTGAAATTGCCATATTCGTCAAAAAGCAGGTCAAATTCGGTTTCTTTAAAGACATGTTTTGGAGCTTGAGGCCCTAGTTTTCGAAAAAACCAAGCAAAAGAAACCCCTACCAATAATCCCGATAAATGTCCTTCCCAGGAAATTCCATTTTTTATGGGGAAAACATACCAAAACATACTACCATACAAAAAAATCACTCCCAATGACACTGCGATCAATCGAAAGTGCTTTCGAATGACACCGCTAAAAAAAATAAACCCAAAAAGTAAATATACCACTCCACTCATACCAATATGGAAAGCTTGTTTTCCGATCAACCAAGTGCCGATCCCCGTCAAAAGCGCTCCCCACAACAATACTTTAAAAGCAATGGCTTCATAAAAGTAAAAAAGCGCTAATAACAACACAAACACAGGAATACTATTGTTGAATAAATGTTTTGTATCTCCATGGATAAAGGGCCCTGTGAGCACACCTATCAAACCCTTCCCTGTTCTTGGATAGACTCCTAGGTTTGTAAAATTTAAGTCAAAACGTATTTCTACCCAATAGACAAACCACATGACAAACACCAAAAGTAATGGCACTTTATACATATAATTGGCATAGTTGAATTGAGAAGTATCCGAAGTCATTTTTAAAACTCTAAAGGTTATCTACTGCTAATTTAAACTTTTAGAATCTAAAAACCATGTAAAGTAAATTTGTATTTTTACTGCTATGAATGAGCCATTAGCAGAACGTATCCGTCCCAAAAGTCTGGAAGACTATATCAGCCAGCAACACTTGGTGGGTCCCAAGGGAATATTGACACAACACATCAAAAAGGGTATCATTCCTTCCTTGATCTTATGGGGACCTCCAGGAATTGGAAAAACTACCTTGGCCAATATCATTGCCAAAGAATCTGGCAGGCCTTTTTATACGCTGAGCGCTATCAACTCTGGAGTGAAAGATATTCGTGAGGTATTGGACAAAGCGAAAAGAGGATCGGGTTTGTTTACCGCTAAAAATCCATTGTTGTTTATCGATGAAATACATCGTTTTAGCAAATCCCAGCAAGATTCTCTCTTAGCAGCTGTTGAAAAAGGTTGGGTTACATTGGTCGGTGCTACCACTGAAAACCCCAGTTTTGAGGTCATTCCTGCATTGCTCTCTCGGTGTCAAGTTTATGTTTTACATTCCTTTGAGAGAGAAGACTTGATAGCATTGCTACACAGAGCTATGGAAAAAGACAGCATCTTACAAACTAAAGAAATACACTTGAAAGAGACAGATGCTTTGCTTCAAGTCTCGAGTGGAGATGCACGAAAGCTATTGAATATTTTTGAACTGGTTGTAAATTCAGAAGAAAGTCCTGTTACAATTACCAACAAACTGGTCTTAGAAAAAGTTCAAAAAAATACAGTTCGCTACGACAAAACAGGAGAACAACACTACGATATTATTTCAGCCTTTATAAAATCCATACGTGGGAGTGATCCAAACGGAGCTGTTTACTGGTTGGCGCGTATGATAGAAGGAGGTGAAGATGTGAAGTTTATTGCTAGACGGTTATTGATTGCTGCTTCTGAAGATATTGGAAACGCCAATCCAACTGCCTTGATCATGGCCAACAACACTTTTCAAGCTGTAGCAGTAGTTGGACATCCTGAATCGAGAATTTTACTGAGTCAATGCGCTATTTATTTGGCCAATTCAGCCAAGAGTAATAGTTCCTATAAAGCGATCAACTCAGCCTTAGAATTGGTAAGAAAGACAGGAGATTTATCTGTACCGCTACATCTCAGAAACGCACCTACCAAGCTTATGAAAGATTTGGACTATGGCAAGCAGTACAAATACGCACACGACTACCCTGGAAACTTTATAACACAGGAGTTTTTACCTAAAGAAATAGAAAACACGACCTTTTACCAACCTAGCGACAATCCAAGAGAAAACGATTTTAGAAATTCACTAAAAAGTCGATGGAAAGACAAGTACGATTATTAGTTGTCGACTTATGTATCACCTTTATTTTGTAGGTTTATGTATTGGGATTATTTTTTAAAGACCATCACTTTAACACCATTGAGTGTGTCCAAGTCAATTTTTAGATTTCCTTGTGCATCGAAATAACCGATGGTGGGTATAAAATTACCATAGGTATCTTTCCAAGAGATTTTATACACATTCTCAAGGGAAGTTTTTAGTAACTTACACACTAATTCTCCTTTATTGTAAGCTATAGAAGGGCTGTCAGATATATATCCTAAAAAGGCTTCTCCTTTTGGCTGCAAACGAATAGAAAGTGCTGCAGCATTGGTATAAATATCACCACCGATTGCCACTTCTTCAATTGTATTTACTACTTCTGAAACTTCAGCTATTTTATTGGAAGTCTTTGAAATACTATCTCCTGGTTTTCGAATACAGCCCTCTTCTTTTAAGAAAGCAAAAGTTTCACGTACTAAAGCTTGGTAAGCTTTCTTATAGTCCTTTTCAAAACTCACCGCTTGAGGGCTTCTGTAAATCAATGCATTGTTACAATCGTACATCTCAAGAGTCAATTTAGTCTTTAACAAGGATGATTTTTCAACGTATTTCAAACGCAAACCGTCACAATCCATTTCTAAATACTTTCTAGGGATACGCTCTGTATCTAAAAACGAAGCATAGCCTTCTTTGTCCATAAGAAATGTCAAAAGCGCATTGAGTTGGTATTGGTCACGATCCTTTTGAAAGCTGAAACGACTAGGAACTGTCACATAACTATAATTATTAGTGTTTTGTTGTGCGAAAGTTGAATAAAAGGGCAATAATAGCAGTAACAGTAATCTATATTTTTTCATTTTTTTTATGTGTTTTTAAGATCTTCAAAAGCACCGATATCTCTAATATAATCTTCCTCTGAAAACTCATGAGATGCCAATACCAAACAAACTGCTCCTGAAGAAAAGTTTGCTAATTCACGCCATATTCCAGGGACTAGTAACAAGCCTTTATTAGGTTTGTTAAGCATGAATGTTTTTTGATTTCCGAGACCGTCTTGAGTTACAACATCAAAACTACCACTCAGAGGAATGAGAAACTGTTGTAGGTTTTTATGTGCATGTCCTCCTCTGAAGGAGTCCGAAGGTACATCGTACAAATAATACACTCTCTTTATTTCAAAAGGTATCGTATCTCCCTCCACCACGGATAGATTCCCTCTATTGTCCTTGATTTGAGGCAGGTCAACAATTTTCAGGTCACTGACAGTTGTAGTTTTAAAATTAATTGCGATTGACATAAATACCTTGGTTAAAATAAATTCTCTATCACAAATCTACTAAAAAAAACAATGTCTGATTCCTTGTATTTCCATAAATAATATTGAAAAAAAGATTTAGTAATTAACAATCAGGGAGCGTTCTATTACCAAAAATATGCTTTCGCAATGCAATGATTACCACAAAGAAATATACCACATAGCGAATGCAATGTGCTATGACGATACCTTCTGCTCCTTTGCTATCGACAAGCAAAAGTGAAATACTGTAAAAGAGCGCCAATGAAATAATTTCTGTCACCACAAATGCTTTCAACATTTTCTTTGCCAAAAACTGATAGGACACCACCAAGGTTGCTATTTTTATAAAATCACCTATCAACTGCCATTTAAAGAGCGGTTTCATCCCTAAAAACTCTTTGGATTTAACGAGAATGATCACCCATTCTCTTCCAAAGTACAGCAATAAACAACCCGCAAAAAAGAGGGGCAGTAACGTTTTGTATATTTTTAAAACCTCAGCTCTAAAAGCTGTACTTGTTGAGATCGTTGCGAATTTAGGCAATACATACCAAGAAAAAATAGCAGATACTAACAAAAAATATTGGTTAGAAATATTGGTCATACCCGTCCAATAACCCGCTTGTAATATATCTACTTTGTACATCAAATAGGTACGTAACTTTAAATCTATAACACCAGATACAACTACACTAAATAAAGACATCATTACAAATACTGACAAATGCTTCTTATAAGGCGTCTGCCAACGAATATCTTTAAAAGTACAATAAGAACGAATGACTTTGTAATACAAATACCCAAAAAAAAGCAGTTGTAAAATGGGGAGTATTGCCATGGCTAGCAGTGCACCTTCTAAGTTGTTTTTATAGGTCAATAAGATGACTAAAAAGAAAGATAGGAAGGCGAGGTATGTATTTATTTTCACCAAAGTCTTGTAACGGGAAAGACCACTTAGTACCGCATCAAAAAGTCCTAAAAACGCAATAAAGGGTGTTGCCACAGCTAAAAACCTAAAAATATATACATAGTCATATGTATCATTAAAAATCCATGTATTCAAATAAGGAGCCCCAAAAAAGAGCACGAAAAAAGACACTATACTAGCTAAAGCAATCAACGTACACGAAGTTGATAACAACTTTGACAATTCTTTTTGATCATCTTTGAGTTCAGCGACGTATTTGATAATTCCGTTTAAAATTCCAGAACTAGAAAAAACATATACCAAGGGCAACAAATTTTTAAAATTTCCAACATGTGCAATTCCCGCGGGTCCTAAAACAAGTGCTAGAATTTTTTGAGTCAAAAATGTAAGTGTCATTTTCAGTAGAACAGCGACCGAATTTAACGAGGTCATTTTGAGCAATAGATTCTGTCTAAATACTTCAGGTATTTTCATCTAATAGGCGTTTATAAGTGCTACAATACGCTTCGTATCTTCCGAGTTTTGTACAGGGCTAATGGGAAGACTCAATACTGTTTTCGCTAATTTTTCAGTTATAGGAAGTTCTAGATTCTTCAAAAAGGGGAGCCCTTCTTGTCGGTGAATAGCTATCGGATAGTGGATCATGGTTTGCACGTTATTTTCCAACAGATATGCTTGCAGGTCATCACGCGAATCACACTGAATCACATAGGCGTAAAAAACATGTTCTCCAGTAAGTGGTACAGAAGGAGTTAGGATTTTTGGATTGCTAAGATGGTTTGAATAATAGGCAGCAATATCTAGACGGTGTGCATTGTCTGTGTCCAAGTGAGGTAACTTTACGGACAATAATGCCGCTTGAAGCTCGTCCAATCTAGAATTCCTTCCGATGTTACTGTGTACATATTTTTTAGGAGAACCATAATTTCTAAGTTTAGATACGACATCAGAAAGTGCAGGGTCATTGGTTGTAATTGCTCCCCCATCTCCTAGCGCTCCTAAATTTTTGGTAGGATAAAAACTAAAGGCTGCAGCATCTCCAAGAGCACCTGCTCGTTGTCCATTTTTATTTTTAGCTCCATG
>JBELHA010000047.1:16147-17417 GCA_042091695.1 Flavicella sp.
AGTTTTCCCAAGGTCATATACCCTTGTAAAATCAATTCCAAGGCATCCAGTCCGTTACCAGCTCCAATACAGTAGTCTACACCACAATAGGAAGCGAACTCCTTTTCAAATTGCGTGAGTTTTTCCCCCATGATAAAGTATCCAGAAGCGACAAACGTTTTAAAAGCAGTATCAAATTCGTTTTGAAAACGCTGATTACAAGATTTGAGATCTAAAAAAGGTATCATAAGTACAAATTTGAAAGTTGTGTGTGTTTTTGGGGATTGATTTCGAAGGTATCATAGGTTTTTACACGGGCTCCAAAGCCTTCTTTCCAAGCCAACAATCCTTTGTTTAGTTTTAGTCCGTTTTGTTCTGTTGAAATACCAAAGTCAAAATAGGTTTTGTCTTTATAAACACCTTGTATTAAATGGTCAAATAGCAAGTCCAAACTCCCGAGGTTTGCGAGGGTTGGATGTGCAGATATGTACTGAGCATGCGCCACAGTATCCGTTTCAAAAATGGTAGTACCCCCAACAATAAGGTCGCCTTGATAGACACTAAATTGCCTTATGTTTTTAGGGAAACGAGCTTTTAGCAACTGAATTTCTTCCAAACTGTGTACGGGTAGCACTCCGTGTTTGGCTTTTAGATTTGGTCTTAATATTTGTTCCCAAAAAGCTGTAAAATCACTTTCTTCTTCTATTCGTAGATTATTTTTAAGGGCTTTTTTCACCCCTCTCAAACGAATTTTTGATACCTGAATAGATTGTTGCAAAGCGAGTACTGAAGCTATATCCGATCTGATTCGTATTGCTGCCGTTAATTGAAGAACATAGTCTATTTCATCACTAGGTACTTCAGTATAAAAACCTGGTAATTTTTTCAATATAAAACTTGAAATGCCTTGTGTATCGAGGTATTGTATGAGTGTACTAAAAAGTATCAAATAGTCTGATGTCTTTAACTGTTTATCTACAATAAGCCCCCCATAGGTCAAACCTTGATGAGAATACAAGCTGTTTTCTACCCTATTTGCAGGCAACAAAGCTAGTAGCTTGGTATCTTTAAACAGCAGAAAGGAGGAATCTTCAAAGCGAGCTTGGTGGTAGTCCATAAAATCACGTTTGAATAAAAACGTTGCATTTTTGGCCGTATCACAGAAAGCATCCCATTGGTTTTGATCTTCAGGACTGTATTTTTTTAGTGTTATCAAGAGGAACAATTAAAATATAGGTAAAAATAACATTTTAAGTATAGATATCTATAAAAGGAAGTGTTCTTTTAAAAG
>JBELHA010000048.1:0-16899 GCA_042091695.1 Flavicella sp.
GAAAACAACCAAGTCATTGAAAAATTCGAAGAACTCAATATCTATCCTGCAAACCTGTTTGTGACATCACCAGATGTATTGCAAACTGCCATCCACCAAATTCAAGAAGACCTCGTAAAACAAGTAGATTATTTCAAAGAAATTGGGAAACCATTGGAAGCCAAAAGAATTCTCGAGAGGACTGAATTTGACTTGGAAATGATTCGCGAACTAGGCTATTGTAGCGGTATTGAGAACTATTCTCGTTACCTAGATGGTAGAGAAGCAGGAACCCGTCCTTTCTGTCTTTTGGATTATTTCCCCGACGACTATCTCATGGTGATTGACGAGAGCCATGTAACAGTACCTCAAACCCATGCTATGTATGGTGGCGATCGCTCGAGAAAAGAAAACTTGGTAGAATTTGGTTTCCGCTTACCAGCGGCCATGGACAACCGACCTTTGAAGTTTGAGGAGTTTGAAGCCATCCAAAATCAAGTATTGTATGTGAGTGCTACCCCTGCCGATTATGAATTGGAAAAAACAGGAGGAGAATACACAGAACAGGTGATACGTCCTACCGGACTTTTGGACCCTATCATTGAGGTGAGACCAAGTCTCAATCAAATTGACGATTTGACGGAAGAAATACAACAACGTATCGAATTAGACGAACGTGTATTGGTCACCACACTGACCAAGAGAATGGCAGAAGAATTGGCAAAATTCTTGACGCGAGTACAAGTGCGTTGTCGCTACATACACTCAGATGTGGACACTTTAGAAAGGGTTGAAATACTGCAAGACCTCAGAAAGGGACTCTTTGATGTATTGATTGGGGTCAACTTGTTGAGAGAAGGACTGGATTTACCCGAGGTATCTCTCGTTGCTATATTAGATGCTGACAAAGAAGGTTTCCTACGTTCGCATCGTTCATTGACGCAGACCATTGGTAGGGCAGCAAGAAACGTGAATGGTAAGGCTATTTTATATGCCGATAAGATTACAAAAAGTATGGATTTGACCATCACTGAAACTAGCTACCGTCGCGAAAAGCAAATTGCCTACAATACGGCAAACAATCTTCAACCTACACAGATAAAAAAGAAAATAGACAACGCCTTGCTCGAAAACCAAGGTACTTCATACTCCTCGATAGATGAAAATATTGCTGCTGAAGAAGATCTTACCTATTTGACAAAAGAAACCATTGAAAAAAGAATTCAAACAAAGCGAAAGGATATGGAAAAAGCGGCTAAAAATTTAGACTTTTTGATGGCGGCCAAGTTTAGAGATGAAATTGCAGCTTTGAAAAAACAATTGGACTAAACCTTAATAGGATACTAGGCCTAGTACATTGAACCTTTTGGCTTTTGCTCTTAACAAATCATTTTCTAAACCAATCAATTTGAGTTTGTTTCCAATCAACTTGGACTCTCTGGAATTGATTAAAAATAGAGAACTGTCACCCAAATCAAATTTTCGGTTTTCACCTTTGAGTAATACTGTGTATTCATCGACCAAAGATTCAGCAGTCAGAATCTGAGAAGTATATGCATTTATTTCTTGTTCTACCGCTTTTAATTTGTTTTCAAGAGCTAAGGCAACCAAAGCTTTTTCATAGCTTACATCTTGTATTTTCAACTGTATCAGCTTCAGATTGGCGCGTTCTTTTCGTAAAAACAAAGGAAGCTTGAATTCCACACCGGCTTTGTAATTATCTAACCCAAAAGTCGAAATCGCTCGTGCATCAGACAAAAAATTATACTGTAGGTTTAACGTAGGAAGCAGATTGTTGCGTTGTAAACGTCTTGTTACATCCAGGCCGTCTAATTTGTAAGAAAGTGAACTCAATTTTGGGTGAGCAGCATCAATACGCATCTTTTGAGAATCTAAAACTGAGAGACGTTCTTTTGGCAAAATGTTGCTTGTAATTTTTTGAGGTTGCAAACTATCAGAAACAGTGACGGGAAGGTTATCCATCCATAAATAATTTGACAGTTCCAAGGTAGATTTTGCAAAAGACAGCTTGGCCTTTTGATAACTCAAGGTTCGAGTTCTCCATGATATCTTTGCTTCAATAGTATCGATGGCAGGTTTGTCTCCCAATGCATAGCCTCTTTTTACACCTACAAAACGGACCTTGGCAT
This sequence comes from Flavicella sp., assembly GCA_042091695.1. GTDB lineage: Bacteria > Bacteroidota > Bacteroidia > Flavobacteriales > Flavobacteriaceae > Flavicella. The sequence continues at coordinate 2,130 of JBELHA010000048.1, forward strand.
TTTTTTCATAGGCTTTGTAGACTTCTTGTTCTTTGTTGTGCTGTAGCCATTTGAAATAAGCGAGTGCAGCTTGATACAAGACATCGCTCACAAGCAATTGGTTGTCAGCTACCGCTTGTTTTTGGTATAATTTTGCCTTTTTAAGAGTCGCCATTTGACGGTTCATGATAAATCCTTTGGCTAGAGATAAGGAAACTCCTGCGCTGTACAAACCATCAGTTGGAAGTTGATTTTCAGGGTTCAGATATACACCCGAATTTAGTGCATAGCCTCCTTTTACAGACAAGCCGTAGCCAACAGGAATGCTCAATCCAGCTTGTAATTTATCGTAGTAGCTCTTGTCTTTAAATTCCTTTGTTGTCTTGTCAACATTCAATTTGGGATCAAATGCACCTCTCGCCTTCATGGCGTAGGCCTCACTTTCACTTAGAAGCAATCCAGCCTGTTTGACAATAGGGTGCTCCTTTTTCACATATGCCATGTAAGCATCAAAAGACAAAACAGATAGGTCTTGGCTGTTTCCATCAGTTGCAAAAAACAGCACAAACAAAAGACACGAAATCAAACGTACATTCATGTTATTTTTTTGTTTTATTGGTATTCGATTGTGGTGTGTAGAAATTTGGAGGAAATCCATTGAGTTGTCTCCACAATTCAAACCAAATAGGCACATCGTTTAATAGAGCAATGGTCTTTGCACCCGAACCAACACGAACCCCTTTGGGCCAAGGATGATCCTCTGTATCTGGAGCCAACAATACACGATACAAGCCGTTTTGACTGATGAAATTTTCAACCGCTACCACTTTAGCACCGTAAGTACCATAAGAAACACTTTCCCAACCACTGAAAACAATAGCCGGCCATCCGTCAAACTGAACACGTACCCTCTCTCCAATATGTACCAAAGGTAAATCGATTGGCTTGACATAAGTCTCTACTGCCAAATCATAGTCAGCAGGCATGATTCTCAACAAGCTCTCCCCTTCTTTAAAGGTTTCTCCAATCCCACTTTTTAGAACTTTATTGATATATCCGGCTTGAGGTGCTGTTACAAACTGTAATTCAGAACGTCTTGAATAGTTGGCATAAGAAGTCTCTAATTTTGAAACTTCTACTTCGGTATTGAACTGAGAAGTCTGTGCGGAATAGAAATCACTTCTAGATTTTGCTATTTTATCGGCATAACTCGTTCCGATACGTCCTAACTCCAATTTAGAGTTCAAAACCGCATTTCTACTTTCTGTCAATTTATTTTCTTGTGAGATCTGCTTGGCATAGGATGCCTGAAATTTCAGTTTCATTTGCTCTACATCCTTTGCCGACTTCAAACCTTCAGATTGCAGGGTGAGTACCCGCTCATACTGGCGCTTTGCAATCGTTTGATTCGTCTTGGTCATCTCCAAATCAACACTGTCTGTTTTTACCTTTAGATGAGACTGTAACACTTTGTTTTCAGCCTGCTGCAATTTCAGTTGCTGCTCGTTCTCTAAGGCTTTTACCTGATTTTCAAGAGCAGCAATTTTTCCTTGGTATGCAGAAACAGATTGCGACTTTGAAGAAATCTGTGCCTGGGTTCGCTCTAATAATTTAGCATCAAAATAAGTGCTTTTCACCTCAGAAACTCGTAAAATAGTGTCACCTTTAGATACATAATCCCCTTCTCTGACAAACCATGCCTCAACCCTTCCTGGAATAGGAGACTGCAAGGTTTGTGGGCGTTGGCTCGGTTTCAATGTAGTCACATAACCAAAACCAGAAATACTCTGCGTCCAAGGTAAAAAGAGTATCACGAATAAAATGAATAAGAAAACAATCGAAAAACGATTGAAATACCTGTAATAACTCTTGTAAAATATTCTTCTTCCCGATACGTAATCACGTAAGAATATATAGTCTTTAATGGGATGTTTTGAGATGTTTAACATAAATCTAACTTAAGCTTTAATTTCACCCGATTTTAAGTACATGGTCTGTTCACAGTAATTTTTCCAGTAAGAATTACTACTTACAACAACCAGTGCCCAATCGTGTTCAGTACTACATAAATAATCGATAATCGAGGTAGTTTCTCCTTGGCTAAATTGGTCCAAAGCATCTTCTAAAATAAGCAGTTTAGGTTTTTTCAAAATTGCACGCGCCAAAACTATTTTCTTTGCAATAGTCGAAGACAATTGTTTTCCATCAGGATAGAGAACAGTATTCAAACCTTTGGGCAATTCTCTTAAAAAATCTATCAAACCTACTACATGCAAAACATGTAGAATTTCTTTCTCTGTGATCGCTATATCTTTAAACGTTAGGTTTTCATGCAAAGTTCCTTCAAATGGAAATTCTTCCGATAGCGAAAGTCCTAGCTCCGATCTGTATTGATTGATGTTGATCCCTTTAAAAGAACGATCGTTTACATATACTGTACCTGAACTAACATTTATAATTCCGGAAAGTATTCTTAAAATCGTTGACTTTCCAGAACCATTTTCACCTTGAATCAATAAATGTTTTTTGTCCTTGGAGGATATACGTAAAGAGATGTCTTTTACAATAGGTCGTTCTTTGTCAGGCACTTCGTAAGTAACATTCTGCAACTCTAAAGTGACTCCATCTTTGTAATCTAATTCGGCACCATGTTGGTCTTCAATAGGCTTGTCAACTACTTGTCCTAATTTTTCGATAGAGGTCAACATGTCGTATAACGTTTCCAAACTTAAAATCAATTTTTCAACGGATGCTATAACCAAAAGAATGATGATTTCTGTCGCTACAAATTGACCGATATTCATGCGCTGTTGTAGCACTAACATTCCACCGATTATAAGCAAACCTGCAGTAATAATTGTCTTAAATCCAATCATTTTTATAAACTGCAAACGAATCACGCTAAAGTGTTTCTCTCTCGCTCTCAAGTAACCAGAAACCAACTCGTCATTTTTTTGCAAAGCAAAATTTGTTTTTCCTGAAAGTTTGAAACTCGTGATAGAACGTGCAACTTCCTGGATCCAATTGGCTACTTTGTACTTGTATTTAGACTCCTCCAAACTTGTCTTTAACCCTCTTTGGGCTGTATACTTGAATACAAAAACAACAGACAACATCAATATAAATCCGAATACAATGAATAGAGAATGGTAAAACGAGAGTAATAACAAGGCAAAAATAATCTGTAAAAGTGCCGCTGGGACATCTACCAATACTTTTGACAAGCCTTTTTGAATGGAAATCGTATCAAAAAAACGATTTGCCAATTCTGGAGGATATACATTTCGCAGCGCTTCCATTTTAAATTTTGGAAAACGGTAACTCAATTCAAAAGAAGATTTTACAAAAATTCGCTGTTGAATGGTTTCGATAATACGCAGTTGCATGAGTTGCAACATTCCAGAGAAAACAACACCAGAGGTTACCAATACAACCAGCACAATCCAAGAAGTTGTTATCTGAGCCCCTTGTATAAGGTTAATAATCGCTTGAATTCCCAAAGGAAGTGATAGTGTGAGTAAGCCAGAAAATATAGCATAATAAAACACTTGTACTATGTCTCTTCTTTCCAAGGAGAGCAAACGAACAAAGCGTTTCCAGGAATTTAAGTTGTCATCCATATATTAAATCGATACTAGTCTACGAATTCAAATTGAAACACCTCTCAAAAGGGAGGCTCAAAACCGTAACTGTTTGTTTTTCATTCAAAAAAAACAAAGATAATAGTAATACTCCAATATAGATAGTACTCGTTAAAATATAATGGCAATTATGTTTTTTTTAACATCTACAATTCATGTAATTACATAACTATAATACTATTGACTACACAAAAAACACTGTAAATGCAGTTTTTTTTTAGTCAAAATTCGAAATGTTTTTTTGGATGTAACCCCCAACGAGTAGCCCGCTAATTCATAGCTCTTTTTTTACGCGTTTTTGCTTTATTTTTCCCTGAACCAAAACGGTAAGAAAAACTAACGTTGACTGTTTGACTTTCCCAATTAAAGAGTCCATTTAAAGTCGTAGGAATCTCAGAATCATAACCATAACGCATCCCCTTAAAAATATCATTCGCAGCAAAAGAAACGGTTCCTTTGCCATCTAATATATCCAAACTCGTTCCTAAATTTACCATCCACATTGGAGCGACATCAAATTGAATCGACTTATTTCTTCCTCTATACATTCCAAACAATTGAAACTTCAATCGTTTGCTCGCAGAAAAATTATTAGATATTCTTGCGTTAAGTACATTATTTTCTACCGCTACTAGCTCATTGGCTACAATCCCATTTTCAAGTTCTGAGTACAAATCAAGACTAGCATTGATACGCCACCAATTACTGACTCTATAATTCGTAGAAGTTTCAAAACCATAATTGTGATTTTGATCTCCATTTAAATATGAAAAAGTGACCTTATCTTCAAAAAATAAATCTTGAGAAATAGATCTCAGTATAGGATTGTGAACTAATCTGTAAAAAGTTCCAAAAGTAATATTCCCTTTTGCATGTTGATACGTATAATTTAGCTCAAATGAATTGGTAAATTCAGGAAGTAAGGATGCATTTCCAACAGATACAACCAAGGGTGTACTCCATTCTCTAATTGGGTTTACCTGCTGCATATTTGGGCGGTCTACCCTCCTACTATAACTGAATTGATATTGGTGTTTGTCCGACTTTTTATAGGTCACGAAAGCTGATGGATACAAAGTAACTATTCGATCCTTAAAATTTGCGTTTTGATCAAAGGCGTTAAAATTTGCTTTGATACGATAATCTTCCAAACGCCCTCCTATTTGCAGAGACACTTTGTCAAAATTGTGACTGTAACTAGTATACAATGAAAAGATATCTCGATCATATGAAAAAGAGGAATTACCAACCGGATTTGTTTCAAACCAGTCTATGAATTCACCATCATAGTCAATTTCCTCAGCGATCAAGTCACCTTCATCGGTATATACAAAACTATATTGATTTGTAATTCTATTGTCTGTCATTTTTTTGAAACGCGCTTCAGCTCCTAGTTCCAAAGTACTCGCTTCTGATATTGGCACAACATAATCAATATTGTACAATAATAAATTGTTATCGGAACTTAGGTCATCCTTGTAATTTAGTGTCAAATCATAAGGTCTGAGATTTTCTTTAAAATCTGAAGATTCAATCCTTTCTCCATCCGTATACATGGCCTCAATATCCAAAAGCTCGCCTTCTCTATTAAATAAATGTGTATAATTGAAATTGTAACTAGAGGCGTCAGTCTCTGTTATACTGATTACAGGGTTATCAGAATTAAAATCAATTCCCTCTATCTTTGAAATAAAATACCTGTTTTCATAATTAGCATTGGTATTCACAAAAAAAGAAACCGTGTTTTTATCATTTAAATACACATCAGCGCCCGCTTTGATCAAATAATTTGTGTAGCCTTCGTCTTGATCGAAATTTTGATTATAACGCTCTGACTCAATCCATCCATCTTTAGTAAGCCTTCCATCATCCAAACCAAAATTCCCAAAAATATTAACAATCCCTCTTCTATAGTTGAAGTTCAAAGAATTATTGTTACGCAATTTTTTCCCAAGAGTCAGTCCAGAATTTACAGCAGCATTGAAACCGTTTCTTGAATTTTTCTTTAATACAATATTAATAATCCCACTCATACCTTCTGGACTATATTTCGCAGAGGGATTGGTAATCAGCTCAATACTTTTAATTGCGTTCGAAGGCAATTGCCTTAAAAGCTGACTACTAGGAATAGTAGAAGGCTTTCCATCCACCAAAACACGAACATTTTCATTACCTCGCAAGCTAACATTTCCTGATTGGCTGTCTACAGAAACAGACTGTACCGAATTCAAAACCGTTGCAGCAGAAGCTCCTAATGTTGTCAAATCTTTTCCTACATTGATGACTTTACGATCGATCTTTTGCTCAATCGTGGACTGTTCTACTACGATTTCAACCTCATTTAACAAAGCTCTTTCTTCTGACAGTAACAATACTCCTAAATCGATAGAACTAGTCTTAGAATTCAGTGTTAACTTTTGAAACTTGGTTTCAAAACCTATATAGGTTATTTCTATATAATAGGTTCCAGATTTCAAATTCTTAATTTCAAAATGTCCTTCATCATCCGTGATAGCACCTGTTACGATTTTACGATTGCTATCTTCAATAACAATACTCACATATGGAAGTGGACTTTTAGAAGTTGCATCGATAATATGGCCTTGCACTGTTCTATAAGCTTCTTTATGAATTGTATTGGCACTAGAAAATGAGCAATATAAAACTGTTATAAAAATAACTAACTTTCTAAATTTCATTGGTTTTTGAATATATATAATTGTTGTAAGTGGAAGTTGACAAATACTGTAGACTAAAATTGATAGCTTCAAAAACGGTTACATTCGGTAGGATTGTATTAATCCGAACTAAAACTTTGAGAAAAAAATAAGGTACTGTATAAATATCAAAACCTCAGGTATAAAAAACGCTATAGATATAGCTTTTTTTCTTGAGTAAAGTAGTTTTTCCCTCTAAAAACCTCCAGCACCAGCGTTCTCGTTAGCATCTCTTCTTTTTCGAGATTTTGCTTTATTTTTTCCTGAACCAAAACGGTAGGAAAAGCCAAGATATACGGTTTGGCTCTCCCAATAGAAAGCCCCTGTTGATGGCACTGGCATAGATGCATCAAACTTATAGCGCATCCCCTTCAAAACATCATTTGCACTAAAGGATACAGTTCCTTTTCCTTCAAACACGTCCAAACTAGATCCCAAATTCACCATCCACATAGGACTTGCATCAAATTGAATCGACTTATTTCTTCCTCTATACATACCAAACAATTGAAATTTCAAACGTTTACTCGCAGAAAAACTGTTGGATATTCTAGCGTTAAAAGCATTGTTTTGCACCTCCACATTTTCATTGGCTACGATACCATTTTCAGTTTGTGAATACAAATCCATACTAGCATTGATACGCCACCAGTTGCCAATTCTATAGTTCGTTGAAACTTCAAAACCAAACCTATTATTTTGACTTCCATTTATAAAGGAAAGTGTTACTTTTTCGTCAAAAAATGGGTCCTCTGAAATCGATCTCAAAATAGGATCATTCACTAGCCTGTAAAAGGTTCCAAAAGTTAGATTTCCCTTTGGATATTGGTAGGTATAATTCAATTCAAATGAATTGGTAAATTGCGGTAACAATGCTGTATTCCCTACAGAAACGATCAAAGGGGTACTCCACTCTCTAATTGGGTTTACTTGCTGCATGTTTGGTCGGTCTACCCTTCTACTGTAGCTAAATTGGTATTGGTGTGTATCATTTTTCTTGTAGGTTAAGAATGCAGATGGATAAAAGGTGAAAATATGGTCTTCAAAACCTTTATCTTGGTCCAATGCTGAAAAATTAGCATCAATAGTATAGTCCTCGAAACGACCTCCTACCTGAAGTGAAAATTTATCAAAAGTGTGACGGTAATTTAGGTACAAAGAATAGATATCCCGGTTGTAGCTAAATGCGGAATTCCCTAGAGGTGTCGTTTCATTCCAATCATAGTCTTCCCCATCGAATGTTAGCTGAGCTGGAATTCTATTTCCTTCTTCAGTATATACAAAATCGTGTTGAGTTGTACTTCTAGCATTGGAAGATTTATTAAAACGTGCTTCCAAACCTGCTTCAAAAGAACTCGTTTTTGACAGCGGTAAAACATAATCTAAATTGTACAATGCCAAATCATTTTCAGTTACGATATCATCTCTATAATTAAGTGTCAAATCAAAAGGTTGCACAAGCTCTTTAAAAACCCCTATTTCATCATTTTTTTCAAAAGTATGCATCACTTCTAAATCTAAATGCTCCCCTTCTCTATCAAATTGGTGTGTATAATTTGCATTGTAACTCGTAGCTTTCTCATCACGGATTCCTTCAACAGGACTGTTCGTTTCTATGCTACCTGATACAATTGTAGTGAAATTATTTTCTTGGTCTCTAAGATTTGTATTTATAAAGAATGAGAGTGTGTTTTTTTTATCTAAATACAAATCCGCTCCAAATTTGATCAATTTATTGGTATATTCTTCATCGTTGTCAACTTTTTGAAAAATAGATTCAGAGCTTACAGAACCGTAATTATTTCTAGCACCATCATTCAAACCAAAATTTCCAAAAAAGTTTACCATACCAGTTCTGAAATTCATATTTAATGAATTGTCAGTTCGTGCATTTTTTCCATAGGTAAGTCCTGAGTTAAAACCTGCATTGAAACCATTTCTAGAATCTTTCTTCAATACAATATTAATGATACCACTCATTCCTTCTGGATTGTATTTAGCAGATGGATTCGTAATCAACTCTATACTCTTAATAGCCGTAGACGGCAACTGTTTCAAAAGCTGACTACTCGGTATTGTGGAAGGTTTCCCATCGACCAACACACGTACATTTTCATTACCACGCAAACTGACATTACCTGATTGACTGTCAACAGACACAGACTGTACAGAGTTTAAAACCGTTGCAGCAGATGCTCCTAAAGTTGTCAAATCCTTTCCTACATTGATTACCTTGCGATCAATTTTTTGCTCGACCGTAGACTGTTCAGCTATGACTTCGACTTCATCCAAAACTGCACTGTCTTCAGACATAAATAAGACCCCTAAATCAATAGTGTTTTTTTTGGCATTGAAAGTTATCTTTTGAGATTTGGTTTCAAAACCTATATAGGTCATTTCAATAAAATAGCTACCCTTTCTCAACTTCTTAATTTCAAAACGCCCCTGATCGTCTGTAATCGCACCTGTAACTACTATGTGGTTACTATCCGAAACCACAACACTTACATAAGGTAAAGGGGTTTTAGAGGCGGCATCTAAAATTTGACCTTGAACTGTTTTATTCTTTTCTATGGTATTTGCAAAAGCACCTGAAAATGAGCTACATAACAAAACAATGCAAAAGATGAATAATTTTATAATTTTCATAAAAATATTTGTGTATTAATTTTACCGCAAATATAGAAACATTACAGTACTCTGCAATACAAGGTAATTTGTTTAACATATTTTAACGTTTCATAAATTTCTGGAATGCCAAAAGTAAGAACTAGAAAAATAGTAGCTTCAAAATCTTGTTTGATTTCGTTCGCATTTATAAATACGAACAAATAAATAAAAGGTAAAAGACAGTAATTACCAAACATCAAGAACTGCATCAGATTTGCATCCCTAAAATTAGGGATGCTATTTTCATTGTTAATAGCTATTGTTACAGTCGTTGTGTATGTATAAATTTGTAGGGAACAATTTGTTGAAATAATTTGACCTATATCTCAATCTACCCCTAAATGTTCACCGAGAAGAAAGCGTCATATTAAACCTAAAAAGCTGTATTTAATTTCTTAAATACAGCTTTTTTATGTTTTGAAAATATTTTGATTAAAGGGCTTCACCCAGTTCTTTCAAACGTTCCGTATTTTCAGCCAACTTAAGACCTTCTACGATCTTGTGTATATCACCATTGATTACATTTGACAAATCATATAGGGTCATTCCAATTCTATGTTCCGTCACACGTCCTTGTGGGTAATTGTAAGTTCTAATTTTTGCAGATCTATCACCACTTGCAACTAGGGAGTTACGTTTTAAAGAATCCGCAGCTAATTTTTTCTCTAATTCCTGTTCGTACAAACGAGAACGCAATACTTTCATTGCCTTGTCTTTGTTCTTGTGCTGAGATTTCTGGTCTTGACATTGGGCTACCAGTCCAGAAGGAATATGTGTCAAACGTACTGCAGAATAAGTTGTATTCACTGACTGACCACCAGGACCAGAAGAACAGAAATAGTCGATTCGTATATCACTCATTTTCATGTCGATATCAAACTCCTCTGCCTCAGGAAGCACCATAACTGTTGCTGCAGATGTATGCACACGTCCTTGAGTTTCTGTTTGAGGAACACGTTGTACACGGTGCACTCCGGATTCGAACTTCATATCACCATACACATCAGGACCTGTGATACTAAATATAATCTCTTTAAAACCACCTGAAGTTCCCTCACTAATATCCTCTACATCTACTTTCCAACCTCTGTCAGAACAATACTTTGTATACATTCTATATAAATCTCCAGCAAAGATACTCGCCTCGTCTCCTCCTGCTCCTGCACGGATTTCTACAATAACGTTTTTAGCATCTTCTGGATCTTTTGGAATCAACATAAATTTCAATTCATCTTCCAATTTTGGAATTCGAGCGTTAGATTCGTCCAATTCCATTTTTGCCATTTCCACCATTTCAGCATCCGAACCATCTGCTATGATTTCTTTTGCTTCGTCAATAGTAATAAGAACATTTTCATATTCCTTGGCTTTATCTACAATCTGACCTAAGTCTTTGTATTCCTTGTTCAGTTTCACGTAACGCTTCTGATCCATGATAATATCAGGTTGAATGATCAAATCCGACACCTCATCGTAACGTTGTTTGAATATTTGAATTTTATCTAGCATGTTTTGTTCTTTTCTTGAATTGCAAAAATACAATTATTATTCGATTAATATAAAGGCATAAAAAGACCAGCATAATGCTGGTCTTTCTAAAAAAATATAAAATACTTTAGTACACAAACGTACCGTATTCGCTTGTGATAGTTAGTTTATTAGCTTCTGAAGCTTCCACGCGTCCTACTATTTGAGCGTCTACATTGAAACTTTTAGAAATAGCAATAATATCTTCCGCAACTATAGCAGGTACATATATCTCCATACGGTGCCCCATATTAAATACCTGATACATTTCCTTCCAATCTGTTCCTGATTGTTCTTTTATCAATTGAAACAAGGGAGGAACTGAAAACATATTATCTTTTACAATGTGTAAATCTTTTACAAAATGCAATATTTTTGTTTGTGCGCCACCACTACAGTGAACCATACCGTGAATTTCCTCTTTGCTATATTTTGCTAAAATTGCTTTGATAATTGGTGCATAGGTTCTCGTAGGTGACAACACCAATTTCCCAGCATCCAAAGGAGTATTTTCTACTTTGTCAGTCAATTTAACCTTCCCTGAATACACTAAATCCTCGGGAACAGCGGCATCGTAGCTTTCAGGATATTTTTTTGCCAAATAGGTATCAAATACATCATGACGTGCAGAAGTAAGTCCATTACTTCCCATACCACCGTTGTATTCTGTCTCGTAAGTCGCTTGACCAAAAGACTCCAAACCGACAATTACATCACCTGCTTGAATATTGGCATTGTCAATGACATCAGCGCGTTTCATACGTGCAGTTACCGTAGAGTCTACAATTATAGTACGTACCAAATCTCCAACGTCTGCTGTCTCTCCTCCAGTCGAATGTATGGAAACACCAAACTCCTTTAAATCTCCTAAAAGTTCCTCAGTACCATTAATAATAGCCGAAAGCACCTCTCCAGGAATTACGTTTTTATTTCTACCAATCGTTGAGGATAGCATAATATTGTCTGTAGCCCCAACACACAATAGGTCATCAATATTCATAATCAAGGCATCTTGAGCAATACCTTTCCATACAGAAAGGTCACCTGTTTCCTTCCAATACATATACGCCAAGGAAGATTTGGTACCCGCACCGTCTGCATGCATGATCAAGCAATAGTCCTCATCTCCTGTCAAATGATCAGGTACTACCTTACAAAAAGCTTGTGGAAACAATCCTTTATTGACATTTTTAATTGCGTTGTGTACATCTTCTTTAGATGCTGACACACCACGTTGGCTATATCTTTTGCTGATTTCTGAACTCATGTTATTTCTCAATATTTGGTGTGGCAAAGTTACTCAAATGTTATGAATAAAATCAAGAAACCTAAAATTAATCCATTCAAACATCATTAAAATATTGACAATAAAAAAAGTCATTTCTACTAATTTGAAAATATATGAGATATAAAATAGTAGATTCATAAAAATACTTCTTTCTACGTATTTTTACGTAATTTCAAAACGTAGTTTGGCATATTAGTTTTATATTTGTAGCATTATTCTGAAAATATATCATTAAAGTTATGGCTAAAATTAAATTAGAATACATCTGGTTAGATGGTTCGTTCCCGACGCAAGGGCTAAGAAGTAAAACTAAAGTAGAAGAACACGAAAACTTTCAAGGAACTTTGGAAGAATTAGGAAACTGGTCTTTTGACGGTTCGTCTACAAACCAAGCAGAAGGAGGTTCTTCTGATTGTCTTTTGGTACCCGTAGCAATCTACCCAGATCCTGCACGTATCAATGGATATTTAGTAATGACAGAAGTAATGAATGCTGACGGTTCTGCACATGCTACGAACGGTCGTGCGACTATTAACGATGATGACAATGATTTCTGGTTCGGTTTTGAGCAAGAATACTTTATCATGGATAGCGAAACTAACTTACCAATCGGTTTCCCTCACCACGGAACTCAAGGACAGTACTACTGTTCAGTTGGTGGAAACAACACTTTTGGAAGAGATATCGTTGAAGAACATGCAGATTTATGTATTGAAGCTGGATTGAACTTTGAAGGGATCAACCAAGAGGTTGCTTGTGGACAATGGGAATTCCAATTGTTTGCTAAAGGAGCTAAAAAAGCAGGAGATGAAATTTGGATTGCTAGATATATCTTGAACAGATTGACTGAGGAAAGAGGTATGTACATCGAGTTACACCCAAAACCATTAGGAAACACTGACTGGAATGGATCTGGAATGCATGCTAACTTCTCTAACACTGTTTTAAGAGAATGTGGTTCTGCTGACAAATATGCTGAAATCTGTGAGGCTTTCCGCCCTGTAGTAGCTGAGCATATTGCTGTATACGGTGCTGACAATGACCAACGTTTGACTGGAGACCACGAGACTGCTGCCATCACTGACTTCTCATGGGGAGTTTCTGATAGAGGTGCCTCTATCCGTATTCCTTTGATCGCTGTTGAAAAAGGATACAAAGGATGGTTAGAAGATAGACGTCCTTCTTCAAACGGAGACCCATACAAAATCGCTGCTAGAATTATCAAAACTGTAAAAACAGTTGCATAATCTAATCGTAGATTTATACTATAAAAAACGTCTGAGATTCATTTCTTAGACGTTTTTTTTTGACGAAAACGATGACTTAGACGAAGACAATTACGAAGACAATGACAATGACTTGGACAATTACTTAGACGAAGGCTATGAACGAATCTTGACTGAGAATGAATCTTCGAAAAGTTAGACGGTAGTATATAATGATTCTATAAATTTATTTTGTGATAAAAACTACCTTCCTAAAATAGAGTATTACTAGTAAAGTAATTGAAATACAAAAACCGCATAGGTTAGTAATAAGAGTATCCCTTGAAGCGTACCTAACTGCCTTCCTTTTTTACGCTGCTGTAAAAAGCTCAATGGAAGAATCGCAAAAGAGACTCCTAGCATCCAAAAGATGTCATTGTTAAGTAAGCCAGTATCTTTTACAGAAATAGGTGTAATTGCCGCTGTAAGTCCAAGTACAGCTAAAATATTGAACACATTAGAACCTATTAAATTCCCTAAAGATATTGCTTTTTCCTTTTTTACTACTGCCACAATAGAGGCCGATAATTCAGGTATACTTGTTCCGATGGACACAATAGTGATCCCTATAATACGTTTGCTGACTCCAAAGGCTTCTGCCATAGATACCGCACCGTAAACTAACATTTCTGAACCTGCCCATAATGCTACACCTCCTAATAGCAAATAAACCAATGATTTAAACGTTGATAATGGATTAGAGTATTCTTCCTCTTCTATATAAGCGTTTTTTTGACTTGTCAAAAGATACACCAAATACGCAATAAGCATCAAAAACAAAATAACACCTTCGTAGGATTGTATTATACCATCGAAATAAAGAAATATAAAAAACAATAAGGAGGCAATAAACATAAAAGGCCAATCCAACTTGTAAAAACTTTTGGGTACGGCTATTGTTGATAATAGTAAAGTTACTCCCAATACCATCGCCAAATTAGCAATGTTCGATCCTATGACATTTCCCACTGCTAAATCAGGATGTCCAGATAAAGCAGACTTCAAACTTACAATTAATTCAGGAGCAGAAGTAGCAAAAGAAACTACGGTCATACCGATCACCATTTTTGGAATTTTTAATTGTATTGAAAAAGCAACAGCAGCCTTCAATAACCAATCCCCTCCAAAGACCAATAAAACCAATCCAATTGCGATGTATATAATATCCATAGTAAAAAAATATGAGCACAAATATACCTATTCTCTAAAAAGAAGGAGCTCGGGATTCACTATTTTTTTTAAAAAGTGTATCTTGGACATTACATACATAAAAGGTTAAATATGAATAAACAACTTTACAAAACTGTTGCCAAAGCCAACAAACTAATTTTCCCCTCTTTTGGTAAACAAAGATTGGACATGACAAAAGCAAAAAAATGGCAATTGGCCATTATTGGATGGCGTGCCTACATCACCAAAAGAGCTATCAATTAAATATTTTTGAGTTGTATCAAAATTCACAAAATCTTAAGACATACAGTAAACAACTTACTGACAGACGCTTATCTACAAAGGCAATAATACTCAGGGTTTGTAGCATATGATTGCAGTAAAAAAATGATATTTTTAAGCTAAAATACTTTTATTATTGAAATATATGTGTATCTTTGCAACCGCAATAGCAAATAGGCCTCGTGGCGCAACTGAATAGCGCATCTGATTACGGCTCAGAAGGTTACAGGT
>JBELHA010000049.1:0-1346 GCA_042091695.1 Flavicella sp.
CATTGGGATCAAAAGGAGTACCTGTTCCTATTCTCAAGGAAACAATTCCATCAATATCGGCTTCTGAAACATGTGTTTCTATATAAACAACGGAACGACTCGTTGGAGACTTCATGATTGAAATCTTAACACCTATTCCCTGTTCACTGATAATTTCGTTGTATTGATCTCGAGCTTCAAACTTATAACTCATGGAGTTTCTCACTTGAGCATGACTCATTACTGACGTTAAAAAACAAAGTAATAAGGTGGTAAAAATTCTCATTGTAATTGTATTATTTAATTTTTGAACCAAAATTTAATTCTATTGATTGAAATATAGATACATTAATAAGTCCTAATAGGTCTCACAGATGAAGTAGAACGTTTGGCAAATGAATTACTGACGTTTAAATTAAAGTCGTATTCAAAAGCACTGTTTGCATTTTCTTCTGAACTACTCCAATAATACCTACTCAACAAATCACCTCCGTTTTCTGTGGATTTAGTATTTACTATGGTTTTATTTGTTGCGAGTTGTTCCAATTCATCAATACTCGGTAAATACCAATCCAAATAGGTTTGCCCACCTGATGTAAATGAGTAGTTCCCAGTTTCACTTACAGCATTAGTACTATCCGAACAACCTGCTTTGATTGCATTTGAATTAGACATACCATTACCTAGGTCAGTACTCGTACCACCTATTAGCGTTCCTGAACAGCCCCAACTAGTTGCTTGTACGTCACTTAATGCACAAATTAGTCCATGATGTTCGTTATTAACAAAACCTGAATCTCCTGGTTTAAATACATAAAAAACTATACCTCCTTGGTGGTAATCTCCAACTTTTGGAACTCCAACAGTTCCATCACAGTTGATGTCTTGACCGATACCATCAATACCAGGAGCTCCTGGATAAACAGTGTCATCATTGTCATCACAATCAGTATTAGTTGTCACAAATCCTGTTGGGGCACTTGTGGCGTACACAACATTCCATGGACATCCAAAACCATCTTCATCTTTATCGGCATAATAAAATGAAAAAGTTGGAAGATTGTCTGTAATTGAAGTATCCACATAATTTTTTGTCGCTACATCTTGTGCTTCCGTTGGCTCTGCTATGTTAGTTATTTTAACTGCATTGGCATCAGATCCTTTTAGCAATACATCTGCTAATGTCTGCTGCTCAGTAACAGTTATCTCATAAGGATTGTCAGTAGTTCCTGATCCATCTATAGCAATATTAGCCCCAGATACAGTAGTTACTCCTCCTTGTCCATCATCACCCTTAGACCCTTCTGGTCCTCTAGGACCTGTAGCTCCATCTGCACCAGCAGCACCTGTGTCTCCTTTGGGTCCTT
>JBELHA010000049.1:1446-2639 GCA_042091695.1 Flavicella sp.
CCAGCAGCACCTGTGTCTCCTTTGGGTCCTTGTATACCAGTCAATCCTTGGATTCCTTGTAGTCCTTGCGGTCCTCTTGCTCCTGTTGCTCCAGTATCACCCTTGAGACCCTGTGGTCCTTGAGTTCCTTCACTACCATCAGCTCCTGTAGCTCCAATGGGTCCTATCGGACCAATTGGACCTTGTATTCCTTGAAGTCCTTGAATACCTTGCACCCCTCTAGGACCTTGAGGACCTGTATCACCAGTAGCACCTTGGGGTCCAGTCAAACCTGTTTCTCCTTGGGTACCTGGAATACCTTGAGCTCCTGTAGCTCCAATATCACCTTTAGCACCTGTCAAACCTGTAACTCCAATAGGTCCTGTCGGTCCTACCGGTCCAGCTGGTCCTTGTGGTCCAACCGCTCCACCTGGTAGTGGAACAATTGCGTCTTCTAAAGTTTGTTCGCTACCATCTTCGTAAGTAATTATCAAATCATAGGGAGCAGTTCCGCCTAATCTTGTAGTTCGAATTCCTTTTCCACTAGTTCCTATAGCTCCATCGTCTCCATTAGGACCTTGTATTCCTTGGTCTCCTTTTGGCCCTTGAACACCTTGTATACCTTGGTCTCCTTTGGCTCCTGCGGGTCCTTGATCACCTTGAATACCTTGATCTCCTTTCAAGCCCTGAAGTCCTACAGGTCCTTGTAGACCTGTGAGTCCAGGTGCACCGGTTGCGCCAGTTTCACCTTTTTCTCCTTGCAAACCTGCTATCCCTCTCAATCCTTGGATACCTTGTAATCCTTGAGGACCTTGTGGTCCTTCAGCACCAGTATCTCCGGTAGGTCCAACGGGTCCTTGTGGACCAATAGCTCCGCCAGGAACGGGAGCAATGGCATCTTCAATAGTTTGCTCGCTACCATCTTCGTAAGTAAGTATCAAATCATAGGGAGCTTCAGTACCTGTAACTCTTGAAGAACTGATTCCATTTCCTTGATCTCCTTGAGCACCGTCATCTCCTTTTTCTCCTTTAGGACCGCGATCTCCTTGAGCACCTTTAGGACCTGCAATTCCTGTATCCCCTTTTTCACCTTGGGAACCTTGGTCTCCTTTAAAACCTTGTGGACCAATTGGTCCAAGGGGTCCTATAGCACCTGTATCTCCTTTTTGTCCTTGAGGACCTTGGTCTCCCTTTAATCCTTGCAATCCTTGTGG
>JBELHA010000049.1:2739-16306 GCA_042091695.1 Flavicella sp.
GGACCTTGAACTCCCATAGAACCAATACTTCCTGTATCTCCTTTCGGTCCTTGAATTCCGATCGGACCTTGAAGTCCAGTATCTCCTTTTTCACCGGCAATCCCTTGCAAACCTCGCGGTCCCTGTGCACCTTCTAAACCAGCTATTCCTTGTAATCCTTGAAGACCTTGTGGTCCCATAGCACCAGTATCTCCTTTTAATCCTTGTGGGCCTTCAGGGCCAATTTCTCCACCTGGTACGGGCGCTATAGCGTTAGGAATGGTATCTAATGTACCGTCTTCATAAGTCAAAATCAAATCGTATGGTGGCGTAAGTCCCGTAACTCTTGAAGATAAAATTCCTTTTCCTGTAACTCCTTGATCTCCTTTTTCTCCCTTATCACCTTGGAGACCTCTAGGTCCCTCTGGTCCTTCAGGTCCGACAGGCCCTACTTCTCCTTGAATTCCTTGAACCCCAGTAAAACCTTGAATTCCTTGTACACCAATTGGACCTTCTGGACCTCTTTCTCCCCTAGGCCCTATTGGTCCAGGCTCACCTTGCGGTCCTTGATCTCCTTTTTCTCCTGTTTGGCTACTCCCTGCATCAATGGCATAGTAGGCAAATGGCACATAGGTAAATGGTGCATTGCTTATCACTTCAAAATCATCACAACTCCCTGTTGCATCTAATTCTACACGTAAATTTTTAGCAGTACTGTCCCACTTAATAGCTGAAAATTCTCCTTCAACGATGGTTCTGTTATGATCTTCAGAAACAGTTGAATTTCCTATATAATAATTTACGGTACCAAAAGCATCGGTAGTAAGTTGAACACTTTCTTGGTATTCAATTTGCTGCTCTGAATCAATAAAACTAAAACGCAAACAAACTTCTGTACTACTAAGTACAGAAGCTGGATTTGTCATTCCTAAATATTCTTTACCACTGGAGCTGTAGAGAACAGCTTGATAATTGACGCCTGAATTTTGTGAAACTCCTTTTGATATAAAAAGAGTGACAAACAAAAAGAATAGTAGTGTTTTTTTCATCGTTGTATTATTTATGTAAAGGAAACTTTATTTGCACCCGCAATCTGTGATTTTGAAATGTAAATTTTTCCTCTATGGTTTTTAACTTGTAGTTCCTAGAGTAGGTGTAATCTAAAGAAAAACAAATATTGTTATCTAAACTATATTGAAAACCAGCTCCTACACCTGGCTCTA
This sequence comes from Flavicella sp., assembly GCA_042091695.1. GTDB lineage: Bacteria > Bacteroidota > Bacteroidia > Flavobacteriales > Flavobacteriaceae > Flavicella. Next base: position 3,942 of record JBELHA010000049.1, read on the forward strand.
TAAAAATCCCAGCATAAAGTGGGTTTTCTGCTAGATTATCATTTAATAAAAATTGAGGTTGTACACCTTTTAAATTTCGTATTTCTCTTCCCGAGATTAATGTATTCAAATTGACAGAGGCATTCAAACGAAGCACAAAATTCTTGAAGGGACTGTGAAAGTGGTAATTCAACTCCTGATGCAATCCTAAATAAGAAGTCATCAATTCTGAATAAAAATATTCTGTAGCGCTGGCATTTAACTCAATAGCCTGCGCATTAAATTCATTAAAAGCTACACCTACTCCATATGTAAATGTACTATCAGGTTTGATGATTGGGAAAGTAACACCCAAACCATAAGAAGAACCTTTTCCTGATATAGAATTCAAACTTTGTTCACCTACCGAGTTTTCATACGTGTAATTTGATATATTATCTCCTATATTGACATATAATTCCTGTCCGCTAACAGTAAAAGCGAGGCATAGAAATAGGGAAAGTAAATGTCTAGTTTTCATTAGATTTTTATTAATTGTTGGTAGTTAATGTGCTTGTTCTGTTTCACTTTTAGCATATAAGTTGCTACAGGTAAATTTGGAAATCGTATTCTGATTTCTAAACCTTGTTGGTGGTATACTCCCTTAAACATTAAGACACCTGAAATAGTGTATAAGGATATTTCGGTAGCTACATCAGATTCACTATCGAATGTAAGTGAAACGGCATCTCTAAAAGGGTTTGGAAAAACAGTGAGATCAAAAGGGTGTTTGTTTGAATTGATAATGGCTGCCCATCTTTTATGTTGAAACCCCTGAGATATAGACACATTCGATGTATTACTTGTTCCAATGACAGAAGGTTGTCCTATAGTCTGTGAAACTGTAATTTTAGAAGCAGTAATATACACTCCTCCCTGACTGGAAAGAACATGTTTATCAGTTTGTGAAAAAGCACACAAACAATAAAAAAACAAAATAAAATACATCAAAACATTCTTCATAAGCACAAAATACTAGTTACAATTTTCTTTAATAAACAACTAAACGTGTTTACCTATAAAAAAAAGTAGCCTTTATTCCAGAGATGCTTAATAAGTAAAATTTCTGCGTTGGGGTGTTTGGTGAGTAATTCATAATGGGGCGGGGTATGTATTAAATTTAAAAATCAATATGTATAAAAATAGGAAAAAATGATTAAAATCAAATATAAAATTAAAAATAATAATTTAACATATGTAAAAAAAAGTAAGAGTCAGCTAATCAGAATACTAACTTTACTAATATATATAGGGTAGTCATATATTAATACTTAAAGTCAATATAAATTTAGTCATAAATATAAAAATATATGGAAAAACCTGCATTGTATGCGTCTAAATCTAGACGAACTCTTATAAGTATCGTTTTTATGCGTAAAAAAGTATTAAATAATGAAGTATTAATTTTAGAAAAAATAATTGTAATAAAGTACTTTTATAAAAAAAAACAATATTAATGAATTTGAACTTTACCACTTTTTTTACAGTACTCTCAATTATCTACAGCAACCTTATATTCGGACAACAAAAGATCATTTATGTATCTCCGGAGGTAAGCATTCAAAATGATGCCATTTCAAACAATGGAACATCGATTGACATGCCTCTTAAAACCATAAAAAATGCATTGAGCAAGTTTAAGAGTACAGATACAGGAACCATATTTCTTTTGGAGGGAACCTATAGAGAAGATGCACTATTAATTGAGAACAAAAATGACATCACGATACGTCCCTTAGAAAATGCAAACGTAGTCTTCGATGGAACTACAAACATTAGTTCAACTTGGACAGTACACGATTCTGCAAAAAATATATGGAAAGCACCTGTTGATGAAGATATCTGGCAACTTTTTGTTAATGGGGAAGAAAAAGTTATGGCTCGATGGCCCAATACAACTTTTGAAAATGATTATATCTATAAAAAAGAAAATTGGGCACATGGTTTTGTACAAACCGACAACACTGAAAATGGTGATGGAATCGAAGGCAATAGAGAACTAAACGGCTACATTCAAATAGACAACGAACAAGACTTAAAAACATTACAAGCTATAGAACCTAAAGGGGCTTTGTTGGTTGGAAATATTGGTTCTTTTAGAACTTACGTTCGCGATATTACCTCTAATATAATGTCACCGTCTCAAGCGCAAGACGGTATTGTTTTGAACAAATCCTATTTTACGCATACCCCAATCGAAACAAATCACTGGAGAGATAAAGAACATTATTATTTTATAGAAGGTAAACTCAACCTACTCGATACAGAAAATGAGTGGTTCTTTCAAAAGGAAGGTACGCAACGTTATGTCTATGCAATTGACAAAAACAATGGTGACGACCTTAAAAACGCATCCATCAAAGGTAAAAATCAATCTTTTGCTTTTGAAATCAAAAATGCTTCCAATATTCAAATCGAAGGTCTCAAGTTTTTTGCTACTACCCTGCGTATTACGAATAGCCAATACATCGAAATTAAAAACAATACGTTTTCATTTCCTAATTGCTCCAAAAGAATGTTAGGGGGAACAAAAAGTAAAGAAGCGCCTCTTGTAACTAGTATTGATTATTATATAGATGAAAACTCCCCCCAAAATTCAAAATTAAAAAACTTGGGTAGTAACAACTGTAGCTTTGAAAATAATGTTTTTGAATATACAGACGGTGAAGCACTATTAATTAGTGGAAATAATCACACAGTAAATAATAATTTTTTCCACCATATCGATTATAGTTGTGCAAATATTCAAGGTATAGGAAATACAATTTATGCCATGGGTGAAGACAATACTTTTTCCTATAATACAGTTCACACTACCGGAGCATCTGAAACATTGGTCTATGGAAAAAGATCTATCATTACCCACAATGATATTTCAAACACGGGACTAGGACAAAGCGACGGAGCTGCAGTACAAGTAACAAAAAACAATGTCGATGGATCTGAAACTGCCTACAATTGGATTCATGACTTAACGAAATATGCGATTCGATTTGACGCAATAATAGGGCAATCTGAAACTGCTGGTAAAAAAGGGTTGGTACACCACAACGTCTTTTGGAATTCCGGAAGTATGATGATCAAAGGGGACCAACAAGAAGTCTATAACAATACGGGCTTTGACAACTTTAAAAACGACATCATCATTCTAAAAGAATTCTTTACAGAAAATGATGTGGAAAAATTCACCAACTCTCAGACACATACAAAAAACAATGCGGTGGATATTCTATCAAGTCATAGAAGTAAAAACGAAGCAATTCCAGGTATAAGTTCAAATAACACAAATAACACAGCCATAAAAAACTTATTGACTAAAACAGATATTGTATACAATAGTTCTCAAGTTATGGCAAATAGGAATTTGTATGACTTTAGCCCCATCTTAAACTCGGAATTAGTAGATACTGGAGTCGCAATTACAACTACAGTATTTAGTCCTATTGACAAAGATATAACACCAAATGCAATCAATACTGTTGACCGAGGTGCTTATGAGTTTAACGGTGAAAAATGGATGCCAGGAGTATTGCAGAGTTTTGATACTGAAACCTATCCTTGGCAGTGGCCTTCTACAACGGCCTCTTATGGGAAAAAACAACTGCTTACCGCAGTAAGAGTACACCCACAACCTCTAAAACGAGGAACTGCACTACAAATTGAGTGTCACCTCCCAATATCTACAGCTACTGTTTTTAATGCGTTTGGTCAATTGGTTTTATATCGTGCAGGAAACCTAAAAACAATTCAGACTACTTCTTTACCCGCAGGAGTCTATTTTTTACAATTGAGAACAGAAACAGAAAGAAGTATCACCAAACAATTTATAGTAGGTGACTAAGTTTTCGATATACTTGTGCCAATAAAAACAAGTAAATACTGATTTGGTATCTAGCCTTAATTCTCAAGAAAAAGCCTCAAATAAAATACATTATTTGAGGCTTTTTTTAGCTGTGATTTTTTGTTATAGCTTTGAGCTTGCTGCAACCTTAAACTGCCAAACAGTTCCTTTATGAATGTTTTTACCTTCTTTAGCATCTACCCTCCAAAAGTAAGTCGTACCTTCCTTGAGTTTTTTAGGGCTATATATATTTTTATTTCCTTTGAGTGTAGCAACCTTTTTTAATGATTGGGCGTCAGTACCGAAATATACATAGTGTTTAGATGCGTTTTTCCCTCCTAGGAAAATCATATCTGCTTCTTTTTTAGCTGTGCTGCTTCCGTGAGAAGGAATGGGCACAGTAGCTTGTTCCTCTTGTTTTCCCGGAATCCAGTAAGTGTCAGTACCATATTCGTAGGCACCTATATCAGGTGAAGTACCTTCAAAAGGCATAGCTGTATATACATACTCACTACTAGGAAGTTCTGAATCAGAAACAATAGCTCCTGCATCAATGATGGGACTCCCTTTTTTAGGTCTAAAATCCAAGTTATGAGGATCTCTTAAATATAAAAATGCAGCTCCTGAAGTATCTGTATTATGATCATTTACTCCTGGAATAATTTGTGCTTTTGGTTGTTTATATCCGTCTTTGCGAATTCTAAACTCTTTGTTTTTTCCTCCTAATTTTAAGTTCCAACTTCTATGGGTAAGTTTGGCCAAATTGTTACGCGTAATACTATGCGCATTGGCTTCTATTTCATGCATGGCCTTGAACCCATGTACACTCATATTAAACGCTTCTTCAAATGGATTTTTGTAACTATTACAGTTTACAACAGTATTGTTGAGAATCAAATGTCGATCACCTTTTACTTGATTGGGCTGTGTGTTCCATGTCACATTATTTCGATAGATTCCATCACCATACACCGCTCCATTAGGCATAAGTACATTGTTCCCATGGTAATCAAATCGAACTCCTTGACGGTTGGAATCGTGGACCCAGTTATTTTCGATCAATGCGTTTTTTTGATGCTTTGTTCCTACATTGATACCTGCACCATCGTGTTGTAGATTTCCTACATCACTTATTCTGTTCAATCGGATGGTAACACCTGTACTCACAGGACGAATACCTTCAGAATTACCTGCACGTGTCAATGTACAACGTTCCATGCTACTATTTTCTCCTAACTGAATTGATCCGGATGATCCGTTTGAATTTACATCCCATTCAATATCTTTAAAAGAACAATTTTCAATTTGCATCTGATTTCCAGTAAGAAAAACTGGTGCATTTGATCGGTATATATTACAATTGATAAAAGCACATTTAGATCCTTTAAAGATAGAAGCAGCATGGTTATCATCTGACCTGTTACGATTAAACTTAGTAAACCAATTCGTGATACCTAGCACAAATTTATTAGCAGAGATATATTCAAAATTACAATTTTCAAAACGTATATTATCTGATTCTTTTACAAAAAAACCTGTTGCAAAAAAATTGATATTATCAATTGTAATGTCTCTTGATTTTTGAATTTGTATGGCAAAATTTTGAGTACGCCCTCTAAATACTTTTGAATTTAAATCTTCTTTAGAAAAAGGTCTGTAGTATAAATACTGATTCTTTTTATCATACCACCATTCATTGGGCTTATCCAATGCTTGAAGACCGTATATATAATAAGCACTGTGACTCTTTAATTCTTTTTCTTTGATTCCTGTGGTATCGTAAGTGAAAAAGGATTGTCCAGGTTTATGTGCTGTAATTTCACGCGTCCAAGTCAACCAATTTCCAATATTCAAAACAGCATAAGCTCCAGTAAAATCAATTCCTGTATCAGCAAGAGATTCTTGATTTTCTAAAACATTATAGCGACTATCACCCTCTGTAAATACGCCCTCCTTTTTTGACTTAAAAGCAGCATCATACATAAGACCAAACCTACTTTTACCTGTATATTTTTCTTTTCTATACCCACCATCTCCACTGCGCATAGAACGGGTCATTCTCCAAATACTATCATTTTCAAAGGAAGTATTCGGCCACCTTGCCATATCTGCAAAGGTATCGTTTACAAATAGCTGCCAAAACTCTTTTTTAACTTTACTACGGTAGATGCCATCTTTCCAATGCTTCCATTTTGTTTGAAGAACAGAAGTTCCGTCAAAAACTACTTTTTCTCCTGGGAAAGATGAAACTGTAACTGCTAAACCATTTGTTGTTTTATAATTTTCTATTGTGGTAGCAATATGGTAAACTCCTTCACGAAAAAGTAAGGTATCCCCTCCTTTTACTTTGGAGAGTGATTTTTTCAAGTTTTTCCAAGGATGTGTTATACTTCCATCGTTAGAATCTTTACCATCTAAAGCTATATAATAGGTCGTAACTGTAGATGAAGTGTGCGTATTTAAATTTGATGCCATTAAGGGCAATTGAAAAATAAGAGCTAAAAAAAGACCTATATAAACTATGGTTCTGTTTGGAAAAATTGTGATTTTCAAAGGGTACAAGTTTTAAAGTTAATAGTTATAAAATTAATAATTATCAACATATTAAAATAAAACAAAAAGCACATATTCAGAGATATAACTTGTACATTAATAACAATATCTAGTAAAAATATAACAGTACAAAAAAAAGGTCAGTATTAAACTGACCTTTTTTGAGTTACAACTATGTATTAGTAATACATGAAAATTTTAATACATAAATGTTAAATAGCTCAAATGAGTAAAAATGATTAATTAGTTAGTACAGTAAAAGTATACAAAAGCTTTTTTGTAGGAACTAAAAATCTGTGAATGACATTATATCATCTACGAAATACAGGATTTAACTGTTAACTATACCTGTTTTGCTGTAAAAATTAGCATTAAAAAACAGTTACTTTACTGTTTTTTCATAGCGATCCATAATCGTATCAATACTTTTTATTGACTTTTGCAACCAAGTAAGATATATGTCTTGATGTTCGTCTGCAGCTATTTCCCATGCTACAGCACTGTTTCTAACTCGTGTAGAGACATCTTGCAATACAATAGCGGCTGCAACGGACACGTTCAAACTCTCTGTAAATCCGTACATAGGTACTTTTAAATGTCCGTCAGCCTGTTCCAACATCATATCTGAAACTCCTTCTTTTTCGACTCCAAAAACAAAAGCAGCCTTTTTGGAAACATCAAAATCTCCAACAAACTTTGAAGATTCATGTGGTGTCGTCGCAATGATCTGATAACCTGCAGCTTTAACACTGTCAATACAATCTTGAGTATTGTGATCTTGTTCGTTGTAACGGTGAAATGTCAACCATTTTTGAGACCCCTTACCTACCTGATTAGAGACATAGGTCTTGTATTTGTTTTCAATGATATGCAAATCTTGTATACCAAATACTTCACAACTTCTAGTGATTGCACTTGTGTTGTGTTTCTGATACAAATCTTCTAAAATAACTGTAAAATGTCGTGTCCTTTCTTTGAGTACTTTGTAAAATATTTCTTTACGCTCTTCAGTTACGAATTGCTCTAAGTAAGTTATTAAATGTTGTTTGTCCATAAAGTAAGTTCTAAACTATAATGTTAGCTTTTATATTAGGGTGCTTGCATTCATTATTTCTTGATAATTTCAGCAATTGAAGTATAGAGATGACCATCGCTGATGATCCCTCCTTTTTCAACCAATTCAAACACTTCGAGATTGCGTTCTTTATCGTAATCTTTATGCGCATAAAAATACTCCAAACTAGAATCACCCGCATTTTGTGCCAACCAATCGATACCATCCTTAGTTAGAAAGTCAACATCTTTATGACGCGTCTTTACGAGTATACGCTCTATTAAAGTTTCCTTACATCTAAACAAATTGATACTTTTCTTTGAGTAATGTTCAATATGAGAGGCTTTGTTCAAAACATCATCCCAAACAACATCACTAAAAATATTCATCTCTTCTTCTGCTAGCGCTGGCTTTTCCTTTTTTAAGGACTTCCACTCTGTTGCATCAATTTTTTGAGAAGCCAAAAACACTGCAAATTCCTCATGTAATGCTTCAAATTGTTCTTTTGTAAGTTGTCTATATTTCATAGGTTGTGCCATTATTATCAAAAAAGCTAAAAATCGTTATAATATCGTGTTTTAGCAAATTATTTAAAAAACTAATCAAAAAAAAATCCACCTACTCAAAGAGTGGTGGATTTTGAAATTTATGAGGTGTACAATTACTCAGCTACAATCTCGAAAGAAAGTTCAACTACAACATCTCTGTGTAATCTTACTGTTGCATTGTATTTACCTGTTCTCTTGATCAATCCACCAGTAACTTTGATGAATTTCTTATCAATTTCAGTTCCTGCTTTTTCAATAGCAGCAGCTACATCGATATTTGAAACAGATCCAAATAATTTAGTTCCTTCACCTACCTTAGCAGCAATTTTAATTTCAATTGCCTTGATAGCTTCCGCTAATTTAGTTGCCTCTTCTACAATCTTAGCTTCTTTAAAAGCACGTTGTTTTAAGTTTTCAGCCAATACCTTTTTAGCAGATCCTGTCGCTAAAACTGCATGTCCTTGAGGAATTAAAAAATTTCTTCCATATCCGTTTTTCACAGATACGATATCGTCTTTAAATCCTAAGTTTTCTACGTCTTGTTTTAATATAACTTCCATGTCGTATCTACTTTATTATTTTAATAAATCTCCAACATAAGGCATTAAAGCCAAGTGACGAGCTCTTTTGATAGCTACTGACACTTTACGTTGAAATTTCAAAGATGTTCCTGTCAAACGGCGAGGTAATATTTTACCTTGCTCGTTTACTAAATACATTAAGTAATCTGCATCTTTATAGTCAATGTACTTGATTCCATTTTTCTTAAATCTACAGTATTTAGCTTCTTTTTTTGTATCGATGTCTAACGGAGTAAGGTATCTTACATCACCTTGTTTACCTCCTTTTGCTTGTTGATCAATTGACGCCATAATTCTTATTTTTTAGCAGATTTAACACGTTCTTTTCTTTTCTCAGCCCAAGCTGCAGCATGTTTGTCTAACTTTACAGTCAAATAACGCATAATGCTGTCATCTCTTCTAAATTCTAATTCAAAAGCTGACAAGTTTACACCTGCTAGTTTGAATTCGAATAAGTGGTAAAAACCACTTTTTTTCTTTTGGATTGGGTATGCTAATTTCTTAAGACCCCAGTCTTCTTTGTAAATCATTTCGGCACCTTTAGAAACAAGATAGTCCTCAAACTTCTGTACTGTTTCCTTTACCTGAGACTCAGATAAAACGGGATTCAAAATGAAAACAGTTTCGTAATGATTCATAATTAATCTATTTAAATTATTTTTAAGGCTGCAAATATAGAATTATTTTCTCATAAAAATCAATAATCACCTGGCTTTTTTTATAAAAAAACTGTTTTTAGTAAAAATAACCATTGCCCTAACATATATAAGACACACTCACACAAGGTCACATCCTTAAATAGGATAAAAACAACCTATAATAGGATCTAAGACTCTCATTGAAATTACCATAGTCTTGAAATTCCTATTTGACTATGTGTATGGGAAAACCTATTTTTGCAATAAAAAAACATAATATGCAACATATATTAGACCGCTTTATTAAATACGTTCAAATCGATACAGAATCTGACCCAAACAACCCCGCATTTCCAAGTACTGAAAAGCAATGGAATTTAGCACACGTATTGGTTGACGAACTGAAAGCTATCGGGATGCAGGAAGTAACTCTGGATGACAATTGTTATATCATGGCTACATTACCTTCCAATATAGACTACGATGTACCTACCATTGGTTTTGTTGCACATATTGATACAAGTCCTGATTTTACAGGAGCCAACGTACAACCTCAAATTCACGAAAATTACGATGGTAAGGATATTGTATTGAACGCCGAAAAAAACATTGTGCTTTCTCCTGACTATTTTGAAGATTTATTACTTTACAAAGGAAAAACCTTGATCACTACTGACGGAACAACGCTATTGGGAGCCGATGACAAAGCAGGAGTTACCGAAATTGTATCTGCAATGGAGTATTTACTGCAACATCCAGAAATCAAACATGGAAAGATAAGAATTTGCTTTACTCCTGACGAAGAAGTTGGTAAAGGTGCTCACCTATTTGATGTTCCTAAATTTGGTGCCGACTGGGCCTATACTCTTGATGGAAGTCAAATAGGAGAATTGGAATATGAGAATTTCAATGCGGCAGGAGCAAAAGTAAAAATTATGGGTAAAAGTGTACACCCTGGCTATGCCAAAGGAAAAATGGTAAACGCTATCTTGATAGCCAATGACTTTATAGCTAGACTTCCTGCAGATGAAGTACCTGAGAAGACTACTGGTTATGAAGGTTTTTTCCACTTGCATACGCTAACAGGAGATATAGAAAACACAACATTGGAATACATTATAAGAGACCATGACCGCAACTTATTTGAAAAACGAAAAACTGATTTCATAGCAGTAGCAGCACAAATGAATAAGGAGTTCGGTGAGGATATTATCACTACTGAAGTAAAAGACCAATATTACAATATGAAGGAAAAAATAGTCCCTGTCATGCATATTGTAGACATCGCAAAAGAAGCTATGATACAAGCGGACATTACTCCCCTCATCAAAGCCATACGCGGTGGTACAGACGGATCTCAACTATCCTTTAAAGGATTGCCATGTCCAAACATATTTGCTGGTGGACACAATTTTCACGGGAAATATGAATATGTACCTCTAGAATCTATGCAAAAAGCTATGGAAGTAATAGTAAATATAGCACAACTTGTTGCTAAGAAAAAATAGACATCAATTGTACTTGTTACACATGATTAGGTAAATGAAAACTACCGCTATTTTGTTATAGATTTAACAATTAGCGGTATTTTGATAAATTTATATAGAAACACACCAAAATTAAAAGATTAGTACAATCTTTGTCACATTAAAATTACACACAGCAATGGAAGCAAACTACCTGCAGTCACTCACAGAAAAATACGGAAGCCCGCTATATGTTTATGACACTTCTAAAATTATATCTCAATACGAACGCATTACCAATGCTTTTTCAGGGGTAAAAAACCTAAAAATACACTTTGCGGTTAAAGCATTGTCTAATATAAATATCCTACGTTTGTTTAAAAGTCAAAACGCTGGTTTGGATACGGTTTCTATTCAAGAAGTAATGACAGGTATAAAAGCAGGAGTTGCTCCTCAAGATATCATTTATACACCAAACGGTGTCTCGCTTCAAGAAATTGAAGAGGTGGCAAAAATGGGGGTAAAAATCAATATTGACAACCTATCTATATTAGAACAATTTGGACACCATTTCCCTGATATCCCTGTGTGTATTCGTATAAATCCACATATCATGGCGGGTGGAAACACTAAAATATCTGTAGGACATATAGATTCTAAATTTGGAATCTCTATACACCAAGTACCTCACATATTGCGTATCGTAGAAAATACAAATATGAAAATAAACGGTGTGCACATGCATACGGGATCTGATATACTGGACATACATGTTTTTTCATCGGCAGCAGATTTGTTGTTTGATGTTGCAAAAGATTTCAAAGACCTAGAATTTATAGATTTAGGAAGTGGGTTTAAAGTTCCTTATTACGAAGGAGCTGCTGCAACTGATATCGAAGAATTAGGAAATGTATTGACAGAAAGATTCAATAGCTTTTGTAAAAGCTATGGAAAAGAACTTACGCTAATGTTTGAACCAGGAAAGTTCTTGGTCAGTGAAGCAGGAAAGTTCTTGGCAAAAGTAAATGTAGTGAAACAAACAACTTCCATGGTATTTGCAGGAGTTGACAGTGGATTCAACCATTTGGCGAGACCTATGATGTACGATGCCTACCACCATATTTCAAATATTACGAATACTAAAGGTAAAGAACGCTACTACTCTGTAGTTGGCTATATCTGCGAAACAGATACCTTTGGTATCAATCGTAAAATAAATGAAATCTCTGAGGGTGACATCTTGTGTTTTGACAATGCAGGAGCTTATTGCTTCTCTATGGCTTCAAATTACAATTCACGCTATAAACCCGCGGAAGTTATGCTTCACAATGGTGAAACTCATTTGATTAGAAAAAGAGAAACGATGGAAGACATCCTAAAAAACCAAGTAGAGGTAACACTCTAATTCATTCATAAAAAACTTAAACGCCTCCTTTTCAGGAGGCTTTTTTGATTTTTGAATAGGACGCTAGGCATATTTATTTTTTTTACAAACTTAGCAACCACAGCTACAATAAGTTACACAAAACCCTTTGATACACATTAAAAAAAGAAGTAAATAAACTTGTAAAAACAAAGAAAGCTTGTATATTTGCAGAGCAATACCGCGAAAGTAGCTCAGCTGGTAGAGCGTCAGCCTTCCAAGCTGAATGTCGCCGGTTCGAAC